>CAZAKZ010000140.1:3715-13572 GCA_964485695.1 uncultured Planctomycetota bacterium | reverse complement strand
CCGCCCCTGGAGGACTACGGGCCTGGACGGGTCCGGTTAAATGGATACCCCCGTATCCACGTTATTCCATGGATATGTCAAGTCATCGTTCATTCAGCGGGACAAACAGCTTTTGCTGCTTCACCTCCTCATGGCCTCGAGCAGTTCCTTGGCGACCGCACCAATGGAAATCGCGGTTGCCCCCACCCTCCTGAGCGGCATCACCTCCATGAGGCTTCCGGTGAGGAAGGCCTCCTCCGCTTCTTCCAGCTCACCCGCGTGGATGTCCTCCTCCCGCGCCGTCAGGCCGCGTTGCCGCGCTGCCGCCAGGACCGCAGCCCGGGTCACTCCGGACAGGATCCGTCGGTGGAGAGGCGGTGTCCGGACCTCCCCTGCCGTGACCACGAACACATTGCTGGCGCACCCCTCGAGGATCGCCCCGTCCGCGTCCTGGAAGATCACGTCCACGGCCCCCCGCTCCCTCGCCCTCTTCCTCGCCTCGAGGAGGGGCGTGTACGGCAGCACCTTGTGGCCGGCCCGGTCCCCCAGGGGATGGCCGGTGTCGGCTGCAAGGTCCGCTTCGGCGCCGTTCTCATAGTACGCGGGCGGGTAGCCGGCAAACGCTTCCACGGTCACCGCCGTCCTCCCCTCGACCAGTGCGATGCGCATCTTTCCCGTTTCTACGTTGCACCGGGATGGCAGGGAAAGGCAGGCCTTGCGAACTTCGGCCCGGCCGGGCGCGCCTCGTAGCCCGAGGATTCCGGCGGATCCGAGCAGCCGATCCACATGCGCATCGAGATGCACCGGCGCTCCGGATCGCACAAGTAAGGTCTCGAAGAGCCCCGCCTCGCCGGTGAGGCCGGGCACCTCCGCCTCCTCCAGGGGCAGGAACCGGCCATTCACCCACGCTTCGCTCACGTCCGCCTCCTCGGCGCCCGGGCGAGGAAATTCCGCATCACGTCGCGGCCGTACTCGGTCAGGTAGGCCTCGGGATGGAACTGCACACCTTCCACGGGCACCTCTCGATACGCCCGGTGGCGCACGCCCATGATCTCGCCGTCGTCGGTCCACGCCGTGATCTCGAGAGCCTCCGGAAGGCTCTCCCGCTCCAGGGCGATGGAGTGATACCGGGTGGCGATGAACGGCGACGGGAGTCCCCGGAGCACGCCCGTGCCCGTGTGGTGTACCAGTGAGGTCTTGCCGTGGAGGAGCCGGCGGGCCCGAATCACCTTTCCTCCGAAGGCGCATCCGATGGCCTGGTGGCCGAGGCACACTCCGAGGATGGGCACCTCGCCTGCAAAGGCCCGGATGAAACCCACCGACACCCCGGCCTCCCGCGGTGTCCTGGGGCCCGGGGAGACCACGAGGTGCGTGATCTCCATGGCGCGGGCTTCTTCCACGGTGACAGCGTCGTTGCGGCGCATCACGGGCTCGGCGCCCAAGTCGCCCAGGTACTGGTAGAGATTCCCCACGAAGGAGTCGTAGTTGTCCACCAGGAGAACGCACTGCACGGTCATAGCGTGAATCCAAGGGCTGCCCCGAGGCCCCGCCCCTTGTGGAGCGTCTCCTCGTATTCCTTCTCCGGGTCCGAATCGGCCACGATACCGCCGCCCACCGAAAAGGTGACCCGCTCGTTCTTCACCACCAGGGTGCGGATGGCGATGTTGAGATCCGCCTCGCCCGTGAAAGAAAGGTAGCCGATGGAGCCGGTGTAGATTCCTCGCCGCACGGGCTCGAACTCTTCGATGACCTCCATGGCCCGAATCTTGGGCGCTCCGGTGATGGAGCCGCCGGGAAACGCCGCTTCCAGAACATCCACCACGTCCCGCCCCTCGGCCAGTTGCGCCACCACGGTCCCGTGAAGATGGTGCACTGTGGGGTGGCTCGTCAGGGCGGGGAATTCCGTGACCCTGACGCTCCCGAACCGTGCCACACGACCGAGGTCGTTGCGCATCAGATCCACGATCATCACCAGCTCCGCCCGGTCCTTGTCGCTACTGAGGAGTTCCTGGGCCAGGCGCCGGTCTTCCTCGGGATCCGCGGCGCGGGGACGCGTGCCCTTGATGGGGCTCGACTCCACTCGATTCCCGGAAATCCGCAGAAATCGTTCCGGAGAGACGGATACCACCTCCGTCCCGCAGGGGCTCGAAACATAAGCCGCAAAGGCCGAGGGATTCGACCGGGCAAGGCGCTGGAAGATCGAACGGCCCGATTCGGGTGTAGGTACGCTGAAACGCTGGGACAGGTTCACCTGGAACAGGTCGCCGGCGGCGATGAGGTCCTTGGCACGCGCCACCGCCTCAATGTATTCCCGGCGAGTAAATGTGGACCGAAGCGGCCCCGACACCCCCGGTCGGCCGTTCGCCTCCGGACTCGCCGCCCGGAGCCGGGCCTCCAGGTCCCGGGCACGCTGTTCGGCCCGGCGCCTGGCCGCCTTACCCTCCAGAGGGAGTCCCGTGGAAACCAGGAACGTCTCTCCGGAATCGTGGTCCCAGGTGATCACCGCATCGTGGAGCATGAGGCACGCGTCCGGCAGGTCCAGGTCGTCCCGGGCATGCACCGGGATCCGCTCGAGCTGCCGGCCGAGATCATAGGAAAAGAATCCAACCGCCCCTGCGGGAAAAGGGGTCGGCACCTCCACGCCGGAAAGGAACGACGATCCGGACAGGATCCTCCGGATCTCCTGGAAGGGATCCCCCTCGAAGGTCTCTGTTTTTTTTTCACGAGACACCTCGATACGTCGACCCCGGGTGGAGAGAATCAGGTATGGATCCACCCCCGCAAAGGAGAAGCGTCCGAATCGCCCCGTGTGCTCCGCGCTTTCAAGGAGAAAAGGAGCGGGGGCGCCGGATAAGGCCGTCAACACGGCCCTGGGGGGAGGGGCGTCGGGTAAATTCTTGACGATCAACGGGGTGTCCTCACGCGTGTTCTAGCGGTCTGCCAGCCGGGGAGGAATGGTAGGCGGTGACGTTGCCGGGCACAATTCAAAAAGGGAAAATCCTGGCATGACGTGGATCCCTCCTCGGGGGGGAGTCCAAACATGGGCTATACTACAAAAGGGTATATGGGGCAGGTGGCGATCTCATGTGGTAACCGTCATGATCCAGAGAGCAAACCAGTCCTTCAGCCCTCTAAAGGTCCGGATCGGGCCGGGAGATCTGGCCCTTGAAACTCCCACCGAGGTGTTCCTGCGCCTGGACGCAGAGGGTCGATGGTGTTCTTTCCGGCCCGGCTCAGCCCTGCACCGGCGAACCCTGAACGGGGAAGTCGTGGTCCATGACGGTCGCAGCGTCCGGATTCTCTCCGACGATACAGCCAGCGACCTGCACGAAACCGTGGTTCTTTTTACCGCGATCCTGACCGACAAGATCGAGAACGGTTCCGTCGAAGTGACCCTCCAGGATTACGATGACAGGAAAGCCCTTCTCCTGGACCGTCTCCGCACCGCTGCCGCCTGGACACCGGCCCGATACGAACAGGAGAAGGAGCGTTTTGCCGACGCCTATCCCGAACCTGTGTTCATCCTTCCTCCCGACCGCTACCGGGATGTGGTACTCCTGCCCGCCCAGGGATGTCCCCACGGCCGGTGCTCGTTCTGCGCCTTTTACAAGGGACGGGATTTCCGGATCCTCGACTCCGCCGAGTTCGAACACCACCTCGCTGCCGTGCAGCGGTTCTTCGGAAAGGCCATACACTCCAGAAAGGGCGTTTTTCTCGGCTCCGCCAGCGCCCTCTCCCTGCCCCAGCCGGCCCTGCTCGGGGTGCTGGATAAGGTGAATCGTTCCATGGGCCCGCAGACGCGATCCATCGCGGCCTTTCAGGACCCGGATCACTCTCCCCGCAGAATCCCGGAGGACTACAGGGCGCTCCTCGAGGCCGGTCTCGACTTCATCACCGTGGGCCTGGAAACGGGCCTTCCTTCCCTGCGCAATGCCCTCGGAAAGAACGCCTCCGTGGAGCGAGTCCTCGAGGCCGTCATCCATCAGAAGAGCGTGAATGTGCATTGCGGCGTGACCGTTCTGGTAGGGGCCGGTGGCCGGACCGCGGCACCGGACCACCTCACGGCGACCGCGGGTGTCCTGAGCAAGATGCCGCTGGATTCCAGGGACCTCGTCTACCTGTCCCCCCTGAAAGGTCCCCTCCTGCCGGCCGAACTGGAGAGGGAGTTTGGCCGCTTCCGCGAAGCGCTCTCTCGAGCAATCCCGGCCAAGATCGTCCCCTACCACATCGATCGATACCACTACTTCTCATGACGGCCAATTTGGTGGGGGCAGGATCGACGGCTTGAAATCTCTCTCGCTTTTCCCTTTCCAGAAAATATTCAATAGTGATATATATGTTTGTCCCATCCCGGCTCCATCGGACTGCGGGACCGGGAGGAACGAAGTCATCTACGGCCCGGACGTTTTCGCCGTAACTCATATAATAAAAATAAGTTGTGCTAATCGCCCGGGGCCTGGTGGTGGAGGGGAAGCGACAAATACGGCATTTTCACGGCATTTTCGCCCCGTGCAGTCATGTGGCTCGACCTTCAAGCCGGCCCCCTGAATCCGGAATCAGCCGCAACGAGCAGGCGATCGGGTCAACACGCCTGCTGTTTTGTTCAGAGACGGACCAGTAGATCACTGGATGCCCCTGTCCGAGTGGTCGGCTCCATTAATACGCCCTCGTATTCACGGGCCCGATCCTGAAGAAGGAGGTATCCCGGGAGGAGCCGTTCACATGATCTCCAAGCGGGCACGTTACGCCCTCCACGGTGTAGCCTTCCTGGCCTACAAGTACACCGAACCCCCCGTATCGTTCGTGGAGATTCTCGACTACCTGAAGGTGTATTCCGAGAAACTGAGCTTTTCTCCCGGATACATCTCGAAGATCTTCCAGGAGCTGTCCAGGGCCGGTATCATCCGGGCCCTCGTGGGGCGAAACGGCGGGTATTCTCTGGCGCGACACCCTGCAGACATACGCGTCATCGAGATCGTCTCCGCCATGGACGGCTACCACATCGAGGAGTGCTGCCTACTGTCCGTCGGCGGCAGTTGCACGAACCAGGGCGGCTGCAGCGTCAACCAGCTCATCCTCCAGGCCCAGAATCAGTTCTTCGACTTCCTGTCGTCCGAGACCGTCGATTCGCTTTCCAAGAAGGCGTTCGGGAAGAAGGGGCTGCCCCGCCCCGGCCACCGATCCGCCAAGGGCAAGACAAAGGCCCGGGCAAAGAAGACGGGTACCACCCGGAAGAAGGCTGCCAGTAAGACCAGAAAGAAGGTTTGAAGCGGGTAGGTAGCGGATTACAGGATCGAAAAAAACGCCCTGCGGCATGCAGGGCGTTTCTTCGTACAGAATTTCTCGAACTCCCGATCACTTCGTGATCGTCAGGGGCTCTGTCCCCGAGATGGACTTGATGCCGAAAGGAGCCTGGGGATCCAGGGTGACGAAGGCCGTGTAGAACCTGACGCCGATGAGAACCGGAGAGTTCAGGATGTTGATCTTGGCCTTTGCCTCGCCTTTCGAGTCCAGCTGGCCGGAGTAGTCCACGAACACAGTAGGCAAGAGGTTGCCGGTGGTCACCACCATGAGATCATCGGGGGTCAGGTCGATCTTCCGTTTGCCCAGCGGGATGGGACCCGTGCCCAGAGAGGATGCGAGCTGGTAATACAGTCCGCCGTCCCCGGGAGCGAAGAGATCCAGACTCACCGTGCCTCCCGGTGTCGGTGATCCCGAGAGGACCAGCCGGATATCCGGATACTTGAACTGCATCTTGAGGGCGGCCATGCTCCCGACGGTGCCGGTTGCGGCGCTGTAGGAGCCGGCTCCGATGGAATAGCCCCGCTCGATAGTGCTGCTTCGGTAGCAGGAAAAGCCTCCGGACGCTGCCTTGTACTTCACCTCCACCACCAAGTTGTCCGTGCCATTGTAGAGGAACGTGCTGGTGAGGCCGATGGGGGTCCACGCCTGGAAGGTCCCCTTGTAGGCGATGGGGCCATTGAACACGATGGTGGCGTCCTTGGCCAGGTTGGTGGCATAGGTGGCGCTCAGCTTGGTCAGGGAGGTATGCGCGAAAGTGATGACGCACGGATTGGCCACCAGGTTGGTAGGATTCTGGTTTCAGCAGGCAAAGGAAAGCTCATTGATGATGAAAGGCTTTCCACCGAGCATGCTGGCCGGCACCAGCGCCTGGTACCGGGCTTCTCCCCTCATAAAGCTGGCGAGAAAGGGAATGGCGTTACAGGCCGCGCCGGTCTTGGGGTCGTTGTCCGGAACACCGACCTCCCCGGCCTGGATCGCGGGGGCCAGGAGTAGAAAGGTGCCTATAAAAAGGAGCGCAATCATTCGCATGAGATTCTCCAATATCTGATTCTCTACTTTCGGGTGAAGAGATACTCCTTCCCGATTCTACCCGACGTTGTCCAGGTCCACAAGAACGGAATACACGCATCCGGAGCCGTTCGAGTCTACTCCTCCGCCTCGTACTCCTTCAGCCGATACAGCAGCTTCCGCCGTGATATTCCCAGTTCCCGGGCAGCCTGGGTGCGATTGCCCTCACACCGCTTAAGCGCCTTCAGTATGGCCTCCTTCTCGATCTCCGCCAGCGCTCGGGGCTCCTGCTCACGGGATGCGGCCCGCCCACCGCTGCCCCGCACCGCGGGCGGCAGGTGTTCGGGTAGGATCCACTCCCCGGCTGCCAGGATGGCGGCCCGCTGGATGCTGTTGTGGAGCTCCCGCACGTTGCCGGGCCACGGATAGGCGTGTAGACAGTGCTGTGCAGCCTGGGAAAAGTGCTTGCCCTTTTCCCCGGGAGCCTCGAGGTAAGCCCTGGCCAGGGGCAGGATCTCCTCGGGCCTTTCCCTGAGCGGAGGAATCTCCACGGCAAATACGGCCAGTCGATAATAGAGGTCCATGCGGAAGCGGCCTTCGGACACCTCCTTTTCCACGTCTCGGTTCGTGGCCGAGACCAGACGCAGATCCACGGAGATCTCCTCGTTCCCGCCCAGCCGCCGGATACGGCCGGTCTCAAGGGCCCGGAGCAGCTTGGGCTGCATGTCCAGAGGCAGCTCCCCGATCTCATCCAGGAACAGGGTTCCCCCCGAGGCTTCCTCGAAATGCCCGCGGCGCGATCGTTCCGCACCGGTGAAGGCCCCCTTTTCGTGGCCGAAGAGCTCGCTCTCCATGAGTGTCTCGGGCAGGGCCGTCATGTTGAGACTCACCATGGGCCCCTCGGGCCGATCGCTCCACCGGTGCAAGAGCTCCGCCAGCACTTCCTTGCCCACGCCGGACTCTCCCACCAGAAGCACCGGCGCCAGGCTCCCTGCAGCCGCAGCCACCTCGGCCAGGACCTGTTCCATCAAGGGAGAGCGAAAGATGATGCCGGACGGCAGAGGAGGATGCGTCGGCGCCGTGACAACCGAGTCCTTGCGAACGTACCGGTCCAGCAATTCCTCCAGAAGCACCAGGTCGATGGGCTTGCTGAGATAATCCGATGCACCGAGCTTCATGGCCTCCACGGCGTCTTCTACCTCGGCGAAGGCCGTGACCACCACCACGGGAACGGTGAGATTCTTCTGACTCGCCTCTCCGAGGAATCCGAGGCCGCCCATACCCGGCATGCGCATGTCGAGGAGGATCAGATCCGGCCGGTCCTGTTCCAGAAGCGTCAGGGCCCTTTCGGCTGAATCCGCAGTCTGCACGGTATCCACGTGTTCCCGAAGCACAGCTGCCAGCATGGCCAGGTGGTTGGCGTCGTCGTCCACCACCAGCACCGAGGAGTCCGGGATCTTCATGCCGCCGGCCCCTCGACGATGATCCTCGTGCCCTTGTTCCTGCCGGGTTCGTACCGGATCTGCCAGCCGTGTTCTGCGGCGATGCGCCGGGCGATTGCCAGTCCCAGGCCGGTTCCTTCGGCTTTACCGGTGACGTACGGTTCGAACATCGTATCCCTGAGCGCCTCGGGAATCCCCACTCCATCGTCCTCCACCACGACCCGGACCTTCCGTTCTTCGTCCCCGTGGATCTCCACCTCGATGCGACCCCCCTGATCCACGGCCTCGGCCGCATTGACCAGGAGGTTCATGAAGAGACGCCGGACCTGTTCCCGGTCCGCCTTCACAACGACACCGTCCCCTTTGACTTCGAGGCGAGCTTCCTTGCCGGCCAGTTCGAGCCGTACGAGACCGGCCAGGTCCTCGAGCAGGTCCTTGAGGGGAAAGACGGCCATTCGAGGCCGGACCGGTCGGCTCAGCAGCATGAACTCATCCAGGCGGGTCACGATGCGGTCGGTCTCGTCCACGATTCGGCCGGCAGCCTCCCGGACATCCTCTCCCGTCAGCTCCTTGCGCAGCAGGAGTTCTGCAAAGCCACGAACAGAGCCGAGAGGATTCTTGGTCTCATGGGCGAGACCGGCGCCAAGTCGGCCGAGAAACTCGAGCGATCGCACCTGTTCGGTCTTGGCAGCCAGCCTGGCGTGCAGATCTGCCGCCCGCATGCGGCTCTGGAAGAACAGAAAGAGCGAGCCGAAGGCCAGGGTGAAGGCGCCGCCCACGGCGAGGAACCGAAACCAGGCCCGGTCGATACGCTTCTCCAGGCGGTCCGCCGGATACTCGAGACGAATCTCCATGGTGCCGCCGGGCAGGGTACAGCCCGCGCACCCGGGCTTGATGCCGTCGCTCTTTTCTCCGGTCTTGAGTCTACAGTTCCCATGAACCGCCGGGAAGCTGAACTTCCGAACCCGACGGGTTACGCCATCGGCCGATTTACCAGCCGTGACGTACGGCTTTCCATCGGCCTGGAAGATGCCCAGATAGGTAGCCTCCACCCGGGCGCGGACGTCTTCCAGGGTGTTGTTCAGGAGCTCCAGGTCGGGCGTCCGGAACCTGCACTGCCGGTGCATCGCACCTGCTGCCCCGGCCAGGATGACATCACCATACCGCTGGTCGTCTTCCTGCTCGGCCCGTACGTAGGCTCTGTAGTCGTACCACTGCCAGAGCCACACCAGCCCCGTGGCCAGGATCAAGGTGCCCAGAGTCGCCATGAATCGCTGGTTCAGCATGATCGGATTTTACCACCAGCCTCGCGAAAAGAAACGGGCGCGACGGATCGCGCCCGATATCGTCAGGTCAGGGTAGTTGCAGCAGCCTCAGAAACTGATGTCTTCTTTTACCTTCTTGGCACTGCAGCCGCAGCCACCCTTTTTCTTCTTCTTCTCGACTTCATATTCCAGAAGAAGCTTCTCGATGCTGATCCCGGTATCGGCCTTCTTGGCGCCACAGCCGCCACAGCCGCCCTTCTTCTGGGGTGCTGCCTGCTTGCACTTGCTGCTGCATCCCTTCTTCTTCAGGGCAGGCGTCAGGATCATCATCCTCCGGCTTCCCTTCCCGGGAGTGGTGATGATGCGCAATTCCCTTTTGATTCCCGCCGGCTTGGTCTTGCACTTGCAAGCACCGGCCTTCAGCGCGTGGGCCTTGCTCTTGCACTTGCAAGCACCGGCCTTCAGCGCGTGGGCCTTACCCTTGCACTTGCATGCACCGGCCTTCAGCGCGTAGGCCTTACCCTTGCCCGCACAACCGCAGGACTTCTCGGCGTGTCCCTTGGGATGACCGCATTTGCCCACCCACATGCCACCGGAAGACTTCAGGCAGCCGGCGTGGGAGTGAGGACCGGACTTGCAACCGCAATTGATCGTGACCTTGACGCCTTTGTCACCGCAGCAGTTGATCTCGATGATGACCTTGCAGCTTCCACCGCACTTGCCACCGCAAGACTTGGCCGCGTGGGCCTTGCCCTTGCACTTGCACGCGCCGCCGCAGGACTTCGCGCCGTGTCCCTTGTGCTGACCGCACTTGCCACCGCAAGACTTGGCCGCGTGGGCCTTGCCCTTGCACTTGCAC
>CAZAKZ010000140.1:0-3615 GCA_964485695.1 uncultured Planctomycetota bacterium | reverse complement strand
CGCCGTGTCCCTTGTGCTGACCGCACTTGCCACCGCAAGACTTGGCCGCGTGGGCTTTGCAGCCGTCGTCGACCTTCAGGATCTCGGCGTGTCCCTGGCAGGAACCCTTGCACTGCTGGGCAGCCGCTGGATAGGCCATCAGGATCAGGGCCGCCGCCACGAATAGCAGAACGATCTTCGCTTTCACAATCCGACTCCTTTCGAAAAGCACAGATGTCATTCCGGGATGATAGGTGCTCACTTCTCGCAATACCCGTGCCGATCCCGCTCTCGATGCATTATCGGGCTATTTCTGCGATCTTGCAAGGCCGGGGGCGGCATTTCTGCGCAAGACATGCGCGTGGGCCGGGCAACGGTGCGCAAGATTTGCACACCTCTCGTAAATCGAAATTCCAGGTCCGCGGGGATGCTCTCGATGGACCTCTCGTATAACTGGTTGAAATACCCTCGTGGACGTCAGGACCTGGATTCATATAGGATACGGGTCAGACGTTTCCGAGTGAGATTTTCGAGGAGAAATTCAGTGGCCGGATCAAAGGACGACGACCAGGAAGGGCGGAGGCTGTGGACCCGCTTTCGGGGTGAGCGGAGGACTCCACCCAGGTCCGCCTGCCCGGATCCCAATGCCCTGGGTGCCTACCTGGACGGGAAGGCCTCCGGGGAGGAAGCCAGAGAGGTCGAGGCGCACCTCGCCTCCTGCGCATCCTGTCTGGAGGCACTCGAAGACGTGCGATCGATCCAGGACGCCGGGGAGCCCAGGGTGCCCGAGGCCCTGCTGGAAAGGGCGAAAATGCTGATCCCCGGCCCGAAGGAAACCCCTGTCCTGCAGGGGTACTTCAAGCGAGCGGCCTGGTTGGCCGCAGCAGCGGCCGTCGTTGCGGCCGTCTGCTTCGCGGGCTACAGCCTCGGCCAGGACTTCAGCGGTCTGGACCCGGCCCGATCCGCTTTCACGGAGTTCACGCTGAGTCCGGTGCATTTTTCGGACCTCGGAGTATAGGCATGAAAAAGAAGCTGCCCTGGTTCCTGTTGATCCTCTCGATCTGTTTCAACGTCTTCTACATGGCCGGCCATGCCAAGGCCCGCCGGACATTGAAGATGCTCAAGACTCCGGATGGACGCGCCCGGCTGATGGCCAGGGAGATCGGTCTCGATCCGAATCAGACCGAAGCCTGCAGCCGGCTCTTGCTGCGGCAGCTGACCGACATGAACGCCCTCAAGGACAGCGGAGCCGAGGACATCGAGGAATTCCTGACTCTGATCCTGAAACCCGAACGCGACAAGGAACGAATGAAAGTCCTCCTCGACAAGCTGGGCGAAATGTTCAAGAAAGGAGCCAGGATCAAAGCCGACTGTCTCCGAGACCTGTTCGCCGTCATGACCGGGGAACAGCGCCGGGCCCTCATACGCCTGGCCAGGGAGAAAACGGCCCTCCTGAAATGATGGACCGGTAGCCCGATGGCATTTGCCATGGAATACGATCTGGCCGCCTGCACCCGCGGAGACAAGACCGCCTGGGACGCATTCGTGGACCGTTTCACTCCAGTCCTCTACGCGGCCGTTTCAAGGACCGCCCGCACTCGCGGCAGGAACGATGATGGATTCATTCAGGATGCGGTCCAGGAAGTTCTCGTCAGGCTGATCAAGGAGGACTACCTCCTTCTCAAATCCTACGATCCCTCGCGTTCCTCCCTGAGCACGTGGTTGACGCTGGTGGCCAGGAGCAAGACCCTCGACATTCTCAAGCAGTCCCGGCACGAGCCCGATCCCACCGACCAGGAGGTGGAGGAGGTGCCTGCCCCCGAGCCCGTCCCCACGAAAGAGGTCCGGATCCCGCCGGGTCTCCTGTCCCCCCGACAAAATCTCGTCCTGCGCCTCGTCTTCGACCAGGAGATGGAAGTTCCGGAAATCGCCCGCGTACTCCGAGTGTCACACCAGACCGTACGCAGTGCAAAGCACAAGGCGGTCTCCAAGCTGCGAAATCATTTCCTCTGATCCCCCGGGGATGCCGGCAGCCGACTCGCCGTATAGCCAGCTGAAAGAACTGATCCCCGAACACACGATACCCTTTCAGGAGACGGAACCATGATGCGAACTCTGCATGCCGCGATTCTTCTCGCGATCATACCCGGCCTCGGACTGCCCGCGCGTAATATCGCCTCGCAGGCCCACAAGGTCATCACACTACAGCAACAGGGCGGACGGCTGGACTGGTCTCACGTCACAAACCTCATTGCCTTCGATCACATGGGTCTGGACGGCTACTTCGACGTCTACACCATGCGGCCCGACGGCACCGGGCGACGTTGCCTTACCCATGGCAAGTCCGGCCTGCCACAGAAGAACAACGGACAGCCGGCCTGGCATCCATCGGGAGAGTTCATCGTCTTCCAGGCGCAGGATCCGGGCCTCGAGGGAGTTCCCCCACGCCTCGAGGCGCACCTCACCACGCCCGGCGCCGGCGTCCAGAACAACATATGGATCATGAAATCCGACGGATCCCGGTTCTGGCAGGTGACCCGCGTTAAGGACCGGCACGGGGTGCTGCATCCCCATTTCTCGCCCGATGGCACAATGCTGATATGGAGCGAATTGATCAGCAACCAGGGAGGCGGGATCGTCCAGTGGGCCGTCAAGGTGGCGGACTTCACGGTGGTGGCCGGACGACCCGTCGTCACGGGTATCCGGACTTGGACTCCGCTCGGCCTGCAGTTTTACGAGACTCACGGCTTCTCGCCGGATGGGCGGAAGATCCTCTTCTCCGGCGTTCCGCAGAAGAAGACCTATTACGATATGGAGATCTTCGTCATGGACCTGACCACTCGCGTCACCAGGCCCCTCACCCTTGATGACGAGTGGGACGAACACGCCCACTTCACAGCGGACGGCCGCCACATCGTGTGGGCGAGCAGCGAAGGCATCCCGCAGCTGAAGGGAACCGCGGATCCAAAGCTCGACTACTGGGTGATGAAAGCCGACGGCACCGGCAAGCGGCGACTCACCGGTTTCAACGATCCCCGCTTTCCCGAGTACGTCCCCGGCGGCGTGGCGGCAGCCGATTTCGACTGGGGGCCCGACGGCATGGCCATGGCGGCCTACCTGGTGAAGTTCCGGGGGCAACAATCCCTCGACAATCCCACGGTGCGCATCGACGGTGTCACCGGCATCTTCCGGTACGGCCGATCCACACCGGCGTGCGCCGGCCCGATCCCGATGCATGCGAGTGGCTTCCCCATGGCCGGGGAGGCGGGCTTCACCGTGGGTTGCACGGCGGCACCGCCGCGGGCTGCGGGCATTCTGTTCATCGGCTTCAAGCCGAGTCTCCTCGGCATTCCCTTGCTGGGCGTGAGATTGCACATCGATCCCACCGTTTTCTTCCTTGCCTTTCCGGTGGCCAGCGACGGCATGGGAATGGTAGCGACACCCCTCCTTCTGCCGCGGGAGAGCCGGACGATCCGGTTCTATGCCCAGTACGTGTGGCTGAAAACCGGCCCATGCAAGGCTGGAATACTCAGCGCCAGCGATGCCCTAGACGTGCTGATCCAGTAGAAGCGGCCTGCCTGGTAATCGGGATAGGGGGAAACCTCACGGTTCCCCCCTCCCACACCACCGGGCATA
>CAZAKZ010000139.1:0-13575 GCA_964485695.1 uncultured Planctomycetota bacterium | reverse complement strand
CCGCGACCACGGTGGGGGCCGAGAGGACGGCAGGGGGCTTAACGGCATTGGCTCGGAGGGGGGTTTCCCGCAGTCGTTGATCCGGGCGGGCGATGGAGTAGAATGGGAGGCCACGGTCCATACAGCAGGTGAATAACCATGAAAACTTTGCAGACTGCAGATCAGATTCATTTCGGTCGCATGACCACCGGAGAGCTGAGAGAGTCCTTCCTGGTGGAGGACCTGTTCGGCAAGGACAGGATCGACCTGGTCTACACCGACCTCGACCGCGCCGTCGTCGGATCGGCCGTCCCCGTCCGTGAGGCTCTTCTCCTCGAGGCCGGGGACGCGCTCCGGGCGGCGTATTTCACTGAGCGCCGGGAGATCGGCGTCATCAACGTGGGCGGTGCCGGCTCCGTCACCGTGGACTCCACGGTCTTCCCCATGGCGTACCGGGATTGCCTCTACATCGGCCGGGGTAGCCGGGAGATCGTCTTCAGGAGCGATGGTGGATCGACGCCCGCGGTGTTTTTCCTCCTGAGCTATCCCGCCCACGTCGACCATCCGACCACATTGGCCCATAAGGAGGACGCCGAGGCCGTGAGCCTGGGATCCTCGGAGACGGCGAACCGACGGACCGTCTTCAAGTACATCCACCCGGGAGGCGTGAAGAGCTGCCAGCTGGTCATGGGCATCACGGAGGTAGAGGCCGGCAGCGTCTGGAACACAATGCCCCCGCACACCCACGCGCGCAGGACCGAGGTCTACCTCTACTTCGATCTGGCACCGGGAGACAGGGTATTCCACTTCATGGGCACCCCTCGAGAGACGCGCCATGTGGTGATGGCTGACCGCCAGGCGGTGGTGTCGCCCAGCTGGTCGATTCACTCGGGCGTGGGCACGCGGAACTACACCTTCATCTGGGGCATGGGTGGAGAGAATCAGGCGTTCGACGACATGGACGGTGTGGAAATCGCGTCGCTTCTCTGACCGGGGGAATGCATGAACATACTGGACCGATTCCGGCTGGACGGTAGCATCGCACTTGTGACGGGGTGCAGGCGTGGCATCGGCAGGGCCATGGCCGGAGCCCTGGCCGAGGCGGGGGCGGACATCATCGGCGTCAGCCGGTCGCTCGAACCCTCGGGCAGCGATGTGGAGAAAGAGGTGGCGGCCCTGGGCAGGAAGTTTCAGGGATATGCGTGCGACTTCTCGCGCCGCCGCGACCTGTACGATTTCATCCGGAAGGTAAAGGGCGACTTTCCGCGAATCGACATCCTAATCAACAACGCGGGGACCATTCTACGAAAGCCCGCGGCCGAGCACCCCGACGAATACTGGGACGAGGTGATGGAGGTCAACCTCAACGCGCAGTTCGTCCTGAGCCGGGAGATCGGCAGGGACATGGTCGCCCGAGGCGGGGGGAAGATCGTGTTCACCGCATCCCTCCTGACATTCCAGGGCGGCATCACCGTGCCCGGATACGCGGCCAGCAAGGGTGCTGTCGGCCAGCTCGTGAAGGCGCTGTCCAACGAGTGGGCGCCCCGGGGGGTCAACGTCAATGCCATCGCCCCGGGGTATGTCGCCACCGACAACACCACGGCGCTCAGGGCGGACGAGGCGAGAAACCGGGCGATCCTGGAGCGGATTCCCGCGGAGCGGTGGGGGGAGCCTGATGACTTCAAGGGCGCGGTGGTGTTCCTCGCCAGCCCTGCGTCTCACTACGTCCACGGTACGATCCTCACCGTGGACGGCGGGTGGATGGGGCGGTAGATGCTTGTGCGATGGACTTTCCTCCTTGCGGCTGCAGCATGCATCGCGGCCGGCTGCGGGGAGGCGAAGGACGTGACCGTGCTGAAGCTCGCCCACGGCCTGGACGTGGAGCACCCCGTGCACAAGGCCATGGCGTTCATGGCCGAGGAGGTGGCCCGGCAGTCCGGGGGGCGGATGCGTGTGGATCTCTACCCGAGCGAGCAGCTGGGCTCCGAACGGGAATGCCTCGAGCTGGTCCAGCTCGGCATTCTGACCATGACCAAGTCATCATCCGCGCCCATGGAGGGTTTCGTACCGGCCATGAAGGTCTTCGGCCTGCCGTATCTTTTCCGCGACTCCAGCCACATGTGGAAGGTGTTCAAGGGGGCCATCGGCAGGGAGATCCTGGCAGCCGGCGCCTCCAGGGGGCTCCAGGGGCTCTGCTTCTACGACGCGGGCGCGCGCAGCTTCTATACCACGCAGAAGCCGGTGCGGCACCCCGGAGACCTCAAGGGGATGAAGATCCGCGTCATGAAGAGCGAGATGGCCATGCGCATGATCGAGGCCATGGGTGGATCGCCCACGCCCATCGACTGGGGGGAACTCTACACGGCGCTGCAGCAGGGCGTGGTGGACGGCGCCGAGAACAACTCGCCCACGCTGTTTGTCTCCAGGCAGTACGAGATCTGCCGCCACTACACCCTGGACGAGCATCTTCGCCAGCCCGACGTCCTCGTCATCAACCCGGACGTGTGGAAGGCGCTGGACGACGAGAAGCGGGAGATCCTTCTCGACGCCGTGGAGGCGTCGGTGGAGTATCAGCGCGAGCTGTGGAAGCGTACGGAGGTGCAGAGCCTCGAACGGGTGCGTGAAGCCGGAGTCGAGATCATCCACCCGGACAAGAAGCCGTTCCTTGAGGCCGTCAAATCAGTCTGGGCCCGGTTCGACGGTACCGAGATCGGCGACCTGGCCCGGCGAATTCAGGCCGTGGAGTGAACCATGGGCGTCATACGGGCGATGAAGAACGGACTGGACCGGGGCATTGAGACCCTCGTCGCCACCTTGATGGCCGTGCTGGTTCTGGACGTCACCTGGCAGGTCTTCACGCGCTACGTTCTCGCCGACCCGAGTTCCTGGACCGAGGAGCTGGCGACGTTCCTGTTGATCTGGGTGGGACTCCTCGGCGCCTGCGTTGCCTTGCACCGCAAGGCCCACGTGGGCATCGACTACTTCGTCATGAAGCTGCCGCCGGGGATCCGAGGTTGGACCGAATGCGTCGTCCACCTGGCTACGGGTCTCTTCTCGGCGGGGGTGCTCGGGTACGGGGGAATGGTCCTCGTCACCCGGACCCTGGTTCTGGACCAGACCTCGCCGGCCCTGGGCATCCAGATGGGCTGGGTCTATCTGGCCCTGCCGGTGAGCGGATTCTTCATGACGCTCTACAGCCTGGAGTTCCTGGTCCAGAGCCTGGCAGCCCTGGGAACCGGCAGGGACCTGGACGCGGCGGAGGGGAGCTGAGCCTTGGGATCTCCCCTCATTGTCCTCGTCCTCGCCTTCGTGGTCTTCCTCGCCCTCGACGTCCCCGTGGCGTTCTCCATCGGCATCGCCACGGTGCTGGCCATCTTTTCCACGGGTGAGCTTCCTGCGCTGTTGCTGGTAGCCCAGCGCATGGCCACCGGCATCGACAGCTTCGCGCTGCTGGCCATCCCGTTCTTCATCCTGTCGGGGCTGCTCATGGGTCAAGGCGGCATCGCCCGGCGCCTCATCGATTTCGCCGACGTGCTGGTGGGTCGATTCCGCGGCGGCCTATCCCACGTCAACGTCATGGCGTGCATGCTCTTCGGGTCGATTTCCGGATCGGCGGCGGCCGCGGTCTCCTCCGTGGGCGGCTTCATGATTCCGGCCATGAATCGGCGGGGCTACCACCGCGACTTCAACGCCTCGGTGACCACCACCGCCGCCACCACAGGACTGCTCATTCCGCCCAGCAACGTCATGATCATCTACTCCATGGCCACGGGGGGCCAGGTGTCCATCGCCGCCATCTTCGTGGCCGGCATCGCGCCAGGCATCCTGGTGGGCCTGGGCCTCATGGGGGTCTGCGCGTTTCTCTCGGTGGCGCGGAGCTACGGCCGGGGGGACGCCGTGGACGCGAAACAGGCACTGATCCGCTTCGGCCGGGCCGTGCCCGCGCTGTTTCTGGTGGTCATCGTCCTTGGCGGCATCCTCAGTGGAGCCTTCACCGCCACCGAAGCCTCGGCCGTTGCAGTGGTCTATGCCCTGATCCTCTCCGTGGCCGTCTACCGGGAGGTGAAGATCCGGGACCTCCCCGAAATCCTGCTCCGGTGCTGCGTCCTCACCTCGGTGGTCCTGTTGATGGTGGGGACCTCCATGGCCATGTCCTGGATCCTGTCCTACGAGAACATCCCGCAGGAGCTGAGCGCCGGCCTCATCGGCATGACCGAGAACCGCCTGGTGATCCTGCTCCTGATCAACGTCGTCCTGCTCCTGGTAGGCACCTTCATGGACATGACGCCGGCCATCCTGGTGTTCACTCCGATCTTCCTGCCGGTGGCCAGGAGCCTGGGCATGGACCCGCTGCACTTCGGCGTCATGATGATCCTGAACCTGTGCATCGGCCTGTGCACTCCGCCTGTGGGCACGTGTCTGTTCCTGGGCTGCGGCATCGCCGAGACCACCATGACCCGGATGATCCGGCACCTGATCCCGTTCTTCCTGGCCATGGTGGTTGTGCTCCTCATCACCACGTATGTTCCGGCTCTGTCCTTGACACTGCCGGCTTTGTTTGGATTCTAGTGCCGTGTTCCATGAGTCAAAAGTCACCGCAATGAGATAGAGGCCTGACCATGGCTTTCAACCTGTTCGACCTGACCGGAAAGACCGCAGTGGTCACCGGCGGGGGAGGCGTTCTCGGCGGCGCCGTGGCCGTTCACCTCGGCACGGCCGGGGTCAAGGTGGCGGTGCTCGGACGCACCGGGGCCACGCTCTCGAAGACAAGGGAAGCCGTCGAGGCCGGTGGCGGGGAGGCCCTGGCCCTGGAAGCGGACGTGCTGGACGAGAAGCAGCTCACGTCCGCCCGCGAGGATGTTCTTTCCGCCTGGGGCCGCATCGACATTCTCCTGAACGCGGCCGGCGGAAACCTCCCCGGGGCCACCCTCTCCACGGACGGGAGCTTCTGGGACCTGTCCATGGACGACTTCGACGCCGTGGTTGCACTGAATCTCCAGGGCACGGTCCTGCCCACCCGGATTTTCGGCGAGGCCATGGCCGCCGAGGGCCGGGGGTGCATCATCAACGTCTCCTCCATGACCGTTCCCAGGGCTGTCACCCGGGTGGCGGGATACTCGGCGGGAAAGGCGGCCGCAGAGAACTTCACGCGGTGGCTGGCCGTGGAGACGGCCCGGAAGTACGGCGGTGGCATCCGGGTCAACGCCATCGCGCCGGGATTCTTCCTCACCGAGCAGAATCGCCGCCTTCTCATCCGCGAGGACGGGAGCCACACCGAACGGGCCGGGACCATCATCCGCAACACGCCCATGGGCCGCCTCGGCGAGCCGGAGGAGATCCTGAGCACCGTGCACTGGCTCTGCTCGGACGCCTCGGGATTCGTCACCGGGGTGGTGGTGCCCGTGGACGGGGGATTCAGCGCCTTCAGCGGCGTGTGAGGATTCGCCCACGAGTGAACGTACAAAAAAAGGCCCTTTTCGCAGGGGAAAAGGGCCGATCGTACTGCGGGTCTAGGTGGTGATCGTGGTCTGTTCGTCGTTGCTGATGTTCAGGATGCCGGTGGAACCGTAGTTCACGAATGCGGCATAGTAGGTGATTCCGACAAGGGCTGGAATGTTCGGGATGGGGACGGTGATGGTGCCGTCGCCGTTGCCGTCGAGGGTACCTGAGAATCCCGGGAAAACACCGAGCATACTCGCAAAGAAGAGTCCGTCAGCGACCAGGGGTATGATCCGTCCGTCGGGAAGGACGATGCCGGTATTGCCCAGCGCGATGGCGGCCTGGAAGGCCGCGTTGGGCCATCCGCGCAGCACGTAATTCATGGAAGTGCCAGGAGTCGGTTTCGGATTTCCGACTTTGCCCAGGCAGACGCCGTCCCAGAGCTTGAAGTCATCCACTTGGCCGCCGCCGAAACCGTCGATGGCGACGGGCGCGGCCTTGGCCGTGACCGTCGTGGTCTTGTCGAACACGTAGTCCCAGAGGCCGTCATTGTCGGTATCCGCCTGGAGGACCACGCGCTGGTCGATGCCGAGAAGCCGCACGGTGCCTTTATTACCTCCGGTAAAAGAGTTGGACTGCAGGATCCGGCTTCCACCCGAGCCGTCGATTTGATACAGGTATAGATTGGTCCAACGGCCGCTGCCCTGGATCTTGGCCATGATGAGGTCCGATCCCAGGCGTCCGCTTCCCGGATTGGCGCAGCGGATCGCCGGTCCGGAGAACTGAAGCGCTTGCTTGGAATTGGGATTGTAGATCCCGACGGCCTCGGCGGCGCAGTCCTTGTAGGGCCGGTTGGGCTGGGTACAGTACTGCCACTGGAATATCTGGGCCGATTCGGCCTTGTTGCTCACGGCGTTCCAGTCCCCGAGAAACTCCTTCCAGGCCCCGAGGTTGGTCCCGTTCGGATAGTTGAACTGATCCTGCCAGATCTGGGCGGGTGCAGCCAGGCTGATCAGGCTCAGGACAGTGAGCGCGAGTACGAGCTGTTTCATAAAGAGACCTCCAATTCGACTGTAAAAGTGAGATGACCCTGGAATCCTGTCCAAGAATCCCTGATATTCGAACCCAATGTATTGTCTCTTCATTGATCAAGAATTCAAGCTGTTCTTCAAAACGATCTGCCCCCAGTAATGGTGTTGATTTGTCCTCTCCCAGTCTCTATCTTCAACGAAATCCACGGCCAAATGGATGGTGTGGAGGATTCAGCCCCTGAGTGGAACGAAACCGGAGCGCGTGACCCATGACCATGGAACCCACCTGGCGCTGGTTCGGGCCCGGAGACCCCGTGCGCCTTGCCGATATCCGGCAGGCCGGGGCCACGGGCATCGTCACCGCCCTGCACGAGAAGCCCGTCGGAGCCGTGTGGACCGTGGAGGACGTCGAAGTACGGAAGCGCCTCATCGAGGTGGACGATTCCGGTGCGTCCACGAGCCTTTCCTGGTCCGTGGTGGAGAGCGTCCCCGTCCACGAGGCGATCTACACCGGGGGAAGGGATTTCGACCACCAGATCGAGAACTTCCAGCAGACGCTCCGGAACCTGGGGGCCTGCAGCGTCGACACCGTGTGCTACAACTTCATGCCCGTGGTGGACTGGACCCGGACCCACCTGCACTTTCGCATGGACGACGGCTCCGAGGCCCTGCGCTTCGACATGGCCGCCCTGGCCGCCTTTGACATTCATGTTCTGAAGAGGCCCCGGGCCGAGTCCTCGTATACCGGGCGGCAATGCGAACGAGCTCGGGCTCTCTTCGAGGCCATGGACGCGGCGGAGAGGGCCGCCCTGGAGAGGAGCATTCTCGTGGGCCTGCCCGGGGCCTGGGGCCGTCATGACCTGGAGACCTTCCGGGCGGCTCTGGACCGATACGGACGCGTGGACGAGGGGAGGTTCCGGGAGAATCTGGCCCGGTTCCTCCGGGCCGTGGTTCCCGTTGCCGAGGAGGCGGGCGTGCGCCTGGCGGTCCATCCCGACGATCCGCCCTTCCCCCTCTTCGGCTTGCCAAGGATCGTCAGCACCGAGGCAGACCTCCGCGAATTGCTCGAGGCCGTCGATTCGTCAGCCAGCGGCTTCACCCTGTGCGTCGGGTCCCTGAGCGCGAGGCCGGACAACGACATCGTGGGCATGGTGGAGCGCCTGGGGAGCCGGATTCAATTCGTCCATCTCCGGTCCGTGAAGCGGGAGGAGGGGGGGAGCTTTCTGGAGGCCGGACACCTCGAAGGGGACGTGGACATGGTCGCCGTGGTGCGGGCCTTGCTCCTGGAACAGCGGCGCCGCGTCGAGGCCGGTCGCAAGGACGCACGGATGCCCTGGCGGCCCGACCACGGTCATCGCATGCTGGATGATCTGCACCGTGAATCACACCCGGGCTATTCAGTGATCGGCCGGCTGAGGGGCATGGCCGAGATCCGGGGCCTGGAGAGGGCCGTCGAGCGCTTGCTGGAGGGTAGCTGACGCCGGGGCCTCACTTCCCCTTGTCGATCCGGACGATCAAGGGCGCCCTGAGACGCCTGGCCATACCCTCCAGGTACGCGTTCCACTGCGCCCGGGTGCTCCGGATCGCGGACCTGGACCAGGTGGCGCCGGCGTGGTAGGTGAAGATCCCGGACTTCTGCGCCTTCACCAGGAACAGGTGGCCGTGGGCGTCGAGGAAGCGGCCTCCGCTCCCGGGGAGCACGAGGCCGCAGCCGATGCTGCCGTGTTTCGGGTGTTTCGGTTCCCAGTACGAGACCCACTGGAGCTTCAGGTTGTAGCTCACGTCCCCGCTGTCCCCGCGGCGGACAATGCCCATGGCCGCATCGAGGGCGATGTCGTCCGCCGTGTCGATGCGCACGTCGAAGCGGTTGAGGTTGGACCCGAGGTCCAGGGTCACGCGCTTGACCTCCCGGATCTTTGTGCCGCCAACGGTGTAGGGAGCATACTCGAGGTCGAAGACGGTGCGCACGGGGCCGCTGGCAATGAGCTTCCACGCCGTGAAGTTCTTCGACACGCAGAGTTTCCCGTCCGCGAGGAATCCCAGGCCGCCGCAGCCGCGGCTGGGGCCGACCTTGTAGTAGTCCAGGCCCTCGCCGTGGTCCCTGTGGTAGTCACCGTGGCGGTACCATTTCCGGATGACGGGGCGCTGGACCCGCTTGGCCCAGACGTCCACTCCGCTCGAGATCTCGCCCGTCGTCTGGAGCGCGGGCCCGTACATACGGAATGCGATACAGTCGTTCTCCCAGGCGAAGTCGTCCTTGCGCTCGGGTACGAAGGCGGCGAAGGTAGTGCGGCTCGAGGTTGCAGGGGGGATGTCCTTGCGTAGGGGCTGGAGGATGAAGTGTTTCTTTTCTCCGGCCCCGAAGTCGGACTGGAAGACCAGGGCATCGGTACGGCCGTCCGTGTTGGTGTCCACGGCCTGGGAGAGGATGGCGCGGCCGGTGCGGCCGTCCAGGACCTGAAGGGCCTCGGGATCGAGGCCGGGCGCGGCAGCCTCGACCGAGGCCCAGTCCACCTCGACAGTCTCCTGTCGGCGGAAAGCGTAAATCGGATTCAGGACCGTGACCCTGACGGATTCAAGGGCGGCCAGCTTGTGGACCTCGGTGCCCGCCAGCAGAAAGGCGCCGACGCCGTAGAGCTCGGTCATTACCTCTGTGACCGCACGCGGGTCGGCCCCAATGGGCTGCACCCACCCCAGCATGCCGTCGGGGTGCACGGCACGCACCAGGCCCGTCCAGGCCCTCTGGACGACAGGAAGATATGTTTTCCGGTCGAGGAGCCTCTCGTTGATTCCCCAGGCGAGGGCGAAGCAGAAGAAACCGGTTCCGCTGGTCTCGGGGGCGGGGAACGAGGTCGGGTCCAGGAGGCTGGCGCGCCACAGGCCGTCGTCGGGCTGGATCGCTGCCAGCTTCCCGGCCATTTCCTTGAACAGCGCCTCGTATCGGGGGCGACTCGCATGGTCGTGCGGCAGGAATTGAAGGGTCCGCGCCAGGCCGGCGATGACCCAGCCGTTGCCGCGGCTCCAGAACACCTTCCTCCCGTTCTTTTCTCTCTTGTCGAAGTAACGGCTGTCGCGGAAGAAGAGGTGCTCATGGCGGTCGAAGAGAAATTCCGTCGTGGCCCACCATTCGGCGTCCATGAAGCTCAGGTACTTCCTGTCACCGGTGACGCTGAAGAGCCGGGTCCATACCGGTGGACTCATGAAGAGGGCGTCGCACCAGCTCCAGCGGTCCGTGACGCGGGGCGTGTTCCAATCCAGAACGGTGCCTGCCGGGTTTGCCAGGATCCAGTCGAAGCGGTCCAGGAGGGGGCCGAGCATCCGCGGATCGCGGTCCCGGGCGTGCAGGGCAAGGTAGGTCCAGCCCACACTGTGGTCGTCGGCGTGGTACGGTCGGGACCCGAGGCGCCATGCGTTCCCTCGCCCCATGGCGCGCAAGGCGTTCAGGTACTTCCCGTCCTTCGACGCCTCGCCCCAGGCGGCCATGCCGGCATACAGGGCGGCCTGGACCCAGCCGCGCAGGTCGTGGCGGCTCGAGTATGCCAGCTGCCAGTCCGCGACCCTGGCCATTGCGTTGCGGATGTCCAGCGGCTGGAGGGCTGTAGAGAGCGGCTGGATCCGGCGGTCCATCTTGAGGACGCAGCGGTAGTCGGTGTAGTGGACATAGCCGCCGGTGTTGCTCATCCAGAGCAGCGCCGGCCCGTTTCCGGCCCTGTGGTTGCGCACCACAAAGGGACGGACGTTATCGGCCTTCGACTTCGCCGTCACGGGCTTCGAGCCCCGGTCGGCGCTCCACTCCTCGATCTCGAAGACTCCGTCGACGTTCCGGGACAGGTAGACCAAAGAGGGGTCGCCGTGGTCCAGAACGATGCCGCCCGAATAGTGCGGTTCGGGCTCGTGCTTCCCCTCGGGCGTCTTCGGGAACCACTTTCCTGCTTCGGCCACCTTGAATGACTGCCAGGTCTTGCCGTCCCACCGTGCGTAGTGGTAGACGTGTCGGTCCTCGGACGGAAGGACCGCGTACACCAGGACCGGATGTCCATTTCCATCTGCAGCCACGTCCCAGATCCAGGCGCGCTTCCCGGTTGCCCGTCCGTCGTACACCACGTCCGCGTCCCGCGGCCGGATCGGCAGGGACTCCATGTCACCGATGCGTGTCCCGTCGGCCCGGTGGAAGGCGCCGTTGCGGTACCCCATGTAGTAGATGCTGTTCAGGGGTTCGTTTCGGGGGTGACCGTCGGTGAAGGCGAGGTGGATGGTGTCCTTGCCGTCGGAGGACACCTTCACGTAGGGGCGGTTGCGGCGGTCCGCACCCTCCGCCTGGATGACCTTTCTTGCCTTTTGCCAGGTCTTTCCGCCGTCGTCGGACCAGCTCATGCATGGCTTCCAGAAGTCCCCGCGCCAGAAGAGATAGATGCGGTCCTTCTCGGCTTTCAGGCACACCGGATTCGGGTAGGTGTACTGCCGCTCCTTCACGTTCAACACGAGGCTGCGTTCCGCGCCCCAGGCCGAGATGTCCTCGGGGTGCTTCGAGACGCGCAGGAACATGCGGCGTCCACCGTGGCGTGAATAGAAAACCAGGAGACGTCCGTCCCCGCGTACCAGGAGGGAGGGATTGCAGTGGTCATCGCGCTGGAGACCGGCGTGGAGACAGGCGGTCCGGAGCGTCCGGCTTTCAGGGTCGAATGCGCCCACCAGGATATCGCCGTTCCGGCTGACCCAGCCGATGTAGGTGCGGCGATGCTTGCCTGCGTGGAACACGGCCCTCGGATCGCCGAACCAGCACCAGGCGCCGGAATGGGTGAGGGTCTGCAACGCTTCGGCGGGCTTCGACTCGGCCGCCTCCTGGGCCTGGAGGACCGACATGGCGACCATCGCCACAAAGAAGAAACGTACCAGTGATTCCATGATCATCCTCGGCTGTCAATCAGGTCGGGCACTCGTAGATCCCTGTCTCTGTAGTCAATCAGGAATCAGTCATCGGCTTGATCAACATGATCTCTGTTTGGGGTTCGGACAGGTACCGGACACCGCCGGCGGTCACCACTACGATCTCTTCCATGGTGGCCACTCCGTGGCCCGGGACGAGGGCGCGGGGCTCTATGGTGTAGCACTGGCCCTCCTCGATTTTGGCGTGGGGTTTGTTCCCGTAGCGTTCCCACTCGGGACAGAGAAGGCCGGCGCCGTCGTGGGCCTGGCGTCCGATCTGATGGCCGAGGGCGTGGGGATATTCGTCGAATCCCTGGGCCGTGATATGGTTGCGGGCCACGGCATCGACTTCCTTGCCCATGACCCCGGGCTTCATGAACGCCCCGGCCGTGCGGATGGCGTCGCGCACCGCGTTGAACGCCTTCACGACGATGTCGGGGGGCTCGGTCTCGCCCGGTTGCAGGCAGTACCAGGTGCGCTGCAGGTCGGAGCAGTATCCCTCGAAACGCATGCCGAAGTCGACGTTCATGAGGTGGCCCGGCTCCATCTTCCGGTCAGTGGGGCCGGCGTGGGCTCCGGCCGAATCGGGGCCCGTGAACACGGCTGGGCAGTGGTCGGGATCCCAGGCCCGGGTCAGGCCCTTCTCCTCCATGATCTCCACCATGATCGCCGCGATCTCCTTTTCGGTCATGCCCACGGCGATGCGTTCGTTCATCCGGCGGAAGAGGTCGACGGTTTCCCTGCATGCAGTCTCGATGCGCTGGAGCTCGGGCTCCTGTTTCCGGGAGCGGAGCCTGGAGACGATGTCCTCGGACGACACGAGGCTGTCGGCCCATGGGGTGCCTTCGAGGATGTCCTTGAGCAGGAGATACTGGCCGTGTGTCAGGCCGTCGGAAGTCTCGTCGTTCACGGAGTAGTTGACGGCGATGGTCTTCGGGGCGAGGCGCTGGAGGGTCTTCCGGAGCGGATCGCTGACGCCCTCCACGTAGGGGATGATCTCGGGGTAGAAGCCGAGGGCTTCGTGGGCCGCCTTGTCGAGGGATCCCAGAATGGCGATGCGTTCGCCTCCGCGGCCGATGAGGAAGGCCGACGCCCACGTCACGTTGCCGCCGACGACGAGGTCGATGCACGGATCGTGCACCATCGCCGATTCTCGGGTGAACACCATCCACAGGTCGATATCCAGTTCGTCGAGGATGCCGACGGCCTGCCGGATCTTGGACTCGATCATCCGGGAGCTCCCTTCCTGACAGCCTGTCCTACTTCGGGTTTGCTAATCGCAGAACGGCCTCGTCTTCACCACCATGGGCGCCAGGTGCTTGTGCTTGTGCGCCAGGTGTCGCTGCCATACGAATGCCGTGATCTCGTCGAGGTCCCTTCCGGCCATGTCCTCGGAGTGCTCCAGGCAGAACCGCACTCCCTCCTCCATCTCGTCGTAGGAGTGGCCGAGATCCTCTTCGTCGGTCTGGTCGTCCTCGAGCCCCGCCGAAGGCGTCCGGTTGATATTCTCCTCTGCGATGATCCCCTGGTCGCGGAAGTACTCCAGGAACTGGTAGACCTCGGACTTGAAGAGCTCTCCGATGGGGAAGATGTCGGCCAGGGCGTCCCCGCCCTTGGTGTCGTAGCCGATGAAATCCTCCGACAGGTTGCCCGTGCCCATGACCCGGACCCGTTTTCCCGGCAGCCGGGTTGAAATATCGTGGGCAAGGCCGTAGAGCACGCACATCCTGGCACGGCTCCGGGAATTGCCCTTGTTCACGTCCGAGAGGTCCGATGCTGAGCGCCAGAAGATCTGCTCGTTGACGGCGTCGGCGATCTTGCCCACCGGCCGGACCCGGTGCCGGATTCCGATCCTCTCGGCGAACCGGGCCGAGAGTGCGTTGAATGTCTTCACGTCCACCTCGTTGTAGGGCATGCTGATGCCGTGGACGTTTTCCTTGCCCAGTGCTTTCATGCAGAGCAGCGCGGTGAGAGAGGAGTCCGCCCCTCCGCTCAATCCCACGACCGCCACGTCGACGTGGTTCCGGATCTCTCTGCACAGGTGATCCAGCAGTTCTTCACAGTTGCGTATCATCCGCAGCTCTCCCCGGGAGTATCGTGAATGTCAGATCGGAATCATAGTCGACGAGAACGGTAATGTAAATTGCTATCGCGGCAAAATTCGATTGGATTGGGGATCATCCCTCCCCTCGTTACGCTC
>CAZAKZ010000138.1:0-13615 GCA_964485695.1 uncultured Planctomycetota bacterium | reverse complement strand
AAATTCCAACCTTGTGTCCTTGTGAAAAAGGCCTGTTCCAGCAATACTTGTCCCGATTTTACGATACCCGTCGGATCGAATGCAGACCATGACAGAAGAGCAAGATTCAAGCCGAGCCTCCCGATTCTGCTGGCGGTTTCTCGACGTGCGGATTACCGTCCCCGTGCTCTTCTTCGCCCTCCTGATGGTCCTCTTCACGATCCAGCGGCTGGTGATCTACCTCGCCCTGGAGGCGCGGTTCTCGGAGGTCCCCGCCGGCGATCTACTCATGGGTTTCCTCGTCGGTCTCAGGTTCGACACCGTGGTGAGCTGCATGCTGGTGGTGCCGCTGTTCCTGGGCCTCGCCTTCCTCCCTGCATCCGTGCTTTCCCGGTCCGGCTTCAAGACCCTGACGGCGACGTATTTTTCCGGCGCCCTCGCCCTCGCCCTGTTCGCCTGCATCACGGACTTCTACTTCTTCCGGGAGTTCGATCAGCGCCTCGACCACAAGACCTTCGAATACCTGGAATACCGCTACCTCTACAAGGTCCTGTGGGAGGACTTTCCCGTCATCACGGCCTTCCTGATCCTCGGAGCCGTTTTCATCACGGTGTTCCTCCTGGTCAGGCGCCTCGGCCTCGAGAACCGGTCCCGATTCACTCTCAAGCACACCCTTGTCTGGAGCCTGGTGGCGATTCCGCTCCTCTTCCTCGGCATCCGGAACAGTCTGGGGAACAAGGCCATCAACTCCGGACCGGCCTATTTCTCCAACTTCCCGATCCTGTCCCAGCTCGCCCTGAACGGCTTGTTCACCCTGCGTGAGGCCGTGGCCGGCGCCCTGGCGCACGAGGACCTGAGCCGGCACCTGACCCTGTTACCCGAGAACGAGGCGTTCCAGGTCGTGCTGAATGACCTCCGGCGGCCCGGGGATACGTATACCGGCGATCCGGAGAATCCCCTCCTCCGCGTCACCGATACGGGCCGGCCGCGCAAGAACCACAACGTCGTCCTCGTTCTCATGGAGAGCCTGAGCTGGCACTACATCCGGGTCATGGGCGGTGACGGGCGCTTGACGCCGAACTTGTGCGACCTGGCCGACCGGAGCCTCTTCATGGATCGGTGCTTTGCGGTGGGTAGCCGGACGCCCATGGGCGTCAGCGGTACCCTGTGCGGATTCCCCGATCTACCCGGCAATAGCATCGTGACCCGCTCCGGATCCGAGGGGAGGATCTTGACCCTCGGCACCCTTCTGCTGCGCCGGGGCTACGAGACGATGTTCATCCACGGCGGCCAGTCCCACTACGACCATCTCCAGTCTTTCTTGCGCTCCAACGGTTTCTCCCGGTTCGTCTTCGAGGAAGATTTCGAGAATGGCACCTTTCGCACTCCCATGGGGTGGTGCGACGGGGACCTCTTCGACAGGGCGCATCAAGAGTTCCTGGCCGTGGGGGACCGGCCGTTCCTGGCCGTCCTCCTCACCCTGAGCTTCCACCGTCCCTATCGCATCCCCGCCGGCAAGGTCGAGGCCGTGGACCCGGAAAACTGGTATGCCGACATGCTGGACTCGGCGCTCTACGCCGACTGGGCCATCGGCGAATTCTTGAAGAAGGCCCGGAAGGCAGACTACTTCGACCGGACCCTCTTCGTCTTCATCGCCGACCACACGGGCGGCCAGAGCGGCCACCCCATCTCTCCCGCCTCCTATCGCCTGCCGTTCATCATTCATGGGCCCGCCATCCTGGGATCAAAGGGACGGCGGGTGCGCACCGTGTGCAGCCAGGCGGACGTGGCCCCCACGATCCTGTCGCTGCTGGGCGGCACGTATGAGCACTGCTTCCTCGGCTCCAGCGTCCTGGACCGGCCCGTGGAATCCGGCCAGGCACTCATGCTCCACGGCCGCTATGCCCTGGCGTTCATGGATGCAAAACAGGACGTGGTGGTGGTGCCTTTCGGCTCCGGAGGCCGGTGCGGGCTATTTCACTTCGATGTCCCGGCAAAGATGGAGTCCCGGAGCCTGGAAGCGCCGGGAGCACGGGCGCGCATGGAGGCCCTGCGCAGGCGCGGCGTGGCCTGGCTCCAGTGCGCCGACGCCCTGTATCGCCGTGGCGTCTTCCGACTCCGGCAGTGAGGTCCCTCAAGAGACATTCGGCTTGACCGGAGACAGAGCCCGCCGTAAACTCGAGATGTGCATCGAAACCGGCTTCACGAAGCCGCCCGCGACAGGAAAGGAATGGCATCATGCTTCGCATCTCGTTGCTCACCCTGGTCGTCCTGGCTGTCTGGCCTGTCTTTTCCATCCCCGCCCAGGGCGACACGCTCTACGGCGTCGCCGGGGGGTCCGCCCTCGTCCGTATCGACACGTCGACGCGCATGGCCACCCTCATCGGCTCGATCGGATTCTCCGGCGTCGGAGGGCTGGCGTTCGGCAACGACGGGACGCTCTATGGCATCGCCACCAGCAACGACGCCCTTCTCGTCATCGATACCAAGACCGGCGCCGGCAAGTCCGTCGGCGTGGTGGGCATGGCGGTCGCCTTCTCCACCGGCATGAGCAACGATCCCGTGCAAGACATGCTCTACGGTATCACCCAGCAGGGGGTCGGGTACAGCGGCTACCTGGTCACCTACTCGAAGTCCACCGGCAAGGCGACGCCCGTGGGAGACACCGGCGCCAGCGCGGTCGTCGGCCTGGGCTTCGACGCCGCCGGCCAGCTCTGGGGCATCGACGGCGGAGGGGGGCACGAGGAGCTGATCAAGATCAACAAGGCCTCGGGAGCCACCGTTGTGGTCAGGGCTCAGGGCCTCGCGGCGTACTCCGGCATCGGCTGTTTCGACATCGGCCCGAGCGCTACCTTCTGGGCCATAAACAATACCGGGTCTTCGTATCAGCTCGTTCGTATCAATCCAGCCACCGGAGTGCCCACCCTCGTCGGAACACTGACGGGGATCAGCGTGAGCGGAGCACTCACAGGCCTGGCCTCGTATTCGGGCGTCCGCATCGTCGCTTCCGGAAATCCGCGCCCCGGGGGCACGGTCCAGTTCTCTCTCACGGCCGTCCACGACGCCGGCCTCACTTACCAGGCAGGTTCCTCCTTCGGCACCGGCCCGATTCCAATCGGTGGGAGAAACCTCGGCCTGAGTCCGGACGACCTTCTCGTGGTGTCGGTCGGTGGGTTCTGGCCTTCTATCTTCGCCGGCTACCGGGGTGTCCTGGACGCCCAGGGTCGGGCCCAGGCATCGATCCACATCCCGAACCTCGCGATTCTGGTCGGCCAGAGGATCCACTCCGCCTTCGTGACGTTGAGCCCGTCCGCGCCGTTCGGGATCAAGTCCATCTCCAACACGGAATCCTTCACCATCACGAAATAGCGGTGGCCGGGATACGCCCCGGCGGCATCCTTGTGGAATCCTCTTCGCCAGCGTATGATATACGGAGATTGAGAAGCAGGCGCCGAGTTATTTAAGTGCCCTGCAACTTCAGGATCTCTCCAGGAAGTGAGGACATCATGAACGTTCGTGGATTATTCATTTCAGCGATTCTGTTCACGGTCTTTCTGAGCTTGACCGCCACGGCGCAGCTCTCCCCCGGAATCATCGTCGTGGGGGACAGCAATGGGCAACTCTGGACAGTGGACCTGAAGGGCACGGCCACCACCTTCGTCAAGCTGCCGGGGTCCGTGTACGGCATCGACGTCGACTACAACGGCGACCTCATCTGCGGCGGCAGCGCGATCCTCTGGAAGGTCACACCCACGGGCAGCATCTCCACCATCCTCCAGGGTGCGCCCCTGACCAGCCTCCAGGGAGACGCTGAAGTCAACCAGAACGGGAACGTCCTCGTCACCAGCATGGGCAGTTCCTCGGTGTGGGAGATGACCCACAAGGGCGTGGTCGTGACCACTTACACCTTAACGGGATCGACACGGTCCTGGGGCCTGGGCATCGACCGCCGGGACAGCATGATCTACGTGGCCGGGTTAACCACGATCCACCAGATCGATCCCGGCACCGGCAAGGTCAGGAACATCGCCACGGGATCTCCCTTCACCTTCCTCCAGGGCGGCCATTTCGGCCCCAGCGGGGCCTTTGCCGTGGGCGATCAGAACTCGAACGGACTCTACGAAATCGATCCGCAGGGAGCCGTCTTCACGATCTTCAAGGGCGCCCCGCTCGGAGACATCGAGGGCGTCGACTACCACCGGATCGGTGCGTACGTCCTCTCCGACGACGGATCACCGGGCACGGTGCGAAACGCGGTTTTCCTGGTATTCCCGAAGCCGGTTGCGTTGACCACCCTGGTGTCCGGAGGCTCGTTCGGGGACTTGAACGGCTGCGCGGTAGTGCCGGAGGTGCACGTGGCCAGGCTGACCGCCAATCCGTCCCCCGGAAAAAGGGGCGTGCTCGCAGTCACCTCGAGCGGCGCCGCCAGGGATCAGTACGCCTTTGCCTCCGCCCTGAGCGCCAATACCGGAATCCCGCTTCCGGGAGGCCTGCGTTTCCCCCTGGACCCGGACGGACTCTTCTTCGCCACGGCCAGCAATCTGCTCCCGACGATCTTCCAGAACTATCGTGGCGTTCTGAACATCGCAGGCCAGACGCACCTCACCATCGATGTGCCGAACAATCCTGCCCTCGTGGGCCTCACCCTGTACACCGCCGGACTCACGCTGAACAGGAATACACCCACGGGCATCCACCTGGTGTCGAACGTGGAGAGGATACAAATCGTGAAATAGCCGGCGTGGACGTATCCCTATTCCTCCGGATGTGAATTCCGGGTGTCTTCCTCGTCCAGCCGGGACACGAACTCGACGCTCTTCTCCGTCAGGTATAACAACACGGCCAGGGCCGAAAGAAAGCAACCGAGGGTCATGCCCAGGTGATACTGCTTGAATGCGATGGCGATGCCCGCCGCCACCACGGCAAGGACGAAGGCGGCCAGGGCCTTGACCTTGATCCGGGTTCCCCGCGGCTTCTTTTGCTCGCGGTGGTCCTGGCGATCCATGGCTCCACCGTTCTCCCGGGGTGACGACGGAGTACTCATTTCGGAGGTTCGAACAGGGCGCAGGCCGCGCCCGCCGGATCCCGGATGACGCAGAACCGCCCCCCGGCCAGCGGCCGGACGGGGGCCACCACCTCGCCGCCCAGCGCCTCGCACTTCGCGGCGCTCCGGTCCACGTCCTCGACCACGATGTAGAGGAGCCACTGCGGCGGCAGATCGGCGTTGCTCCCTCGGGCGTGACAGATACCCGCCACGGCCTCGCCGGTGGCCGGGGCGACCATGTTGAAATCGCTGTAGTCACCCATCTCTACCGGCTCGGACTCCCAGCCCACGACATCCCGGTAGAAATCCCGCACTCCCTCGGCGTTCTCGACCGTCAGGTCCCGCCAGCCGACGGTTCCGACAGGCATGCGTTCTCCGTCGCTCATTCATGCTCCTTCAGCGAGTCACAGGACCTGCGAAACCTTATATCCTGGATTCGCATCGGCGCCAATCGCTTTTGCTCGGGCCTGACAGAACCAGGAGCGGATCCCGGCAGGTGCACCCCTGATCCCGGCCTCGCGCAGCGATCGGGGAGGAACTCCTCATACCGGGCCCCGTCAGAAAGGGCCGTTCCCTTGTCCCTGTCGGATCGCTACGGGGCAATGATGCAGTCGGCGACGTTGGTGAGCTGGAGCTGGGCGCCCAGCGCGGCGGACTGGAAGTAGACGTGCTTTCCGACCAGCGCCGATACGTTCGGGATGATCAGGGGCATGTCGCCGCGGCCGCTCGCGGGCACGATACCGATCCAGATGACGTTGAACAGGCTGGGCAGCCAGTACGCGCCTTGCAGCCCGGGGATCACGCCGGGTGTGGGGCGCAGCGCGAAGTCGATGGTGTTCACGTAGACGTCGTTGGTGTTTGCCTGCACGGTCAGCGTCACCTTCGCGCCCAGGTGGAAGAAGTCCTTCGAGGTGCTCGACCGGGTGCTGGCGATGGAGACGGTGGCGCTGTTTCGAACCCTGAACCGCCACATGATCCGCGACGAGTCCGAGAACAGGGAGCCGGTGGTCGCGTTCACCCGTCCACTCCCGCCGGCGCCGTACGCGAACAGCGGCCGCGGAATGTCGGTGCGCGCCGGGTAGTTCGTGGTCTGGTGGGACACCGTGGACGGGGCGGCGGTGCGGTCGATCTCCTTCTGCACCTCGATGATCAAGTTGCTGTTGCCGTCGTACTTGAACGGCGTGTTGAAGTTGATCGTGTACCAGGCCGTCTTGGAGGGGTAGTTCATCTTCAGCGCCTTGATCGTGAGCACCAAGGTCGGTTTCGGCAGGTTCGTGGCGAAGGTGGTGGACAGGACCGTCGCCAGCGTGTGGCCCATGGAGACGGTCAGGGCCTTGTAGGGCACGGTCCCGGTCACGTGCGGAGATACGTCGAATCCGATGATGTCCGCGCCGGCCGACGGCAGGTACTGCGCCGGGATCAGGTGCTGGGTGCGGGCTTCGTCGAAATTCGTGCTGGTGGACGCGCCGAGCGGAATGATCTGGCCGCGATACCCGTGCAGGGTGTCGATGGGGAAGGCAACGTAGGGCTGGGCGCCGAGGGCACCGATGAGCACGAGAAGCAGGGCGGGCACATAAAAGTTCTTCATGGGATGATCCTCCAATCCTCGTCTACGGGTGAGGCGCTGGGTGCGTGAAACGTGTCCCCTATGGAAGGATTCGGAACCTCGTATCGCACGGCCTACCCGAGGTCATACACATGCAAACACGATGCGGCCAGCGTAGACGATCTGGCTAACGATCGCAAGGGGAGATGGCGACGGCGAGCCGTTTTTCTCTGTTGAAACAGGGTGGATGTCCGTTCCAGGGGACACTCAGCCTCATTCAGTCGGGCTGCCAACTTCGCATCCCGCCAACCTACGGCTTCCCCCATGGATTGCTCCGCAGGTCAAAGTCGTGCTTGCGGGGCCCGTTTTTAATCTCGCCCCGGGCCAGCTCGTCGCGGCCGTGGCGGATGAAGCGCGACCACTTGAGTTCCACCTGGCCCTTCACACCGCCCAGGCCGAGGAAGAGGCTCTCGGTCCCGGGCTTCTGGACCACCAGGAACGGCCCTGTCATCTCTCCCTGGAAGGTGCACGCAAAGTGATTGTCGCGCTCCAGAGGATTGTGGGCTTGTGACCTGTATTTCTTTTCCATCTTGCCGCCCAAGATTTTCAGGCGGACCCCGCCGCGGCCTCCGTTGGCCTCGGGTTCGAGGGTCAGGTGCATGGTGAACTGGACGTCGGTGAAGCCGCCGGGATCGTCCTTGCGGGCGTAGTAGGCCTTGCGCTTGTGGACCAGGGCCGTGGCCCGGAGCCCGTCCGAAAGCACGGACAGGTCCACCGGATAGTCGATGTCCCGGTCGAATTCCGGGACCGGCAGTTCCTTGATGCGGAGCTGCTGGAGGCCGGGCACCTTGAATCCGTATTCCTTGATGTACGCGGTCATCAGGGCGACCGGGGTTGGAATCTTGATGCCGAACCATTTATTCATGTCGGCCGTGGGCCGGAATCGCGGGATGTCGTCGTTGCCCGGATACTGGCCGTGGATCATGACGTTGAGATGCTGCTGGACGGCCCGGTTCCAGAGCGCCTCGAGACCCGTGCCTTTGTACTTGTGGACGGACAGGCGGGCATTCTTGTGATAGGTGCCGGCCTTGATGCGTTTCTCGATGAGGGCCATGGGGCGAAAGACGTTGTAGTAGAGCTGATCGATGTACTGCGCGTGGCGCTCGTTGTATGAGTCCTTGATTTTCTGCCAGGGTACTATCTGGCTCGGCTTCATATGGGCCTTGTACCTGGCCCACCACTCGCGCCCTGCCGTCGAGGTGATGTCCGTATCGCCCATGGTGCCCTCGATAACGTGGAGCATCTCGTGCCAGATGGCGAACCAGTAGTCGTGGTGCTTTGCGGTGGCTTCGACGGTCACTGGATCATTCTTCAGCCCCAGGGTTCCGCCGTAGGCATTGGCCACCCGCTTCCCGAGGTTCCAGCCCGATGGCGGTGAGGTTTTCATGCTGAGCCCATCCATCATGGGATCCACCACGATGTGATCGAGACCGTTGACGGCGGCCTGGAGTTTTTCGCGATCCCCGAGCTTGACGAGCCGGCCCATGAGGGTCTGGTCCAGGGTGCGCCGGATCATCTCGATACCGAGGCGCATGCGCTGCTTTCGCGGCGCAAGGCTCTTTTCGTCGGAGATGGTGACCGTTCCGGCGGACGAGAAGTGCGCCACCTGGAACGTCAGGGCTCCATCGCGGCACGTGACCGGAATGCACGCGCGGCCGTCTTCGCTGCAGTAGACCACGTGGAGGCGCTGTCCGTCCGCGGCCGGGGCCGGAATCCGTACGGTCACCAGCTTTTTAAAGGAGAGGCCCTCGGGCCCGAAGGCATACGCCTTGCCCACGACCTTCACCTCGTTGCCGCGCATGGGCGCCCAGGTGTCGGCCATGGAGTGGATGGTCAGCCGGGTAGGCTTCTCGAGGGCGCCCGCGGGCACCTGTATGTGTATGCCCTGCGGTGCCGCCACCGAGCCGCCCTGCGGTCCGACCGTCTCGGAGGCGAGGACCGTGCCGATGGAGCGCTGGCGCGCCTGCTCCAGTTTCAAGTTGTAGGTATTGTGGGTCACCCGGGGAGGATCCCACTGGCCGGCGGCCGGTTTGGGAGGATCGGCCGGAGGCGGCGCCTCGGGAGTGGGGCGCTTCGGCGGGGGCGCGATCGAGTCGCCCCCGAGCTTCAGAGTGTGGCTGATCGCGGTCCTGGCATATTTCCGGGCCAGCCCGGCCAGGCGATCCTGCTCCGCCGCGTCATACGGCCGCGTCCGATCCGGCATCTGCCCGGCCATGACGAAGTAGCGGCCGGCCACGGCATAGACGGTCACGCCGCTGTGGCGGTCGCCGAAGACCATGAGCACCTGATCCGCGCCGGTCACGGTTCCGCTGTCCGCGTCGGCCAGGCGACATCCGCCCTGTTTCTTCCTGAAATCGCGCCAGGTGGTCAGGGCTTTTGCGGCATCCGACGCCTTCCCGTAGTCGACCAGCCAGAGGTTTCGCCCCTTTGCGATCGTGGCGTCGGGGAATGCAGCCACGCCCTGCTGGCCGGTCAGCCCGGGTGCGCCCAGTACGGCCAGGCTGTGTTTCTCGGAGTAGAGCACCATGCACTTCCAGCCAAGCTCTTTCGTGGCCCCGTCCAGGATCCGCTGCACCGGCGATTGTTCCGGCCCGGCCGGCTGGGCGTATGCATTGGCGCCTGCCACGATAACCGTCACGGCGCTCAACAACACGTACAGCGCCCACTTGGTCGCTCGATTCTGCATGGTTGGCTCCATTCGTTTCTGTGAGGGTGGATGTCCCTGTGTCTTATCCGGCGGCCACGATTCTAATTCGCTGGACAGGCAGGTCAATCCGTAACGGACAGATTCTGGCCTCGCCCCAGCCGCAGCTCCTGCCACCCGCAGTAGAGCACCGGCACCACGAACATGGTGATGACCGCCAGCACCATGCCGCCCACGGAGGGGATGGCCATGGGCACCATGATGTCGGAGCCGCGGCCGGTGGAGGTGAGGACCGGGATCAGCGCCAGCACCGTGGTGGCCGTGGTCATGAGGCAGGGGCGGACCCGGCGCCGGCCCGCCCGGACCACGGCCTCGCGCACGGCCCGGGCGGTATCCGGCTTGTCGCGGCGGAACGACTGTTCCAGGTAGGTGGCCATGACCACGCCGTCGTCGGTGGCGATGCCGAAGAGGGCGAGGAATCCCACCCACACGGCCACGCTCAGGTTGAAGGGCTGGACCTGGAAGAGCTCGCGCATGGAGGTGCCGAACACCGAAAAGTCCAGGAACCAGGGCTGGGCGTAGAGCCACAGCAGGAGAAATCCCCCGGCCCACGCCACGGCCACGCCGGAGAAGACCATGAGGGAGGTGGCGGTGGAACGGAACTGCAGGTAGAGGATCATGAAGATGAGCAGCAGCGCCAGGGGCAGCACCACCATGAGCTTCTTCTCGGAACGTACCTGGCCCTCGTACGTGCCGGCAAAGGTGAGGCTCACCTCCTCGGGGATATCGAGGGTACCGGCATCGATGCTCTTCTGGATGTGGGCCCGGGCCGCTTCTACCACGTCCACCTCGGCGTGGCCGGGCTTCTTGTCGAAGAGCACGTGGCTCACCAGCCGGCCGTCCTCGCCCTTGATGGCCATGGGGCCGCGGGCGTAGCGGATTTCGGCCAGCTGGGTCAGGGGGATCTGGGCCCCGCCCGTGGCCGGAACCAGGATCCGGCCAAGAGCCTCGATGCTGTCGCGCAGCTCCCGCAGGTAGCGGATGCGCACCGGGAAACGTTTCCGACCCTCCACCGTGGTGGTGACGGGCTTTCCGCCCACGGCCACCTCGATGACGTCCTGGACCTTCCGGAGGTGCACGCCGTGGCGGGCGATGGCGTCGCGGTCGATGTGGATCTCGAGATACGGCTTGCCCACGATGCGGTCGGCGATGACCATGGCCGGATTCACCGAGGGGACCTCCTTGAGCAGGGCCTCTAGACGGAAGCCCACCTTCTCGAGGGTCTCGAGGTCGTCCCCTTTCACCTTGATGCCCATGGGGGATTTCATGCCGCTCTGGAGCATCACCAGCCGGGTGGAGATGGGCTGGAGCATCGGTGCGGACGTGGAGCCGAGGATCTCTCCAGCCTTCAGGATCTCATTCCAGATATCCAGGGGCTTCCGGATGCCGGGCCAGGCCGCACGGCCGGAATTCAGGTCGGGATCGAGGGGGGGACGCCACAGCCTGAACGGACGGCCGTCCGAGTCTGGAACGAGTCGGCCCTCGCTGTCCCGGGCGAACCGGCCCTGGACCGTGTAGGGCCGGCCGTCGGGCCCGGGCACGGGGACGCCTTCCACGGTGCGGAAGTAGTCGTCGTGGTCCGGATCGAAGCGGAAGGTCAGGCGGTTGCCCCGGGCGTCGCAGAGGTATTGCGATCGGTAGTGGATGAGGGTTTCCACCATTCCGATGGGCGCGGGGTCCAGGGGGCTCTCCACCCGGCCGATCTTGCCCACCACCTCATCCACTTCGGGGATGGCGCGAAAACTCCGGTCCTGTTTCTGGAGAGCGTCGAGGGCCTCGCCGATGGAGGCGTGGGGCATGGTGGAGGGCATGTAGAGGAACGAGCCCTCGTCAAGGTCGGGCATGAATTCCTTGCCCATTCCCGGGAAAGCCCCGGCCATGGCCCTGGCCGGGCGGCTGGCTTTGACGGATGCCGGCAGCCAGGCGAACGTGGTGTCGAAACCGAGCCATACCGTGGCCCCGAGGACAACCAGGACCAGGGGAACCGTGAGGAAAACCGCCTTCAGTCGGAGGCAGAGGCGGAGCATGGTGGGGTAGAGCCACTGGAAGACCTGGAAGAAGAGGAGCACGCCGCCCAGGAGCAGGACCACGAAAACCAGGTTCAGGCCGGTGCCCCGGTCGGGACCCAGGGGCAGCCAGTGCCGGGCCAGGACCCACGCCACGGCCACGGCCGCGGCGCTGCTCACGACAAAGGGGCTCGCCCGCTTCACTGCGGCCGGGATCCAGGGTGTTGCGAGAAGCCAGATGCCCAGCAGTGCCAGGAGCCCCCCGGCCCACCACCAGCCATACCCTGCGGCGAGAACTCCGCCCGCCACAACGAGGGCCGCGCGGGAGAGGCAGCGCAGCACCTTCCCCCGGATCCGGCCCGACAGGATCAGGTGAGCCGCGGGCGGGATGAGGGTCAGGGCCACGAGGACCGATGCAATGAGGGCGAAGGTCTTGGTGTAGGCCAGGGGCTTGAACAGCTTGCCCTCGGCGGCCTCCAGGGTAAACACGGGCAGGAAGCTGATGATCGTGGTGGCGATGGCGGTGATCACTGCGCCGCCCACTTCCCGGGCTGCGGCGTAGACCGCCGCGAGGCGGTCCTCGTCCGGGCCTGCCTCGTCCAGCTTCTTCAGGATGTTCTCGGACAGGATGATGCCCATGTCCACCATGGTGCCGATGGCGATGGCGATGCCCGACAGGGCCACGATGTTGGCGTCCACCTTGAAGAGCTTCATGGCGATGAAGCACATGAGCACCGCCAGGGGCAGGAGTCCGGAGATGAGAATCGAGGTCCGGAGATTCCGCACCATGACCAGGATGACGATGATGGCGACCAGGATCTCCTCCAGGAGTGCCCGGTTCAGGGTACCCAGGGTCTCGTGGATGAGGCCGGTGCGGTCGTAGAAGGGCACGATGTGAACCTTGCTCACGGTGCCGTCGGGGAGGGTTTTCTCGGGCAGGCCCGCGGAGATCTTCTCGATCTTGGCCTTCACGTTACGGATGGCCTCCAGCGGATTCTCGCCGAACCGCACCACCACCACGCCGCCCACCACCTCGGCGCCCTCGCGGTCCAGGACACCGCGCCTCAGAGCCGGACCCAGGGAGACCCGGGCCACGTCCTTGACGCAGATCGGGACGTTGTCCCGGGACCGGATGACGGCGCGTTCGATGTCCTCGAGGCTCTTGACGAAGCCGAGGCCCCGGATCATGTATTCCACCCGGTTCACCTCGAGGGTCCGGGCGCCCACGTCGATGTTGGACATGCGCACGGCCCGGGTCACCTCCTCCAGCGTCACCCCTGCCGCCCGCATGGCGTCCGGGTCCACGTCGACCTGATATTCCTGGACGAAGCCGCCCACCGACGCCACCTCGCTCACTCCCTGTGCGGACTGGAGCTCGAACCGGATGAACCAGTCCTGGAGGGTTCTCAGCTCGTGGAGGTCCCAGCCGCCCGTGGGATTGCCCTGAGGATCGCGGCCCTCGAGGGTATACCAGAAGATCTGACCCAGGGCCGTGGCGTCCGGGCCCAGCCTCGCCTTCACCCCCTCCGGCAGGGTTCCGTCGGCCAGGCTCGCGAGCTTCTCCAGCACCCGGGACCGGGACCAGTAGAAATCCACCTCGTCCTTGAAGATGACGTAGATGGTGGAGAAGCCGAAGTAGGAGTAGCTGCGCACGGTCTTCACGCCCGGGAGGCCCAAGAGCGCGGAGGTGAGCGGGTAGGTGATCTGGTCCTCAATGTCCTGAGGCGACCGGCCCATCCAAGGAGTGAAGACGATCTGCTGGTTCTCGCCGATGTCGGGGATGGCGTCCACGGGCACCGGGTCCCGAGGCAGGTCGCCCAGGTTCCAGTCAAAGGGCGCCACCAGGAGTCCCCAGCCCACGGCCAGGACCAGGAAGAGCAGCACCACGATCCTGCGCTCCAGGCAGAACCGGATGAGACGGTCGAGGGGGGAGGGGGAATCGTCCTGGAAGGTCTTCATTATCACCTGTCCGATCCGGGTGTGTCTTCCAGCCGGACGCCATCCTCCTTCATCTTCTTCAGGTACTTCTCAGGATCGGCCTTGAATTTCTCGATGCACGGGGGGCAGCAGAAGTAGATTCGCTTGCCCTCGTGGTCGGTGAAGACCTCCTTCTGGATTTCGTTGCCCATGACCGGGCAGTGGGTCTGGGAGTGGGTCTGGGGGTGGGTCTCGGGCGCGTCCTCCAGCTCGATGCCCTGATCCTCCATCTTGGTCAAGTAGGAATCGGGGTCGCTCTTGAACTTCTTTATGCAGTGGGGGCAGCAGAAGTAGACGCG
>CAZAKZ010000137.1:0-14276 GCA_964485695.1 uncultured Planctomycetota bacterium | reverse complement strand
CGATCGCTGTGTAAATCCGGGCGTAATCGAACCAGCGACCCGCGGAAAGTAGGCTGTACATGTCGCAGATCAGGTAATTACCCGTGTCGATGTTGGTCTGGATCGCGCCATAGAAGTAAGCAGGGCGACCGAGGCTCTGTGTCGTTAGCACCGTGGTCAGCACCCCGGTTCGATCCACCTTCAGGATGCGGTAGTGGTATTCCGTCCGGGTGCCGGTCCAGTTCCGGGTGTTGGCGCCCAGGACGTAATCCCCGTCCTGGTTGACGTGAAGCTTGTAGGGCCGGTAGAACGACATTGTGTCATACCGGATCGTAGAGATTTTCTGGGTCGCCGGATCAAACCTGTAGAGGCCGGCGTGGGGCCCCGTGAAGACGGTACTGCTGGAAAACTGAACCCCGGTCTGGAACACGACCTGACGGTTGCCCACGTCCATCCTGAAGCCGTAAGAGTAGTACCGCGGCAAAATGAAGGTGGTGAGGGTCCTGGCGCTGCCGTCGGCCAAAAAGATCCCGCGGGTGTAGATGGAGGATACCGCGTTGTAGCCTCCGGTGATGTAGACCGGATCGTGATACTGGGCCGGAGCGACTCCTCCGGCAACAAGGACCACGATCAGGCCGAGAAGGGCGGTATTTTTCATGCCGTTTTTCTCCTTGTCAAACCGTGATCCCCTGGAAGACCGGGGTGTACTTGGGGAAGACCACATCCAGCTGGGAGTTGCCGAGACGGGTTTTCACGATCTCGGCGTAGAGGTCCCGGAAATCGATGGTCACATCCAGGTCCAGGCCCTTGTACCGGTTCTGGACGGAAAGCCCCGGCCATTTGGTCAGGACCCTGCCGCCCTTGATGTGACCGCCCATGAACATCATGCAGCTCCCATGGCCGTGGTCCGTACCGGCGCTGCCGTTCTCCTCCACGCGGCGGCCGAACTCGGACTGGATGATCATGGTGAACTTGTCGATGTGGCTGGTGGACAGGTCCAGATAAAAGGCTGACACGGCTCCGGCCAGATCCTGCAGGAGTGCCAGCATTCGACCGTCGAGGGTGCCCTGGTTGCTGTGGGTGTCCCAGCCACCCCGGTCCACCTCGATGGCCTCCACTCCAGCGTCCGCCTTGATGAGAGCAGCCGCGCTCTTCAATCCCCGGCCGAAAGCGGTCCCGGGGTAGACGGCGTTGTTGGACGGCTTGTACCCGCCGATGTTGAGCTTTCTCAACAGATCGATGGTGGCGAAGGTATTCAGGGCCGAGCTGCCCAGGGGCTCGGAATATCCCTCGTAGCTCTCGGAGATCAGCTGCCGCCGATCGAAGCGCGTAGAGGCCCGTCCCGGGAGATCGAACTGGGTGAGATCCTTGATGGGCAGGGTGCTCGGTCCGCCCGCCAGGGCTTTCGGCAGCGTACCCGAGATCGCAACCGCCCGGATCGGACCGCCCAGGCCCTTGATGGTCTGGAGGTGCCGGGCGATCCAGCCCGTGAAGATGTTAGAGCCGGGTTGATTCGGATTCCCGTACTCCATGCGCTTGACAGCCTCGAAGTGAGAGCGGGTAGGATCGGTTGATCCGGTGGCGTGCACCATGAGGAGGTGCCCGGCCGTGTAGGCCGGCATCAGGGGCCAGAGCGGTTTGCACAGTCCGAAGAAGGTGTCCAGCGGTTTCAGGTCGGCGCCCTTCACGCCCAGGGTGGGGCGCGCCTTCAAGTAGTCGCTGTCGCCGCTCGGCACCACCATGTTCAGGCTGTCATTGCCGCCTCTGAGAAATACGTTTACCAGGATATCCCGCGAGGCATCCACGTCCGCGGCCAGGGAAACACGCGGCACCCAGGACGGAGCTGTCACGGCGGCCACGGCCGCGGCGGCGACGGTTCCGCTCCTCGCGAGAAACCCACGTCGGGACAGTTCGCGATATTCCGAACAGGTCCCATCGGCATGACTGTCTTCATTTTTCATTGTATTCGGCCCTCCAACAGGCCCATTTCCATCGCCGATCGACCCGGTCCGGCCGCATCGGCACGTGTTTTCAATACCACTGAAATCCAGGCATGGAAGCGGCCACGGTAAATGCATCACGGAACGTCTGCGTGGTCGCGCCGGTGTGGTCGATGAACATCTGCAGCTTGAGCATCTCCTCCTCGGAAAGCTGGCCGCCCGTGAGGACCTGATTGACGGCCCAGGCCTGACGCCCGGGTTGAAGGCCGCCCAGCACCTGGCCGAGGGCGTGGATGGGATCGGTGTCGGCCCACCGCAGCTGCCTGTCGTTCAGGTCGGAGGCGTACGACCATCTCGGCAGCAGGGCCTGGCCCCACGCCTCCACCGAGTCGGGGTGGCCGTCCGGCGTCGGCCACCGGTGGGGCTGGTGGCCCAGGAGCGCCAAGGAGGCACCGAGGGTGTTGGACCGGCTGCCCAGGGCGATGATCTCGCCGTCCATGGCCCGGATGAGGGAGGCACCAAAATGGGCGGGCCGCTTCAGCTTCGGCGTCACGTGGGTGACCACGTTGCGTTCCTGGAGCAGGGTCCGGAGCATCGCCCGGATATCCCCCTTCGTGCTCATGTAGGTGCTGGCCACACTGTCAATCACCGACTGGGGAGGATTGTATCCGAGGAAGTAATACGCCAGCTTCTTGGCGAGGTAGCCTGCCGTGTTGGGGTGTCCCAGCAGGATGTTCAGCACGCTCTCTCCGTCCCGGATACCCCCGTTTGCCGGTATTGTGTTTTTGAGAACGACCTTGGCGCCCTGGTCGTGATAGCTGTTGATGTACCGGAATTCGCCGTACTGGCTGTTGCCCGAACCCCAGTATGTCCAGCCGGTGAAGCACCGCGCCACCTCGATGACGTCGTTCTGGGTGTAGCCGTTGTCCACGCCCAGGGTGTGGAGCTCCATGATCTCCCGGGCGTAGTTTTCTTGCGGCTTGCCGACGCGGTTGGTGTCGTTGTCGAGGTATTCGGACATACAGCCGTGGTGGGCGGTGTCCCAGAGAAGCTGGTGGAAGCTCCCCAGGGCGTTCTTGCGGATCACATCCCGATTCCAGGCAGGATAGATATACCGGCACGTACCGTCCAGGATGTCGATGTTGAAGTGATCGCTCCAGAACTCCACCATGCGCTCGAAGAGCTGGCGCTTTGAGTGCACCCGCCGGACGAAAGTCCCCTCGTCGAGCTGGGTGAAGAGCATGTTCCTGTTGCTCATGTTCTGGGGATCTCGGTACCAGTCGTAGACCTGCTTCGTGGTCATCTTCAGAAGGTGGTGCTTCGCGAGGCGCGTTTCCACCTCGGAATCGTCGATTTTCTCATAGGCCAGCTGGTATTCCAGGTAGCTCTTGTACCCCATCTTCTTGGCCAGCTGATACTCGCTCAGGGTGAATCCCTGGGTCACGCGGTTCACAAGCGTCAGGATCGGATCCCCGCCCCCGAAGGCCGGATTGACTCCTGCGTGGGCTCTGCCGGCGCTCGTAAGGCCGAGGAAGGCGGCACCTCCCAGCCCCGCTTTCAGGAAGGTACGCCGAGAGAGGGGCCAGGGTGGATGACACCTCTGCTGCGGTATGGATTCAGGTGGTATGGAGGTGGATTCTTGCATGACAATCCTTCCCTCAAATGACGGATGATATGATTGGATAGATTTGGATTCCAGAGATCCTTGACTCTCCCCAGAGGCTCGATGGGGGCAGTATAACCGACCCGTGATGCTAAATAGCTATTCTTTCAGATAAATAAATATTTAATCCCCCGGAAGATCCTCTTCCCTGGGACGCCCATCGAGACGGTCTCGATTGCCTAAGGAGCCACGAGAAAAGAGCTTACTTCCCTGAAGCCAGGCCCAGATCCCGACCAGAGCCAGGGGGCCGTATTCGATGCACCGCGCCAGCGGAAAATCGACCCACCTCCCGGAGGCGAAAACCTCGATGCGCGTCACGAAGGTCGCGGAAATGGTGGCCGTCAGCACCAGCCACGCCACGGACCGGACAAAGGGCAGGAAGGGAACCATGAGGATGAAATACCACTGGTGCGCCGCCGGCATACACAGCAGAAAGGCGCCCGCGGTCAGATAGCAGCCCTTAAACAGGTTTGGAACCGAGTAGAGGATCCCGCCGGCCAGGAGGCAGAACAGGATCCAGCACCCCAAGGAGGCGGCCGGGTAGGGCAGGAAGAGCGACAGGATGGAAAAGAGGAAGCCGTTGTAGAAGAACGTCTTCGCGACGACCACCGGCACTTCCACCATGTTCGTTCCGTCCAGGACAAAGGGGACGGCCAGAAGGAAAGGAACAAAGAAGAGGGGCGCCTTCTTGAGGTTGCCCCGTACGAGGAAGAGGGGAAGAAAGACCAGGGGAACCAGCTTGAACATGACGCCGAGGCCGAGGAGAAACAGGGCGGTCCCAGAACGCTTCAGCTTCGCTGCCCACAGGGCGGCCATCAGGAAAAAGACCGAGGTCGGCTCCAGGTGCCCCTCCCCCGCGATGTAGACCAGGACCAGCGGACTCAGGGCGTAGAAGAGGAGGTGCCGCCGAGCCAGACCGCACGTCCTCGCCAGTCCGAATAGGACCAGGAGAATGGAGAGGTCGAAGAAAGTGAAGACCAGGCGAAGGCATCGTTTGTCCGGCCAGATCCCGTGGCAGAGCCTGAAGGTGAGCTGCGCCGCCGGGGGATGCAGGGCGGCAAGGTGCTTCTGGTTGATGCCTTGCCAGTTCTCGTCGCGCAGATGGGACACCTCGGGCGAGTCGGGCGCCAGGCGAAAGGGGTTGAATCCCGCGTTCTGTATCTTTCCCTCCCAGAGATAGCGATTCACGTCATCTCCGAGGGGAAAGGGAAACATGAGCGCCCTTGCCGCCACGGCCAGGACGAAGATCGCTCCCGCGCTCCGGCCCCGGAGCGGCCAGAAGGCCCAGAGCCCCGCCAGGCTGAGGTTGGCGAGGACGAAGATGGCGATGAAGGGATATCCCCCCTTGCCGATGGGCCCATGAGACCCCATCCATGCCGTGCACGCAAAGAAGACCAGGAGGCAGGGAACGGAATACCACCACTTAACGGAAGAGGTTCTCATGGCGTCCAGGATACGATTCAGTCCCTACTTGTAACAACCGGGCTTTCGTCCAGATAGCGGGCGAACTCCCGTGCAAAGGCCTCTCGATCTGCGGCGGTGTCGTACCGGTAGCGGAGGTATTCGGGAACCACGGCCCGGTCATCCCCCTGCGCCGCCTTGCCGGAAAGGAAATCCATGGCCGCCGAGATCCGCCGCCGGTCCACGCGCCATCCCAGCACGGCGTCGGCGAAGCAGAGCGCCAGCACCGGGACCGCGATGTACGGTCTTTCACTCGGTTCGGCACCGCGGGGGGAGGCCACGAAGGCGCCGTTTTCATGCTGCCGTGCAACCAGGTTGTCCATCATCTTCCTGGCCAGGGCATTGATGCGGGGCCGGTCCCGGTGCGAGTCCGGCAGGACCTCCAGGAGGCGCAGCAATCCCCGCAGGACGAGGTAGTGGTAGACCGTCTTTCGGTTGTGGCCGTCCTTCATGGCTCCATCCGGATCCAGATTCCCGGGGATCGATTCCAGGTTGAGGCGGAGGGCCTTGCGGAGGTATCTGTCCGCCTTCGTCAACCGGTAGTAGATGGCCAGGGGGTGCGTGATGAAGGCGTTGTAGTTGGTGTTGACGTGGGTCTCCAGGGTGAGGGCCCAGTCACAGATTCTCCTGAGGACCTCGAGGTAGCGCCGGTCGCCGAACTTCGTGTATCCGGCGGCCATGGCCTCCCCCACGAGGCCGCTCACGTACATGGAACCCTCGGGAGATGGAGTCTCTTTCACCCACCACCGGAAGGCGCCGTCGTCCGGCTGCTCGCTCGCGAGGTATTCCAGGGCTCCGCGGGCGAGATCCAGGAAGGCCTCCTTTCCGGTAAGGTCGTGGAGCGTCAGGTAGAATCGGATCCGCCAGACGGATTGCCGGTAGAGGGGATGCATGCTCATGGTACAGAAGGGCGGGGGCCAGTCGTAGTACCCCCGGCCCCAGTAGCCGGACTTTCCATCCCCGGAGACGTGGTGGATGTTCGAATCGTTTTCAGCGGCGACGGCCGCCCACCGCGCCAGATCGCGGGGAGTCGGGTCCGGGCCGAGGGCCGGGCCCGGCCGGTCCGGCCCCCGCACCCACGCCCCCCCTTCATTGACCGGCATCGACCGCCCCGCTGCACCGGCGTCGAAGCTGAAGACCTGGATGCGATGGTTGAAGGCGTCCGCCACATGGAGCCTTCCTGAGGTGTCGAAAGCCAGGCCGGTAGGGCCCCGGAACCGCCCCGGTTCCGTGCCCTCCCGGCCGAAGTGAAACAGCGCCCTCCCCTCCCGGTCATAAACCCGGATGCGGTTGTTGCCGAAATCGCTCACCGCAATGCGGCCGCCGGGGCCGAGGGCAAGGCCGTACGGGTGGTAGAGTCTGCCCGGCCCGCCAAACTCCCGGAGATACGCGCCGTCCTCGTCCAGGACCACCACCCGGTCGTTGCCGTAGTCGGCCACCCAGATCCGATCTTCCCCGTCCACCTTCACCCCGGCCGGAGAGGTGAGTCGGCCGGCGTCACCACCCAGATCCTTCACCACGTGCGTCAGGTAGAAACGGCCCGATTTCCCGGGAGCGAATCCCTGGGTGGGGCGGGTTCCCGTGCGGAAGATCTGCAGGCGGTGGTTCCCGGAGTCCGCGGCGACCAGGAGATCCCCGCCGGGGGAGACCGCCACGCCGTGGGGCCACAGGAAGCTGCCGAGATCCGTGCCGCTGCCGTGGGTGCTGTTGCCGTCTCCGCCGATGACCTGGTTCACGCGCCCATCGAGGTCCATCCGGACCAGGCGATGGTTGCGGATGGTGTCGGCGACCCAGACATTGTCTTCCTGATCCACCGCGACGCCTTCGGCCTTGTGCAGCCCGTTCTTGAAGGCGTCGGGCTTGTCCCCCGTGTAGGGAATCTCGGGCTTCAGAATCCCTTTGAACTTCCCTGAGGCCGTGAACCGCTGCACTCGACTGTTCTGAACGTCCGACACCACCACATCGCCGCAGCCAAGGAAAGCGATGCCGCAGGGAATGATGAACCGCCCCTCCTCCGCGCCGCGGGAACCCCAGACGTTCACCAGGGTCACCCTGGCGTCCTCCAGAGCTTCGTCCTCCGCACCTTCACGGATCTCGTGACGAACGCAGTTCGAGAGGGCGGCGATGGCCAGGAAGAGCCAGGCGATTTTCAGGAAGAAACCTCGCATACGTATTCACTCCCGGTCAGGATCCGGCATACCCGATTTTCAAACATCCGCTCAATCCGTCAAGGCAGCGCCAGCCGGGGTATGGCCTTTGAGGCGTTTTCCCACCGGATCCCGGCCTTTTCCGCTTCCGAGAGGTCGGTCAGTTCCACCCGCTTGACGGCCGCTTCCGGCGTTTTCAGGGCGGCGTGGGAACCGAAGAGAAACTGCGCGGCCCCCACCTCTCTGCAGCAGGCCTTGAGATCGTCCATGAACGGCCCCCACACCGCGCTGGTGTCGTACCAGACCCGCTTCCGGTCCGCGTCTCCGAGCGTCAGCGACACCTCCCGGATCCTGTCCGCCCGCGCATTGGCCACGATGATCCGGAGCCCGGGGACATTCTCGACGACCTTGCGGACTTCGCCCCCGATCCAGTCTTCCGGCCGGTCCAGGGGATGGCGCTGGCGCGGATCTTCGATCTCCACCGTCAGGATCACGGGCAGGTCCTGCTCGGCGCAAGCGGTGAACAGCGCCGCGCCCCGGTCCTCCACCAGACGCCAGCCCTGGTATTGCGGATAGGCACGAACCGCCGGGCAGCCCTCCTTCAGGCCGGCGTCCAGGTCCTTTTCCCAGGCGGCGTAGGTGGGATCCACGGTCACCGCCGGCGTGTAGAAGTCGCGCATCCCCTCGAGGGCGCGATACAGGGCCTCGTTCCCCTCCTGGGGATTGCGGTAGAGCACGGCGTCGAGGGATCCGGCCACGGCATGGCGGATACCGGCGCGGACGAGGGCTTCCCTCAGGGAACGCGCATCGCCGTAGGGCAGCTTCCGGAACGCCCAGGCTCCCACGAGCACGCTGCAGTCGATGATCATACGAGCCTCCCGCCGAATACACGGAGAGCGTTCTTGCACCCGACCTTATCCAGGTCCGCACCGAGGTGCCGGAGCGTGTCGAGGCGCGCCACGCCGGTATCCAGGGTCAGGTCCGTGCCGAACAGCAGCCGGTCCTCCCCCAGCAATTCCAGGGCATACTCCGCCATGCCCGCGTCGCATCCGCTCCCCGAGAGATCCAGGTAGACGTTGGGATTCGCCGCCGCCGCCCGGATACCGAACGCCCAGTCGCCGCCGCCCCCGACGTGGGCCTGGATGAACCGTGCCTCCGGAAACCGGGCTGCCGCCTCGGCCAGATCCGCGGCGTCGGAGAGCGCCACGCCGGGATACTCCCCCCGCCTTCTCTGCAGCACGTGGTGGAGGACGGGAATGTCGTGGTGGATGCACCACTCGATCAAGGGCGTCACGAGTGGCGAGGTGCACCGGGCACCGGCACCGAGTTTGAGCCCCACCATGCCCTCCCGGAGGCAGCCCTCCAGCTCCTCCACGGCATGGTGCTCCAGCGCCGGATTCACGTAGGCGTACCCGTGCACGAGACCGGGATGGCTGCGCATCATCTCCAGCATGAACCGGTTGCCGTACCGCATGTCCTCCAGAGAGGGCGCGTAGGTGTCGGACCGGTCTCCCCACGTGCCCAGGACCACGCCGACGATGCGGTCGATGCCCGCCTTGCGCGCCGCGTCGAGATAGGCCTGGTTCAGAGCCTCGCCGCCCGGCACGTTGTTCCGGGGGCCGTAGAAGTGTCCGTGCACGTCAATCAACACGCTCGAGGTCTCCAGCCATGCAGAATCCGAGACCCGGTCCCTCGGGCACCCCCAGGTGCCCGTTCCGGCAGGAAGCGATCCACTCCGCTTCCTCGATGACGTCGCCGTCGATCATCTCGTGGCCGATCATCTCGGCCGCGTACCGTACCCCCGGCACGGCCAGGGCGAAATGCAGGCCCGCGGCCGTGCCCGGCCCCATCTCCACCATGCTGCCCACCGACACCGGGATCCCGGCCGCCTCGGCCAGGGCCGCGATCTTGGAGGAGCGCCGGAGGCCGCCCGACTTCATCACCTTGATGTTGAAGGCGTCGCAGGCCTCGTGGCGGATGAGGTCCAGGGCGTCCTCGAGGGAGAACAGGGATTCATCGGCCAGGATGGGCGTGTCGAGATCCGCCCGCAGGGCCGCCATGCTCTCGATGTCGTCCCGGTGGACAGGCTGCTCGATCATCTCCAGATCGAATCGCTCCAGCTCCGGCAGGATGCGCCTCGCCTCCTCCAGTCCGTATCCCTGGTTCGCGTCCACGCGGAGCCGGACACATGGGCCCAGGCGCTGCCGCACCGACCGCACCGCCTCCAGGTCCCTACCGGGATCACGGCCGACCTTGAGCTTCACGGTGCGGTAGCCGAGATCGGCGTACCGGGCCGCCTCCTCCACCATGGCCTCGATCTCGCCCATGCCCACGGCCCAGGAGAGATCCACCCGGTCCCGGACCTTGCCGCCAAGAAGGTTGTAGCACGGAGTGCCCAGACACTTCCCCATCAGGTCATGGAGGGCAAAATCCACGGCGGCGGCGGCAAAGGGATCCCGGGTGCTCACCGCATCCAGCTTGCCCAGGATCCGCTCCACGTCGAACACCGACTCCCCCCTCACCTGATCCAGCATACCGCCCTCGAGGGCCGTGATGACCGACTCCGGAGTTTCCCGGGAATAGCTGGGCATGGGCGCGGCCTCCCCGTACCCCCGGAGGCCGTTCTCGGCCGTGAGCTCAACGAAGACGTGGTCGGCAACGTACGTGACGCCGCCGGCGATGCAGAAGGGCCGGCGATAGGGCCGGGATGCTCTCAGGACATGCGCATCACGGATCTTCATGGCGTCAGGCCGACCTTTTGGGCCGCCCGGCGGCAGGCCGCCAGGCAGTCGTCCACGTGTTGCTCCGTGTGGGCGAAGGAGACGAAATTGTAGGCGTTTCGCTTGAGCAGGAAGCCCTGGGAATAGAGCTCCAGGAAGAAGGCCGGCTCCAGGCGCTCCCTGTCCGACACGTCCTCCCGGACACCGAGAACGTTCATCTCGGGGAGGCCGGCACACGTGAATCCGCGGGGGTACTCATTGCACAGCGCCTCGAATCCCTCAAGGAGGCGGGTGCCCAGGATCCGGATATGTCCGTGAACAGGATTGTCCCGCACAAACTCCAGGACGGCCCGGGCCGCGGCCAGGGACAGGCTTTCCCCCGCCAGGGAGGAGGAGATCCAGACCCGGTCCCACACGGCCATGACCTCTTTCTTCCCTCCCACGGCGGCCAGGGGCAATCCCCCTGCAATGGCCTTGCCCAGAACCGTGAGGTCCGGAACCACGCCGTACCGCTGCTGAGCGCCGCCGGAAGCCAGACGCAACCCGGTCTTGATCTCGTCCCAGATGAGCACCACCCGGTTTCTCCGGCACGTCTCCTGCACCACGTCGAGGAACTCCTTCTCAGGCGCCTCCTGCATCACCGGCTCCATGATGACAGCGGCCGGAACCTCCTCCAGGGAATCGAACCTTTCCAGAAAATCCGCGGCGTCATTGAAGACAAATTCTCGGTATAGCGCCCGGACGGCCGCCGGCACCCCCTCGCCTCCCTGGCACCAGTCACGCCAGCCGAAATAGCCGCAGCCGAGGACCGTGTCCCTGCCGGTGAAGGCCCGGGCCAGGCGAACCGCTGCGGCGGCGGCGTCAGCGCCGGATTTCAGAAACCGCACCCGGTCGATGCCCGGGAACAGGGAGACGAGAAGTTCCGCCGTCTCCACCTCGAGGGGACTCGAAAGGACTGAGACGATGCCGGCGGCGAGGGCGCGCTCCACGGCTTCCACCACCACCGGCGGGTTGTATCCCAGGAGGCAGGGACCCAAGGCCATGGCGAAATCCACCACCCGGCAGCCATCCACGTCGACGATTTCAGCCCCCGAGGCGGACCGGAAGAAGGCCGGACCCGCATCGCTTCCAAACAGGGCCTCCGGTCGCTTGCTCTCGGTGGAGCATCCACCCGGAATCACCCTCTCGGCCCGGTGCCTGAGGCGTCTCGACTCTTCAGTCATGGTCCCTCATCGCCGATTATCCGATGGTGATGCCCCAGCAGTTGGAGGCCGCGGTGATGCCCTTCTTTCCATACGTCACGGCGCCCCCGTAGACCCGGACGCCACGCAGTGCCGGCAGATTCGGGAGGTCGACGCTGGGCCGAACGGCCGGCAGCCCGTTCACGTCCAGGACGCCCGAGAAGTGGTTGAACAGCCCCGGCAGGCTGCCCCGGGCGCTCATGAAGAACAGGTCATCGGGCGTGAGGTGCAGGTGCACGGCTCCCAGCGAAAGGCCGGGCTTGAACGAAAAGGACAGGGCCACCTGGTAGTAGTCGTTGGCGCTGCCGCGACCCATGTTCAGGTTGAGGTTGCACCGGGTGCCGACCTTCCAGGGGCCCATGGCCCACAGGTTCCGGGATCCCACCAGCTCCACGTCGGACGGGCCGAAGATACCGGTATGCAGGGTGGTGATCACCCCCATGCCGGTCACGGTGCTCAGGTAGGCAGGGATTCCGCAGCAGGTCACGACCACGACCATCTCGGCGTTGACCTTGTTCTGGTGCATGGCCTCCACGCCGTTGGCGCTCTGCAGTGCCTTGGCCTGGGCCGCAAAGGTAATGGCGGCGCCGTTCTGGTCGAGTCTGAGCAGGCCCCCGTTCATATACGAGATGATGATGTCTCCGGTCCAGGGGCTCCAGTCGCACGCGCTCATGTAGGGGACGCCGGCGGCGGTGCGGGTCCGGGATCCATCCCGGGCGATGAAATCCACCGAGTAGCTCGAGCCGCTGCCGTACTTGCAGGCGACGTACCCGCCCGTTGAGCCGTTCCAGCACACGGCGTTGTACTGGCCGGAACTCGTGGAATTGAAAAGCACCCTCGTGCCGGAGCCCGAGGTGTCCCTGGACCTGTAGAGTGTGTTGGGGGCCTCCGCCCACACCATGCCGGCGTCCTCATCCACGCAGCCCCAGACGATGCTCGATCCTGCCAGGGCCTTGAAGGCCTGCGTGCCCAGGATGAAGTCGTAGGTGTGAACGCCGGTGGTGTCCCAGACCAGCAGGCCGTCATTGGTGACGTTCATGTCGATGGCGTCCGGAGATTTGCCGCTCTTCAGAGGGATGATGGTGGTCACGAGCCCGATGGCATTGTGTCCGAAGATGCTGTTTCCCCCGGCCACGAAAGTGCAATCGGCATAGACCGTACCGGCGGGAAGCTGGGCGGCCGTATCCACGGCAGAAAGGACGACCGGCAAGATCACGACGGCCGCCAGACAGAAGGCTCTCATAGCATCCTCTCGACTCTCCTCCCGGTCCCGCCCGAACAATGAGTTAATTTTATCCGCGAACCGTATCAAAATCCCCCCTAAAATCAGCTGTATGGGTATGATATCCTATCATAATTCCAAATTATACGATCACCCACTGACCGCAGGGATCAAAAGGAAAGGACTGCTCTCATGTTGAAGAAAGCACTGATTGTCGCCGGACTCCTGGCCATTATATGTATCGCTATCGGAGCAAACTTCACAGGAACGGCGAAGCCGATCTCACAGATTCCGATCATACAGGCAATCAGAATGGACATTGGAGAGGTAGGGAATCTGAGTCGAAAACACAGCATCAAACCGTATACGGCGACACTCCCGAAGCATGCTGGTTTTGCGTTGACTCAGATCTATTCACGAGATGTACACAGCAGTTATAACATCGGGGTGCAGGTGAACGGCCTGGTCGTCTACAGATTACCAATGGGTATCAGTTCTTCACTTTCAGGACTTGAAACCATGGTATCGCTTGATCCCCCGATCCTCGTTCCACCGGGAGCGACGCTTGAGATCGGGACGATTCACTCGAACAACTTAATGAAATCAACTTGTGGAATCGGCGGCTACTACCTCACCCGGTCGGACATGGGGTTGTGAGGATACAGGGTATGCTCCGCTTGCCGCCCCGGTCTGCCCGGGTGTATGATCCGGAGTGGGCCACGGCAGGCTCGCCATAACGTCTTCGTATACAGCCAACTCGCAAAGCAAACGTATCTGGAGGCTGATTCATGCGAAACGCAATGCTCCTCTTTGCTGTCTCCGTGATCTTCGCTCTCCATATCCACCCAGCTTTCGCACAGGAGGAAAAACTGGATGCGAAAAAAATAGCGTTCCGGAAGCGGCTCGAGGCTCTGAAATTCAAGGCAAAGGATCTGGAGAAGCTGCTCAGGGATCTCAGGCGTTGGCAGTACTTGCACAGAGGCGAAAAGCGGGCAGCGAAGTTGAACTGTCGGCTCGGTTACATTTATTGCCTATTCGCTGAAAACAAGCGTGCTTACGTGAGGATCCCGAACCGGATCTACACGCTGCGTGGCACCCGATTCGCCGTCCTTGCCCAGGAAAAGAAGACCGGAGCCTGGCAATTGAAGGGATTCATCGAAATCAGCAATGTCTCAGGAGACTCCTGCAAAGGAACTGTCCTCGAGGTGCTGAGTTCGAGCGGCCCGATCAACAGGAACTTCAGAGTATTCAACCCGCTGCTCAACGGCACCGAGTCTCCGACCTTCTACCTCACAACGCCCACAGGCGGACAGGATCGGCGCGATCGGCTGTCCTGGGATCTGGAGCGGGTCGGATGCACGGTCACCGCCAATCCGGCCAAGGCGGACTTCATCGTCGTCGACGATACGACCTTCGCCGCATGCTGGTCGGGGTACCCGTTCGTGGTTTCGTACGACTTTCTTCAAGCCGTCATCAAGGCAGGCGGGATCCGGCCGACAGATCAGAGACCGAGAAAGCGACCCCCGCGCCGGATCTGACCGAAGTGCCATTTGCACCTGCATTCGGTTTTCCCGAACGCTCCACTTGCACGGGACCGGTCCGGCGATATACTTGGGCCGCCACCGCCGCGTGCTCCGCCCAATTCCTCAACCAGGAGGTCATCATGTTTCCCATTACTGCCCTGATCGCCGCCCTGCTCTCGACCCCCATCCCCGAACCCCCGCAACCGGCGGTTGCTTCCGGTGAATGTTTCGTGGAGGTCCGGATTGCGGACGTGATCCCCGGAAAGAAGGCCGCCGCCGATCGGATCCTGGCGCAGGGCGTCTTTCAGATGAGAAATCACTCGGCTCGCTACCCAATGCCGTTAAGCTCCAGGAGGCTGCGGACTGAAGCGCGTCCTGCT
>CAZAKZ010000136.1:0-14479 GCA_964485695.1 uncultured Planctomycetota bacterium | reverse complement strand
CCCTATTTTTATAGGGAGAATTCGGCCTCTCATCTGATTATGCAACAACAACTATTTACCTGATCCGGCGCAGGTAAGCACCCGGCCAGTACGTGACACGTTCCTTTACCAGCCCCTCGTTGAAGAGGAACTCGGGCTCCTCGATCACGAAACGGTCGTCGATTTGTACGAATTCCTCGGCCGCGGCTTTCGGGTTGTTCACGTCCCAGTCGGGCTGGCTCCGGGGTGCTCCCACGAGGTCGCCCATGATGCCGTCGCAGGCCAGAATATACGAGCTGGGCGGGACCAGTTCCCCGTAGGCTTTCAGTTCTGCCAGGACGTGTTCTCTGGTGTGGTTAGAGTCGAGGACCACCAGGACCTTCTCTCCGGGCTTTAGCAGGGATTTGACCTGATCGACGATGGCCGGCTCGATTGAGCTCCCCTCGATCAGGGTGATTCGATCGAACAGTTCGTGCACCTCGACGGCTTTTCGGTTGTGAGGGCGGATTTCGATATCGACTCCGATGACCCGGCCCTGGCCCATCGCCTTGAAAAGGCTCGCATAGAAAATCAACGATCCACCGTGCGCGATCCCGGTCTCGACGATGACATCCGGCTTCACAGTGTAGATCAACTCCTGGATCCTGAACATGTCGTCGGGGAGTTGTATGATGGGACGGCCCATCCAGGTGAAACCGTATACGTACTTCGTATCCCATCCGGCGCGCAGCCAGGCCCTGGAAATGGCCCTGAATGCTTCTGCGCTCGCGAGAGGCAGGGTTTCATTGCCGTCGACGATGATACTGCTCTTCTCGAGATCGATCTCAAGGTGTTTCATGTGGTGCTGTCCTGTGCTTGTAGATCAAGTGGATGAGAGAAACCGCCGGTTGCTGTACGGCCTCATCTTCGACCCAGCGGACCATTCCGGGCTCCTGAATCGACCGGAGTGGAACTCTTCGAACCTCTTCGTACCCGGCCTTCTTGTAGAATTCCACTGCCTCGTTGTCGGAACGGACACGCACCCCGAGCTCTTCGAGGCCCAGCTGTCCATGGGCCCATTCCAGGAGTGTCCGGATGGCGGTGGTCATCATGCCCGGTACGGAAGTGGGTTTTCCCCGAACGATTGCGTCGGCTTCTCCGGTGCGGTTTTCCCAGTCGATGAAGTCGAGCCCCATGTACCCGAATGTAGTGCCGTCCGGCTCATCGAGCATGAACAGGATTTTCCCGTCAGCGGGGCCGACAACCTCGGAAAGCCATCTCGCCGTGCGGTTCTCGGTCGCGGTGAACTCGGTGAGGAAAACCTTCACATACCGATTCCGCCACTCCGTGAGCAGCCGCACGTCATCCGGATTCAGGAGGGGCTCCCGGGTCGGAACCGGCCTGAGCAGTGCTATGGGCGGGGAGGCGACGGGGATCTGCACCTGCGGGCCCGGAAGCCCGGCAGCGGCCTTGAGGCTTTTGAGCAGACTGCGACCTGCACGGGGATCGACCATTTACGCGCTTCCGGATTGTGAGAAAAAGGAGGTTATGGAATCGATCACTCGATCGCTGATCTCCCGGCTCATGCAGGAGTGAAGGGGCAGTGAAAGAACCTCGTGCCCCACGTTCTCTGTCACGGAGAGATCTCCACACCGGTGGTTTTTCAAGAGTGTGAACCAGTGACCGGGCTGCCAGTGGATTCCCGTGTCTATGCCCTGTCCCCTCATGTGCTCCCGGAGTGCATCCCGCCGGTCTCCCGGGACACGGATGTAGTAGAGAAAGGGGGTCACCTCGGCGAAGTCCGTGTTCGGGGTGCGGACCTCCTGGATCGGGCCCAGCTTCTCGTTGTAGTAGCAGCAGGAGGCGCGTCGGGATTGTGAGATGCGGTTCATCTTCGGCAGCTGCGCGAGGCCGATTGCAGCGTGCAGGTTCGCGAGGTGATAACGAAATCCCACCTGCTTGACGTCGTAAGTCCACGCGCGCTGGTTCTGATACATCACGGATGGCGCTTGCCCCATCCCGAGGAGCCTCCTCTCGTGGATCATGGCCAGCTCTTCTTCAGTGCGAACCACCAGACCTCCCCCGTCGATGCAGGTGATCGTTTTGATCGGATCGAAACTGAACATGCATATATCGGAGAAGCTGCCGACCATTTTCCCCTTGTACCTGGAGCCGAAGGAGTGCGCGGCGTCGTGGATCACACGCAGGTCGTGTTTCTCCGCGAATGACGCGATCCTGTCGTGATCGCACAGGATACAGTCGTAGTCCATGACGATGATGGCTCTTGTTTCCGGACCGACGAGCTCCTCGGCCTTGTCGATGTCGATACACAGGGTATCCTCGTCGATGTCGCAAAGTACCGGTTTCGCGCCCGTCGCCAGGATCGCCTGAAAGTCCGCGATATTGTTGAACGACGGCGAGATGACCTCGTCCCCTGGACGGATCCCGGCAACCAGGAGTCCCAGGTGGAGCGCTGCGTGTCCGGTGCTGACAGCCGCCACGTGGCGGTCACCGGCGTCGATGAACTCCCCGAGGGCACTCTCGAACCGGCCGACGTAGCTGCCCATCCCGAGCCAGCCGAGTTCCAGGGAGGCTTGCGCGGCGTCCATCTCCTCCTGTTCCAGCAACGGCTTGAATACGGGAATGCTGTCCATCAGGTCGTCTTTTCTTTCTCGATGCAATAGCTGCGGTCAGATGCCCGAACCGGTTTGGGATTTCTTACTCGGCTCAGGCAGTTCAGATCGGTGAGAAGTATAACACCTGCGAGAGAACGGGATTGATGATATCTTCTTCCTGGATCCAACAATCCGGCCTCCGCATTCACGGCCGGGCAACCGGCGGTCGAAAACGACTTGAGTCCGAAGCGCAGTGGGAAATAATTTCCCTGCTTCAAGCGGCTTTTCCCCCCATCCAATCCCCGTCCCGAACCGATCCTTGAAATACTGCATGCTCTTTTGAGGACGGTGTCTTCGGAAAGGAAGAGGAACGTGCCAGGGAGTCTTCGGGAAACGCCCATCCGCCTCCGGAGCCCGAGCGGCGTCCTCCACGCCGTGGTCCACTAAGATCCCGACGCGCCGTGCCGGCGCGGCCTCCTCGTCTGCAACCCCTTTGGCGCGGAGAGCATCTTCGCCCGGCGGAGCCTCGTGTCCCTGGCCCGGGCGGGTGCCCGGCGCGGCGTGGCCGTGCTCCGGTTCGACTCCGTGGGGACCGGAGACAGCGAGGGGGCGTTCGAGGCCGCGGGCATCGAATCCCGGCTCGCGGACCTGGAGACCGCCTGGCGCTACCTGAAGGGGCTCCCGGGCCTGGAACGTGCCGGTGTGGGAGACAGCGAGGGGCGGCTCGGACCCATGCCCAGACTCCACTACTACGACGCCATCGAGTCGGGCCTCTTCACCCCGGACCTGAAGGCCATCCTGCAGGCCGGCATCCAGGAGACCGGCTTGAAGGCGTGGTACGTCTACGGCCACTGCGGAGGCGCCATGGCCATTGTCCAGGCGCTCCACTCCGAGGACGCGGTCAAGGGACTGGCGCTCACGGACATGCCGTTCATACCGTCGCTGTCTCCGGCCAGCCAGACCCAGACCAAGGTGGTACAGGCACGGAGCTGGCTCCGGGCCCTCACCTTCAGGAGCAACTACCGCTACCTCCTCGGCCGGCTCCTCGTCCACCTCAGGGAGAAGCTGAAGGGGGAGGGGCCCTCCTCGCCCTCGGGAGACACCGGCTCCCGGGTCAAGACCGACAGGAACGGATTCAATGCCGCTCTGGTGGCGGGATTCCGCACCCTCATCCGGCGGCGCAGGGAGCTCTTGCTGGTCTTCAGCTCCGGGGACCGGGCCATCCAGGAATTCTTAAGCTCGGAAGAGACCCTCACCGGCCTGTCCGACCTGACCCGGAGGCCCTACAAGATCCACACGATCCAGAACGCCAACCACACCTTCTTCCTCCAGGAGTCCCAGGAGGCCTTCCTGTCCGTGTTGCTGGAGTGGTTCGAGACGGAGTCGGCCCGCACGCCGGGAGAGAGCGTGTCGACGGGCAGGTAACCGCCCGTGGAAAAACTGGCGTGAGGTGCAAGAGGAGGCAAAACCGGCGGCTCAGGACCATCGTATTTGGGGCCGCATTACGGTGTGTACTTCAGCCGTGCGGTTTTACTCGAAGGCTGGAGGTGAATATCAGCAGGTGCCTTCTTCCTCCCTCAGCCATCGGTCAAAGTCGCGAGCACCATGGAGGACAGCAAGGATGTGTACTTCGTTGCTCAGAACCTCGTACATCAGCCGGTAGCTGTATACGAAGACCTCGCGAACCGATTCTTCAGCGATCTCAGGAACCACTCGGCCTCGTTCAGAATGCTCGGAGAGTGAGCTTGCTGCCCGCAGCATGACGTCAAGGACTCTCTTTGCAGCATCAGGAGAATCTTCGGCGATGTAGGCCAGGATATCATCGAGGCCATCTCGTGCTCGCGGTGTCCAGACTACTCGACGCGTCCGACTTGCCATCTGCGCCGTAGTTCCTTCTCGGCCTCATCGTGTGGAATGACGTTTCCAGCCTTGGCCTGCGCCCGACCTTTCTCGACCTCCTGTATGACATACAGGTGATACAGAATGTCATCGAGGGTGCAGTTATCAGGCATGCGCTCAAGGAGGGCCCTGACCTGGTCTTTCGCCTCTTTCATAAATGTTCTCCAGTTCGACGTATTATACCCAAAAAGGCTGGCGAGGCAATCCCGTCCCAACCGCATGCTCCGGTATGGACCAGGAAAGGAGCTCATGGCCCTGGATACGTCGATGAAAGTCCCTGAACCACTACAGGCCTTCACGATCACGAAGTAGCGAGCGATTGGCGCCGCAGTGCTCGGGTCGCTCCTCAGCGTCTCTATCCACAGGCTGCTTTCCCTCACCGCCGCTTCTTCCGGGGGCGCACCCCGGCCAGTTCACGGTACTTCTCGCAGATCTTCTCCAGGTCATACTGCGGCAGCTTGAAGGACGTCACGCGGGCGACGTCGCCGGTGATGAGGGAGCGGTACCAGAGGAAGAAGCCGTCCAGGCCGCACTGTTTCGCCTCGTCCATGGCGTGGAGGATGTCCCCGGTGGTGTTGCGGGTGGCCTGCTTCCAGTAGAGCTTCACCAGGGGGATGACGGGGCCGATCTTGCGCAGGGATTTCATCTGGCCGGCCACCTTCTTCATGACGCCGGGGCCGCAGCTCTCCTTCCCCCGGGGGGCGATGAGGCTGCAGAAGGGACAGAACATGTCCAGAGATCCCTTGAGGCTCCTGTAGAGCGATGCATCGGCCGGGAACACCGCCCCCAGTTTCACCCCGGGGTGCTTCTTGCGCAGCACCCGGGACCACTCCTTGAAGAACTCCACGAGCAGAGCCCGCTCGCCCTTCTTCTTGCACTTGGGACAGTTCCGGTTGCGCTCGAACCGGGGGAGAGGGTTGTAGACCGTGAGGATGTCGAAGCCGGGGCACCGGTCGAGGAGGTGGATACCCCAGCCGATGATGTTCTCGCGAATCGTGGGATCGCTCAGGCACAGGTCCGGGGCCTGGCCGCGAAAGCCCTTGCCCGGCGGTGCGGTGGAGGGACGGTAGTCGGCCAGGACCGTGACGCCCTCCTTCTTCAGGCGCTTAACCAGCCGGGCGATCTTGCTGAAGGGGATGGAGTCGTAGTTGTAGGCGATGACGAAGAAATCGATGACCACGAGGTTGATGCGGTTCTTCTTCACCCAGGCCACGACGCTCTTCTCGGACTGGGCGCCGGCCGCGTGCGAGGTGTAGCAGATGCCGCGCAGGAACGCCCTGTCCTTCTTGCTCTTCTTGCGCTGAGAGGTGGCGGCCGGAATTGATACGAGGAGAACCAACGCCACCGCAACGATGCGATGAGGGATTCCCATGTCCATGGCCTCCCTTCGAGGACGCAGATCCCTTTTTCCGATCTGCCCGGGTCCCATTCTCGGCGCTCCGGCACGGAAATGCAACCTCGTGATGCATGGGTTCTCCTCAGCTGTTACAATGGCCGGCTACCACAAACGGAAAATCCGGCCCGCGAGGACAGGAAACCATGCCCGGAATTGCCGTGAACATCGGCGGCCGAACCGTCTACGTCATCGACCTCACCCTGACCGTGGGGACGGAGACGCCGGTCTTCCCAGGCGACCCGGACATCGCCCGGGAGGTGGTGTCCCGCATCGAGGACACCGGCATCGAGCACTACCTCCATCGTCTGGGCGACCACGTCTTCGTGCCCCACGCCGACGCCCCCAACCACCAGAATCCAGAGCTGAAGGCGCTGGGCGTGGAGGCGTATGGTCCTGAGTACGAGTTCAACGAGGCCGTGGTCATCGACCTGGCGGACGCGGACGAGGCCCAGGAGGTCGATTCCATTCGTATGCTGAGGACCGTCGACGTGGCCCACCTGGAGCCCCATGCGGACGCCTTACGGGCCATGTCGGCCGTGGTCGTCCGCACCGGCGCCGAACTCTGGCGCCTCTCGGGCCGCCCCTTCCCCCCCGAGGCGATCCCGGGATTCACGGCCGAAGCCGGCGCGTTCCTGGCCGGCTTCGAGAACCTGCGCGTGGTGGGCACCGACTCCCTCACCGTGGACATCTTCGATCCACTCCTCCCGCGACACGCGGTCCACCAGGCCCTGAAGGAAAAGCTCATCGTCGAATCCCTGGTGCACCTGCACGAGATTCCCGAGGCCTCGAGGAAGCGTTTCCTGCTCCAGACTGCCCTGGTGAAGATCCACGGCGCCACCGGATGCCCCGTGGTGGCACGGGCGTGGCTCACATGACCGGCCCGCGACCAGGACACCTCAAGCCCCTGAAGGGGCCCAATCCCTACCAGGATCAGGTCCAGGGCCGGTCCCTGGAAGCACCGGCCGTGGTCCGGCTCCTGGAACGAGCCCGGGGTAGCCGTGTTTCGGCCGCGGAGGTGGTGCGAAGGCTCACCCGGAACGCCCCGCGCGTCGCTATCATCCACGGCTCCCGGGACCACGTCGCGCACCTCTCCGACCCCGAGACCGTGGAGTGCATGGCCGCGGAGATCTGGCGCCGGGGCGGCGTTCCCTTTGCCTTCGGGCTGCCCACGGTGTGCGACGGCACGGCCCAGAGCACCATGGGCATGAGCTACTCCCTCCTGTCCCGGAACCAGGCCGCCGATACGGTGGTGACCCAGATGGAAGCCCACGCCTACCACGCTGCCGTGGTGGTGCAGGGCTGCGACAAGACGCCCATGGCCGTGTTGTGCGGCCTCCTGATGCTGGACCGCCTCCGGCGCCGCCGGGGCGAAGCCCCGGTGGCGTCCGTATTCGCCCCGGTCCACGTGATGCGCGGCGGGACGCTGCCGGCGGACGTCCGCCGTGACCTCCACGCCGTGGCTCAGAAAGCGCTCACCGGGGGACACCCTGATCTGGCAGGTGAGATTCGCGAGACCCTGGACACGGTGCTGCTCTGCACCACCAACCAGGCGTTCCAGGGTATTCTGCACCGGGCAGAAGCCGCCGGGGTGATTCACCGGCTTGAGAAGGCACGGCTGAAGGAGGCCCTGGCCGCGGCCACCGGCCACCCGCTCGGCGGCATGTGCGGCTTCAACGGTACGGGCAACTCCACCCGCTTTGTCCTGGCCGCTCTCGGCCTGGTGCACCCGGCCGTGGAACTTCTCTGCGCCCCGCCCTCGACCGCGAAGATCAAGACCCTGATGCACGACTTCTGCGGCCTCGTGGCCCGGCCCGAGCGCAGTGTCACCCGCCTGGTGGAGCAAAACCTCGGTAATGCCGTCCGGGTCCACAGCGCACTGGGCGGCTCCACCAACCTGGTGCTGCACCTCGTGGCCGCCATGAACTACGCGGGCTACGACTTCTCCGTCGACGATCTCTTCGCCTTCAAGGAGCGCCGACCCATTCCCGACCTGCTCCGGTACGATCTCCGGCAAGGCCGGGACATCTTCCGGTTTGCCAGAGAGCGGAGAACGGGCCGCCACAGAGGGATCGAGTCGGTCTTCCGGGTGCTGCAGAGCGCCGGCGTCGACATGGACCTGAACGCGCCCACGGTGACCGGGGCGTCGTGGCGACACCGCATCCGGGGCCTCGGGCCACCGCGCTCCGCGGTGCTCTCGGCCGAGCCGCTGCGAGACACCTCGGGGGTCGACCGGTTCCAGGGCAACTTCTTCTCGTCGGCAGTGGTGAAGGTGAGTGGCATGACACAGGATGAGGTGGAGCGGTTCGACCGGAGGCCGTACGCCGTCGTCTACTTCGAGAACGAGGACGAGGCCTGCACCGTGCTCCTGGACGAGGAGGCGCCTCTTCAGGCACTGGCGGCCGGGCTACGGAAGGACGTCCTGGTCGCCCTGGGCGGGCGGGGAAGGACACGTCGCGCCCTCGTCGAGGACCTTCTCGACCGCGGCGGTCTCGGCGTCGCCTTCGTCATCGCGGGCCAGGGGCCCCGTGCCTTCGGGCTCCCAGAGATGTTCACGCCCATGCAGCACGTAAACAGCAACCGCCGCCTCCGGGCCGTGAGCCTCCTGGTCACCGACGGGCGCTTCTCCGGCGTGACCCGGGGGCCCGCCTTCGGCCACGTGACGCCCGAGGCCATGGCCGGAGGCGGGCTCCTCTACCTGCGCACCGGCGACGTCCTCTTTCTCGACTTCGGAAAGCGGCGCCTCGACCTGATGGACCCCGGATCCCAGACCGCGGGCCGGCCGAGGCACATGGGACCGAACTGGACTCAATCACGCGCCCGCCTCGCACGTTCGAGACTGAAGACCATGGAACGCCGCCGACGACGCATTGCACCGGCGGCCCGGATGGATGCGGTGACGAGCGCCGACCACGGCGTGATACCCGACTGCGTCCGGCTGGACGCATCGATTCAGTTCGACTGGAAGATTGGATGACCATGGAACCCAGGGCCTACGACCATCAATTCGGCAATTACATCGGCGGCAAGTGGCATCCCCTGGCCGCCGCCACCCTCGACAGCTTCAATCCCGCGGCCAGGACGAAGAAGATCTCCACCACCACGGCTTCCACCGCGTCCAGCGTGGAAGAGGCCGTGGCCGCGGCGCGCGAGGCGTATCCGGCCTGGTCGGCGCTCTCCATGGGCCAGCGGGCGGCGCTGCTGGAGGCGTGGGCAAAGCGGGCCGCGGAGCGGCTGGACGACCTGGGCCGCCTCGTCACCGAGACCATGGGCAAGCCGCTTCCCGAGGGCAAGGGCGACATTCTTTTCGCCAACCTGTCCATCGACTACAACGCGGCCCATGCTCGGGAGTCTCAGGGTGACGTGTTCGCCTCGTCGGTGCCCGGAAAGAAGACCTACACGATTCGAAAGCCCCGCGGTGTGGCCGCCGTCATCGGTCCCTGGAACTTCCCGGCCATGATCCCCATGGGGTGGCAAGCAGCGCCGGCCTTGATCTACGGAAACACCGTGGTAGTCAAACCGTCCGAGGACGCGCCGGAGCTGGTGGCGGAGTACGCGAAGATGGCGGAAGAGGTCGGATTTCCACCCGGCGTCCTCAACGTGGTGTTCGGGGACGGCCCGGCGGCGGGGGAGCCCCTGGCCCTGCACCCGGACGTGAACGTGGTTCTCTTCACCGGCTCCTCGGCGGTGGGCCGGCATCTCCGCCACGTCACCAGCCATCCTGATTTCTACGACAAGCTCTTCTTCGGTGAACTGGGCGGCAAGAACGGCCTCATCATCTCCGATCGCTGTGACTATGCCACGGCTCTGAAGGCGGCCTGGAAGAGCGTCACCCTCACCACCAACCAGCGGTGTGTGTCGGCGTCCAAGGTCATCGTGCACCGGTCGCTGCTTGACCGGTTCTCCGAGGATCTGACCCGACTCCTGGACATGACCGAGATCGGGTACGGCGGCCGTGAAGGAGTGGACATGGGCCCGCTGATCAACCAGGACGCCGTGGACAAGTACGTCACCCACCTCGGATACGGCGATGCGTTCTGGCAGGAAACACTGCTGCCGGGGAAGGTGCTGGCCGGAGGGGAATACGCGGAGGGACATTTCGTCTCGCCGGCCCTGGGATGGATGGAGTTCGACTGGGATCGGGACGCGTCCCCGTCGACGGCGGCGCCCATCCTCACCGAAGAGGCCTTCTCACCGGTGGTGACCCTGCTGCCGTATTCCCAGGGCGTGGAGGAGGCGCTGGCCATGTTGGGCGCCACCGAGTACGGCCTCTCGTCGGCTCTGGTGACCAACGACGTGAACGAGATGCAAGTCTTCGAGCAGGAGGCACCCGGCGTCAAATACGTCAACGGCGCCACCGTGGCGGCCGAGATCCACCTCCCTTTCGTGGGCGAGAAGGGCAGCAACGCCGGCGGCATCCCCGGCAACGCCGGCATCGTGGCCGCCGTCACCCACTCCACACCGGTATCCACGTTCTCGCTGCCCAATCCGACTCTTGCTCTCCCGGAAGCGTTGGAAGAGAAGGTGAAGAAGATGGCGGAGACCCCATGAGGTGGGTGCAGCTCTACGACCGGCGCCGGAAGAAGCGCCTTCTGGGACGGGTCCGCACCGATGGCGTTTCGATCCTGAACATCACCGCGGGCCTGCCCGGCATCGATTCCGTATTCGCCCTCGTGCGCGCCCGCGCGGCCGATCCCGCCACGGACGGGATCATCGAGAGTCTGGGTGATTTCGAGGTCCTGGAGCCGGATTGGACCGGGGGCAGGGAGGGCGACCTGGTCTTCCTGCCGCCCGTGGACGCTCCCGACAATCCATGGGCCTTCCAGCTCTTCGGCGCCGGCGTCACCCACCGGCGAAGCGCGGACGCGCGCGACGCCGATGCCTCGGCGCACTGGGGCCGCACCATCGACTTCTACGAGACGATGTACCGCGCCGGTGTGGAGGGCGGCCGACCCGAGGCCGGGGCCATGGGCGCCAAGCCCGAGATCTTCTACAAGGGGCACGGTCATCAGGCGGTCCCCCACGGCGGAGCCCTGGAGATCGCAACCCTGGCCAAGCGGCCGGCCCCCGAACCGGAGGTGGTGGCCTATTTCATGCGGAATCCCGACGGGACACCCCGCCTCATCGGCTTTTCCGGGGGAAACGACTTCTCGGATCCAGGCTGGGAGACCGAGAACCCCCTCTACCTCTTCCACGCCAAGGTCCAGGACGGACTCGCGGCCCTCGGCCCGGTATTCGTCACCGCCGACGACCCGGACCTCGACCTCGCGGAAATTGCCGTCCGGTGCTGCATCCACCGGGACGGCGAGGTGTTCATGGACTCCGGCCCCCTGAAGACCGGCGAGAACCACATGGCGCACTCCCTGGAAAACCTGACCCGTCACCTGTTCCACCACCGGTCATTGCGGAACGATGAGGTGCGGGGCCTCTTTCTCGGCACCACCGCCGTATTTCCGGAGGCTATCCGGTGCGGCGATGTCATCGGGATCGAGTTCGATTCGGGCCTCGGGACGCTTCGCAATCCGGTCGTTTGTTCGGAGGATTGACATCTCCCCCCCGGCGGTCGCGGCCCTGTCCCGGATTCCTACCCACTTTTCTTGAAATATCCACAGGGTCCTCGAGAATGGAAGTCAGCTTTTCTCCCTGAACCCATACAGAGGAGAAACCCATGGCCACGACGTGCGAGAAATGCGGCTCGACGATCCCCGACAAACCTCCCTCGCCGGATCGAGACCGCGCCTGGTGCCCCACCTGTGAATCCGAAACCTCCTCTCCTCCCCCCGCCGATGAGGCCACTCTCCCCTCTACCACCACCCTCCGGGAGGAAGGGGGCCGCCTGATTCTGGTGCACCGATGGAGAACCCGGCAGCGCATCCGCCTGGCCGTCACCGCGGTGATCGTCCCCCTCGGCTCTTCCCTGGCCGTCACCCTCGCCCTGATGGCCCTCGGCCACATCGGCCTGGGCCTGTACTGCCTCGTGAATCTCTCGCTCCTGGCTCTCCTCGCACTCCTCGTCTGGGCCCTGTTGACTAGCACCACCGTGGTAGAGGCGGACGAAGAGAAGATCCGGGTACGGCATCGCCGGTACCTAGTACCCGCCACGAAGGAGATGTCCGCGGAGGACCTGGATCAGCTCTACTGCATCAAACAGAGGAGGGCCGGGAGCACCGCTTACGGTCACTACACCCGCAACCGCTTCCACGTCGTGGCCCTCACCCGGAGCGGCCGGAAGATCCTCCTGGTCCCGGACCTGGAAAAAAGGAGCCACGCCCGGTTCTTCGAGGAGATCCTCGAGAACAAGCTCGGCATCGCTGACCGGCCCGTGCGGGGAGAGCTGTCCAAGGAGGCCCTGAAGCTCGGGAAAACCTCGAAATACTGGCCCTCCTGGCGCTGGGGGATGCTGATGAAGACCTTCATGTCCAAGTCGGCAATCTACCGGGTCAAGTTGTTCCGGGACGACGAAATCTGAGGGCAAACCGGACGTCTCGATTCATGACTCTCCAATTAGGATTTTTTTTTGCCCCTCCTCCGAATTCCGGAGGTACAATAGCTTGAGCCGCATAGCCGTCCAAGCCACCGGGGTGTTCAAGCGAGGTTTCATCATGCGCCGTTTCCTCATCGCGGTATTCATCGCCGGGGTCGCCCTGCATCTGGCATGCAGGATTCACAGCCGGCATTCCCACCACGCCACCGAGGTCCGGTTCTTCCACGCGGCCACAGACGTGGACAGGCTCACCTTCGTGGTGGACGGCTTCGTCCACGCGAAGCTGCGCCGGTTCGAGATGTCGGACTACATCCGTATGCTCTCCGGCGATCGATACCTGGATATCTGGGAGGGCGGAAAGCTTCTGGCGTCCTATCGGGTGGACATCGAGAACGGCGACGAGCAGACCTTCATCCTGGTCGGAAGCAAGTCGGCCCGGAACATCGACTTGGTGCAGACCATCGATCCCGACGGCCAGGCGCCCGAGGGCAAGGCGCGGGTGACTTTCTTGCACGCCTCTCCTGACGCCCCGAAACTCGATCTCGATATCGAGGGGTCCAAGGCCATCACCGGCGCGGGCTACATGGGCCAGAACGTGGTGCCGGACTGGATCACCATCGACGCAGGCCTCCTCCGGTTCACGGTGCGAGAGTCGAGCGGCGGCCAGCGGCGCCTGGGCCCCTTTGCCTTCGAGGCGGCCTCCCGCCGGGACCTGACCCTGGCCGTGGTCAACAAGGACAACGCCCTGGAACTGCGGATCTGGGACGACTACACGGGCCACGGCCTGGCGGCCCAGAGCCGGTTCCGGATCCTCAACGCCTCCCCCGCGGCCGGGCCCCTGGAGATTCGCCTCGACGGCGTGGTCCAGGCCACGGGGGTTGCGTTTCGTGAATCCTCGCCCTTCATACCGGCCTATGCCGGCACCCGGAACCTGGAGATCCGGGCCGGGGGATTGCCCCGGGTCCAGGGCCCCGTCACCTTTGCGGGCGCTTTTGACTACACCGTGGCGGTGACCGGGCCGGCGACCGGTCTCACGGCCGTTCTCCATACCGACGGGCCGTTCCTGGCCGACCCGGACACCTTTGCCATCGACGTCCTGCACCTCGGCCCGGACGCGGGCCCCATCGACTTGCAGGTGAACGGCACGGTGCCGAACGAGCTCAAGGGGCTGGTCTTTCTCGGGTCCAGCCCGACACCCACGCCGCCGGACGCTCTGCTCGTGGATCTGAAGAGCCCCGCCGACCGCACCGACATCTTCGAGGTGCTGGATGCGTCCAGCCGCCAGGTCCTGGCCCGGGCCGACCTGGTGCCTGCGGAATACGGCATCTACACCGTGGCGTTTCTGGGATTGAGAACCGCCCAGGGTTCCCTGGGCAAGGGCGACTCCGCGCCGTCGGTCCTGGTTTTCGAGGAAGCCGCCGACGGCCGACTGCTCTCCCGCGTGCGCACCGGACATGCCGCGCCCACCCAAGGGGCCCTCACCTTCAAGATCGACGGCGCCCTGAGCACCGACGCGGTATCGCCGAGCCTCACCTACCTCGGCAACGCGGGCTACCCGGGGGCGTACGTGCACCTGGCTCCGGGTGACCATACCCTGGTGGTGACCGCCACGGGATCCACCACCACCGTGGCCTCGGCAGCGTTCAGGGCGAATTTTGCCTCGGACTCCACTGAATTCCTCCTGGAGCCGAGCGTGGCCAACCCGATCCCCACCCTGTCCGTGGTGCAGGACCCGAACGGCCCGTTCCCCCCCACTCCGGCCATGGCACGGTTACGCCTGCACCACGCGGCCCGGGGCATCTCTGGCCAGGTTCTGGACCTCTACCTGAACAGCGTCTCCGGCCCCCCCCTGATCCGGGATATCGCCTTCAGCAAGGTCTCCCCGTACGTGGAAGTGCCGGCCGGCTCCGGTCAGTCCCTGCACCTGACCCCGGCGGGGAATCCGGGATCGGTGCTCTATTCCCTCACCCCCGTGACCCTGGAGGCGGGACGGGATGTGTCCCTGGTGGCCCTGGCCACGAGCAATGCCGCCCACCTGACGGAGAGCGTCCTGCTGGCGGACAATTAAGCGGGCAACGGGGGTATCCATTTAACCGGACCCGTCCAGGCCCGTAGTCCTCCAGGGGCGGT
>CAZAKZ010000135.1:0-14684 GCA_964485695.1 uncultured Planctomycetota bacterium | reverse complement strand
ACCTCAAAATTCCAACGATTCTGTTGGATTTGTATTCCGCAACAGGAACTAAATAGGCCATCAGGATTCATTAGTTCAGAAAGATGAGGATACCGTGAGCAAGAGAGCGATCACTGAGGATATTTTCTGGGTCGGAGCGCTTGATCCGGACCGCGAACTGTTCGATGCACTGATGCCGCTGCCGTGCGGAACCACTTACAACGCCTATCTCGTGGTCGGGTCGGAAAAGACCGCTCTCATAGACAGTGTGGATCCCGATAAAAAGTCCGACCTCTTCAGCAATTTGGAAGACGTCGATGCCATCGACTACCTCATCTGTAATCATGCCGAGCAGGATCATTCCGGTTCCATTCCGGAGGTACTGGGGAAATATCCTGCGGCCAGGGTGCTCTGCCTGCAGAAGACACGGGAGATGCTGCAGGACCTGCACTCGGTGGGTGACGACCGGTTTCAGGTGGTGAAGGACGGCGAAGAGGTATCTCTGGGCAATAAAACCCTGCGGTTCATGCATGTGCCGTGGGTGCACTGGCCCGAAACCACAGCGGTCCATGTTCCCGAGGACAGGGTGTTCTTCAGCTGTGACCTGTTCGGTTCACATTACTCCTTTGGCGATGAGCTCTTCGCAGGCGACAATCCCGTGGTTTTCAAGGAGGCCAAGGAGTATTACGCCGAAATCATGATGCCGTTTTCCAAGATCATCAGCAAGCATCTGGACCGTATCAATGAGCTCGACCTCGATTACATCTGTGCCAGCCACGGGCCAGTTCATGACCGGCCGCAGAAGATCCTCGACCTTTACGAGGACTGGGTACGTGGCCGGCCGCACAATCTTGCGCTGATCACCTACGTTTCCACGCACGGAAGCACTCGCATCATGGCCGAGCACCTGGCGGAGGCGATCGGGAAGCGCGGCATCGAGGTGAAGCTGTTCGACCTGGTCGGCCTGCCGCTCAACTATTTCTCCCGGACCCTGGTGGATGCGGCCACGATTGCCCTTGGATCCTCGGTCGTCATGTCTGCACTGCATCCGTACGCTGTGTTCGCCGCCTTTCTGATCGATCATCTCAAACCCAAGGCAAAGTTTGTCACGGCCTTCGGCTCCTACGGCTGGTCGCCGGGGCCAATCAGGAAAGCGGGAGAATTGCTGTCGTCGCTGAAAGCGGAATTTCTCGATCCCGTGGTATCGAAGGGCCATCCCCAGCCGGAAATGCTCGCCGAACTCGACGCACTGGCGGACCGGATCGCCGCCAGACACAAGGAAGCCGGCCTCCTCGAATAGCCCCTGCCGATGCCACTGGCGAGGCTGCCGTTGTCAGAGGTTTCCGGGGCCTGGGATCCCAATTTCACGGGTGGTTTTTGGCTCGATGGGGCTCATTTTCATGCAATGAAATTCAACCTTGGTTGACTGCCATGAATCATGACTACCCATTCAGTCCATGCATTCGCTGCTGTGGCAGATGAAGATCGAAGCCAACTCGTTTCTCTCCGATTTCTCCGATTCGATGCACTGGCCCTACTTGCTCTTCTCGAAGCAAACGAAATCGATGAGGAAAACCGCCACCACCAGGAGCTGCTTCACCTCGTCGGGTAGGTTGGGGTGGGAGAACTCCACCCCGAAGGAGTCCGCGTCGGTGAAGGCCTCCTTGAGCAGCCCACTCCACTTCTTGGAGATGCGCCCGACCTCCTTGTCTCCCTGGAGGAGCTTGAAGGTCCAGATCTTCCAGAGCGGGCTCCGGATCAAGAGGAGCTCCCGGCCGTCCGGGCCCTCCACCATGAAATCCCGGTTCAGGATGGCAAACTTCCTCTGGATCGCGCCGACTTTCTTCGAGCCGTCGTAGACGGTCATGCGGTGAAAGAAGAACCGGAAGGGCTTGTCTCCGAGCGCCACCTTGTTTCCGTCCACGTCGTAGATGTGGATCTTGCAGGCGCGGCACTTGCCCAGGAAGTTCCTGAGCAGGGCGGTGCCGAGACCGCCTCCTTCCTCGGCGGCGTTTCCGATCCGGTTGCCCTCCTCGTCCAGGAGATCGAATCTATTTCGGGTCTCGAACCCGGTGAGGATCTCTCCCCATTCCTTGGTCTGCCGGACCAGGATTCTCTTGCGGTCTCCGATGATGGATTTCATGTCACTCCTCATGCCAATCGAATTATTCAACGCCGTTTGCGATTTCATCAAGAACGGTATGCGTGGAATGGCCCGATGTCAAGGCCGGAGAGGAGTGGCGCATCATCGTTTGGTTCGTTTTTTGGAAAATCAAAAAATACCCATGCTATCTCCACGGACATTCGGGATACATGTACGAAAACTCGTCATGGAATCCGGGATGCCTTGGCCCGACCTGTGATCATCTGACCCGTCCCCATCCCCTGGTGGTTTCATTATACAATCTGAACTATACGTTTGTTGAGTAGACCAGAATTCCAGACGTGCTATATCGGGTGGACACACAATATACGGATGAACCCGATGGATGTTGATCCGCCGTCATGGGTAGTCAGACCACATGGCCGGGTCTCCTTCCTGTTTTTTACAGGTATTATTGACCGCAGATTCTGATCTAGGGTAATCGACGTAACTGGCGAGGTAACCATGCTCCAGACAGTACGCTTTCTGTTGATCCTCTCCCTGTACGGCTTCACCACCCCCGCCATCGCCCAGAAAGGCTGTTGGTGCATTCAGGTCGATGGGTACGGTCTGGTTCAGTTGACCTACACTGATCTGAAGGAGGCCGTGGCCGGGCTGCCGGAGGCCAGGACGGAGGGAGTGAAAGCCGACAGGATTGCTCTCTTGCTCCAGGACAGGCGCGTTCCCCTCCTGGTGGAAGACGGTGGCGACGGCTGGTTCGGTCCCGGGGATGGCATTTTGTTCTTTTCAACCGAAACCCGGTGCCTCTACACCAACACCAATATATACCACCTGGCGTTTGACACCGATCAAGGTGCCGCCCTGGCACCGGCACCCCCGCCGCCCGAAGACTCTCCCCCAAAGGAAGAGGATCCGGGCCGGAATATTTGCCACCTAGTATTCCAGCGGAAGGAGTCCACCGGGACCACCCTCACCCTGAAGTGGTCTCGCTTCCTGCGTAAATGGGCCCCATTGTTTCCCGACGGGAAACCGAAAATCGCCGTGGAAGTGGGTGTCGACCACGTCCGGGACCTGCCGGGATCGCTGGAAGTCAGAACTCCCAGGAGGACCAGGAAGATTCCCCTCCCACCTGGAGGGCGGATCATGATCCCGTACGACCAGGAGGCCGATGGTGTGGAAAAGGGGCAATGCCGGCTCACGGTTTCTCTCTCCCGGGAAACCCGCATTGCCCTGGCTCTCAAGGCGGTACGCCCCTGGAACAACGGCTGCACCTCCTTCCTGAAGAAGAAGGGCCCGGGACTTCTCCTTCTGCATGGGCTACCCCGGACCCCCTTCCTGGCCTACCACGTGGTCGATAAGAGACTCCTCTGGACCGGTCGGCGACAGACCCGCAGCGGCACCGCCCTGGCCATCCACCTGCCGGATGGAAAGCACCGGGTTTTGCTGGCCACCAGGGAGGGGCTGCTCAAACCCAGGCGGATATTCCGGGTGGCGGCCCCGGTGGCGCCTGGGCCGGCCGGCGAGACCGCCTTTCTGGCCCTGGCCCCCCGGCAGCTCCTACCGATCCTGGCGGCCCATCTGGCCTGGCGAAAACTGGACCTGGGCTCGGCCCGGGCAGTCGCCCTGGAAGATATCTACCAGACCTATTCGCAGGGTCAGCCCGACCCCGAGGCGATCCGGACCTATTTGCAGCAGACCGGCAAGGGCCGGCTGCGTTACCTGCTCCTGGTCGGGGAAGCCCGGCCCCGTATGGAAGGCTATGGCGGGAGCCCCTACGCCACGCCGGCCCGCCGTTTTGACACCCTGGCTACCCTGCCCCCCCTCCGCTACCACCCCAAGGGCGAGGAAGACCGACAACCCTACGCCGTGGACGCCCCGTATGGCGACCTGGACGGAGACGGTCAACCCGAGATTGCTGTCGGCCGTATCCCATGCCGCACACCGGCCCAGCTCCAGGCGGTACTTGTCAAGATCCGGGAGTACGAACAACACAGGTCTCCGGGCCCCCTGGCCAGGCGGGTCTTCATCCAGGCCGGCCTGGGCCGCTTCGGTACCCGGGGCGGCAACAAGATGCTGGGTGCCCTTCTGGAGCGAATGCTGGAGAACATCGCCCGCAAGCAGGTGGACCGGTACGTTCCTCCCCTCTATGACCTGGAAGCAATCTACAGTTCCCCCTCGTCGCACTACTTCTTCGCCCCTTCCGGCTTTCGCCGCCAGGTGGCAGCCGGCCTGGAGAAGGGATTCTTCGCCGCCTTCTATATCGGACATGGCAATATCCGAAGCTACGATTCTTTCACCTGGCGCAAGCGATCCTACGATACCTTCCTTGCCGAGGACGCCGTCGCCCTGAACATCAGATCCCTCCGGGGAGTCTATTTCGCCCTCACTTGCCTCTCCGGCACCATCGCCCTGGACCGGGGCAAGCTCTGCATGGCAGGGGAGCTCTGCCTCAACCCCCGCGGACCGGTGGGAGTGGTCGCTTCCTCCGGCCCCGTCTCCGAGCAGATGAATCTGCTGGTCACGGTGGCCACCCTGCAGACTTTCTTCACCGACCGCATACCCCGCCTGGGTGACCTGTTGCAAACCGTGAAAAAAAACCTGGCCACCCGGCTCCACAGCAAGGACCTGGCCATGATCCTGGGTATGTTGAACGGAGTAAACAAGCGCAAAAGAACCGAGGCGGAGATGCTACGCTTGGGTCGCTCCCAGTACACCCTCTTCGGCGATCCAGCCCTGAAGATCCGCTACCCGGGGACCGGGATCACCCTCGCGCCGGTGGGGGAGCTGCTACCTGGTGCAGCCGTCCAGGTCAAAGGAAAGGTGGACTCTCTGGCCGAGGGGACAGCCTGGATCAGCCTGGAGCTGCCCCGACATAAACCCAGAGAAAGGCTCCAAAAGGTCTCGCCCGACCAGAAGGATTCCGACGCCGAGGCGGCTCTGGCCCGCAACAACGCCCTCATGAACCATCGCACCCTTGCGGCCATCAAGGTCCCGGTGGTGCAGGGCAGGTTTGTCGCCACTTTACAACTTCCCGATCCTACTCCAGGAAACCGGGTGATGATCCAGGTCTATGCTGCCGGCAAGGGCGGGGATGGAACAGGCTGCCTGGAGTGCAAGGTGAAGAAGAAGGAGTAGGGTGTAACAACCTTGGTCGAGGTTTCTTCCCCTACCTGTCCCTCGGGCTGCTCACACGACAGTTCCTGATTGTGGTAGAGTCGGGGGTCCCCGAAGCCTGGTCTTGTCGGCTCCTGCAGATAGAACCTGATAGGGATAAAAGACGGTTTGAAGAGACTCTCGCTTTCGCAATACACCATGTAAAGGAGCAACCACCATGATCCGGTTCGCCATCCTCTTCGCCCTTCTCTGCGCCACGGCCCCGGCGCAGGAAAAGCTCCGTCAAGAGAACGAGGAGCTGAAGTACAAGCTTCGCGCCGCGGAGGAACACATCGAACACATGAAGAAGCAGTTCGAGCACGACACCAAGAAGCAAGAAGCCTATTTCGAACACCGCATCCGTGAGATGGAGGACAGGCTGCAGGCACAGCAGAAGGATGCGCAGCGGAAGATCGACGAACTGTATGAAAGGCTTTCGTCGGCCGACCGGCGGCTGATGGAGGCGAGGAACGAGGCCATGGAGCAGAGGATGCGCTGCCGTGAACTCGAGGCGCGCGCGCGTGATGTGGAAGAGAGGGAGAGGCACCAGCTCGCGGGGCGCGACCGTGAGATCACGAAACTCCGCCGCACGGTCAACGAACTCTATGCGCAGCTGCCGAAAGACGCGCGCGCACGGGTCGATCGGATGCGCGAGACGATGGACCAGGTCGAGCGCCTGGTTCCGGCTCTCGTCGAGATGTTCGAGGGCCAGTTTGACCGGATTCCACCGGCGACCCATGCTGAACTTGCGCGCCTCGATCCCTGGAAGGGCAAGAAAGGCGGCGCCGACAACGTCAACGAATGCGCTGAGACCCTGCTCCGGGCGCTTCGTGGCACCGATGACGCGCGCTCGCTGTTCAAGCTCGGTCTCGTCAAGGTCTCAGACACGGACGGCGACAAGCTATCGGAATCGTGCGACGGATACGGCAATCCGCTGGTCTACATTCCCTTAAACGCCTACGGCAAGCGCTTCACGGTGGTCAACCGGGAAGGGAAGCGCCTGGTGGTCGAGGCGCGCAAGAAGAAGGACGGCACCTACTACAATCCGGTTACGTACCAGCTGATCTCGCTCGGCCCGGACGGCCGGCCGAGTGCGGACGACATCCCGAACTTCCTGCCTTGACAGCCTGTGGATACACTCTCGCGGAGCGGAAAAATCGCCGGCCGGTGCGGGAGATTCTTGACATTCCGGACCGGCCGGGAATCTTTTCCTTGAAAAACTCCGGCCCAGACTCTAGTTGCGGTTGGATCAGAGAAAAACGGATCTCTGCGGAATCAAAGGTGCTTGACCTGGAGGTTCGAAATGTCTGCGAGCTGCCCGAGCTGTGACGCTGAAATCGTCTTCGATGACGGCGCGGAGGAGGGGGAGATCATCGAGTGCCCGGAATGCGGCGTGGAGCTTGAGATCATCACGCTGGATCCGCCCGAGGTCCAGGAGGCCCCCGAGGAGGAGGAGGACTGGGGCGAGTGACCTGCGCGTTCACCCCGTGAAACCATGAACGAACCGAAGATCGGAGTCCTTTGCTCACTCATCCGCAAGGACGAAAAACTCATCTTTGAAGCGCTGCGGGGGCGGGGCGTCGCCATCGACAAGATCGACGATCGAGACCTGGTCCTGTGGTTGAACGGCAACTCGTTTCCGAAGTACGACTGCATCCTGGAACGTTGCATCAACCACTCTCGCGCCCTCCACACGCTGAAGGTGCTGAATACCCAGGGCATCCCCACCGTCAACAACCACGCCGTGGCCTGGGTGTGCGGGGACAAGCTCCTGACAACCAATGCGCTGACGCACCATGGCGTGCCGACGCCCAGGGTGGCCATCGCCTATACACCGAAATCGGCTATAGCCGCCATCGAGGAGTTCGGGTACCCCGTGGTCTTGAAACCCGCCGTGGGATCCTGGGGCCGGCTCATCGCCCGCATCAACGATCTGGAATCGGCCGAGGCGTTGCTGGAGCACAAGCAGGTTCTCGGTTCCTATCACCACTCCATCTACTACATCCAGGAGTATATCGAGAAACCCGGCCGGGACATCCGTGCCTTTGTCATCGGCGACAGGGTGGTGGCCGCCATCTACCGCACCTCTGAGCACTGGATCACCAACACGGCACGGGGAGCGGTCACCTCCAACTGCCCGGTCACGGACGAGATCCAGGACCTCTCGCTCCGGGCGGCCAGGGCCGTGGGAGGCGGCATCGTGGCCGTGGACCTTCTGGAAAGGGACGACGGCCTGCTGGTCAACGAGGTGAACTACACCATGGAGTTCAAGAACTCCATCCACGTCACCGGCGTTCCCATCCACGAAGAGATCGTGGACCACTTCCTCGGGGTTGCCCGGGGTGAGATCGACTGGCGGCCCCGGAACAGGAACCAGGAGTCTCCATGATCCGTGCATCCATTCTGGGTGGCTCGGGGTACGTGGGGGGCGAGGTCCTGCGGCTGCTCCTCCAGCACCCCGAGGTCGAGGTGGATCGCGTGACGAGCGAGACCTACTCGGGCCGGTTCGTGCATCTGGTTCACCCCAATCTGAGGAGCCGGACGCGGCTCAAGTTCACCTCCTTGAACGCGCTGGAACTCGTGGACGTCCTGTTCCTGTGCCTTCCCCACGGCGAGGCCCAGGGCCGCATCGAGGACCTGGGGTCCCTGGCCGGTCGCATCATCGACCTCTCGGCCGATTTCCGGCTCCGGTCCGCCGAGGCCTATCGGTCCTTTTACGGGCATGACCACGCCTGCCCTGAGCGTCTTGAGGCCGCGGTTTACGGCGTTCCCGAGTTGCACCGGGAGGCGATCCGGGGGGCCCGGCTCATCAGCGGTGCCGGCTGCCTGGCCACGGCGTCCATCCTGGGGCTCTATCCTCTGTTCAGGGCGGGTGTGGCGGATACGGGGGCCGTGTTCATCGACGCCAAGGTGGGCAGCTCGGCTGCGGGCAACAAGCCCGGCCTCTCCACCCACCACCCTGAACGGTCCGGAGCCTACCGGTCCTTTGCTCCGACGGGGCATCGGCACACGGCCGAGATCCGCCAGGAGTTGACCTTTGATAAGCGGGTGCCGGAGGTGCACTTCTCGGCTACCTCCGTGGAGGCGGTCCGCGGCATCCTGGCCACCGCCCAGGTCTTCTTGAATGAGGACCTGGACGAAAAGGCCGTGTGGAAGATCTACCGCGGGGCCTACGCCGGGGAACCGTTCATGCGCATCGTCAAGGACCGCCACGGGGTTTACCGCTATCCGGAATTCAAGATCCTCGCGGGCACCAACTACTGTGACGTGGGATTCGAGAAGGGGGCCGGGTCCTCCCGTCGACTGGTGGTCATGAGCGCCATCGACAATCTCATGAAGGGGGCAGCTGGAAATGGTGTTCAGGCCATGAACGTTGCCTACGGCTTCGAGGAGACCGCCGGCCTCATGTTTCCCGGCCTGCATCCAGTATGAGTGGAATACCGAGGAGTCAGTCGTGATCGTCATCAAGGTCGGTGGGGCGGCGGGAATCGATTACGACCTCCTGTGCGAGGACGTGGCCGCGCTGTGGAAAGAGAAGAAGCCGCTGGTGCTGGTGCACGGAGGGTCCAGCTTCACCGACGAGGTGTCCGAGAAGCTAGGGCATCCTCCGCGGTTCGTCACCTCGGTGTCGGGTATCCAGAGTCGATACACCGACCGCAAAACCCTCGAGATCTTCGAGATGGTCTACTGCGGCAAGATGAACAAGGGCATCGTGGAGCGGCTCCAGCGCCTGGGAGTGAATGCCGTGGGGCTGAGCGGCCTGGACGGCCGGATCTGGGAAGGGCCGCGCAAGGACGTGGTCAAGATCGTGGAGGGGGGGAAACGGAAGGTGCTCCGGGGGGACAACACCGGAAAGGTGGAGCGCGTGAACACCCATCTCGTGCAGCTACTCCTGGATCACGGATACCTGCCGGTTCTCACCCCGCCGGCTTCGAGCTTCGAGGGGGATGCAATCAACGTGGACGGCGACCGTGCTGCAGCCGTACTCGGAGCGGCTCTGGGAGCCGACACAGTGGTGTTTTTGAGCAACGTGCCCGGGTTGCTCCGGGACGTGGAGGACGAGGGGAGCCTCATCGAGAACCTGTCCCTGGTTGATTTGGAGAGGGCACAGAAGACCGTGGCGCGGGGGCGCATGAAGAAGAAGGTGATGGGGGCGGGGGAGGCCCTGGAGGCGGGTGTGGACCGGTGTATCTTCGGTGATGCCCGCATCGAGATGCCGGTGCGAGCCGCCCTTGAGGGTCGCGGCACTGTCATCGTGAGGTGATTGCATGGGCCCGGAACCGGACTGGATGGACCTGGAAGACCGCCATGAGATCGGGGTTTATGCCAAGCGCCCCATCTCCCTCGAGCGCGGAGAGGGGGCGCGGGTGTGGGACTCCGAGGGCCGGGAATACATCGACTGCGTCACCGGGGTGGGCGTCGCCTTGGTGGGGCACGCCCATCCACACGTGACCCGGTCCGTGGCGGCCCAGGCCGGAACCCTGGTGAGCGCGTACGAGATCTTCTATAGCGAGGTGCGCGGCCGGCTGCTCCGAAAGCTGGCGTCTGTATTGCCGGGCGATCTGGATCGATTCTTTCTGTGCAATTCCGGCACCGAGGCCGTGGAATGCACCTTGAAGCTGGCCCGGGCGGTCACCGGTCGGCCGGGGATCGTATCGGCCATGCGCGGCTACCACGGAAAGACCCTCGGGGCCCTAAGTGCAACCTGGGGCAAGGACTACCGCGCTCCGGCCGAACCCCTCCTCCCGGGGATTCGCCATGCACCCTTCAACAATTTAGAGAAATTTTGCGCCGCCGTGGATGAGACCACGGCCGCTGTGCTTCTCGAGGTGGTGCAGGGGGAGGGCGGCATCCGGGTGGCCGAGGCGGAGTTTCTCGAGGCCGTGGAGCAGCGGTGCCGGGAAATGGGCGCCCTCCTCGTCATCGACGAGGTGCAGACCGGGTGTGGTCGTACGGGGAAGTTTCTGGCCCTGGAGCATTTCGGTCTGGAGCCCGACATGGTCTGTCTGGCCAAGGCACTGGCTGGCGGCGTACCCATGGGGGTGGTCGCCTGCGGCCGGCGAGTGCACGGGGTGCCGGAGCGGTTTCACTCCTCCACCTTCGGGGGGAATCCCCTGGCGTGCGCAGCGGCCCTGGCGGTTCTGGAAGTCATCGAATCCGAGGGTCTCGTGGATCGGGCTGAAGTCCTGGGAGAGCGGTTCAGGACCGCCATCCTGGACGAGAAGCCGGCCGGGGTCCGGAAGGTGCGCGGCCTGGGCCTCATGATCGGTCTGGAACTGAAGAAGAAGGCCGGCCGGTTTCTCGGCCCTCTGGCCGATCGGGGTGTCCTGGCCATGCTGGCGGGCAACACCGTGTTGAGATTCCTGCCGCCGCTCACCATCACCGAGGCGGAGCTGGACCGGGTGGCCGACACCGTGAAGGGAGTGCTTTCGGATGCGTCCTGAGGAGGAGATTGCCCTGTTGAGAGACCTCGTGGCGTGCCGGTCGCCTTCGGGGGAGGAGCAGGAAGCTGCGGGCCTTTTCACCAAGCGCCTTGCCGCGGTGGGATTGAAGACGTCCATCGACGAGGTGGGAAACGCCATGGTCGAGGCGGGGGATGGGGAGAAGCTCATCGTCCTCCTGGGCCACATCGACACGGTCCGGGGCTTTCCCACAGTGCGCCGGGAAGGCGACCTTCTCTACGGCCGCGGCACAGTGGACGCCAAGGGGCCGCTGTGTTCCTTTGCTTGCGCGGTGGCCCGGCTCACGCCGGAAGATCTCTCGGGCAAGCGCGTCCTGGTGTGTGGGGCGGTTGAGGAGGAGGCGACCACCTCGAAGGGGGCGCGGTTCCTCAGGGATCGTGTTCGACCCAGGTTCTGCATCATCGGGGAGCCGAGTGGTTGGCGTGGAATCACCCTCGGGTACAAGGGACGGGTGCTCCTGAGTGCCGGGATATCCACGCCACGGACACATTCGGCCGGCCAGGATGCAACGGCTGCCGAGATGGGTGTGGCGCTCTGGAACGATATCGTGCACAGGGCCAACGAGATGGGTGGGGACAAGGAGTTCTACCGGTTGCTGCCGACGCTCCTCGAATTCCAGACGGATCGGGGCGACCTGGAGGACCGCGTTCGTCTCGAGATCAGCATGCGGTTGCCTCCGGATTTTGACCTGGCGCTGTTCGAGTATGAGCTCAAGACCGTATTTTCCAATGTGAAATTCTCTTTTTCCGGCCACGAAGAGGCGTTCAGGTGCGACCGGAAGAATCCCCTGGTGAGAGCCTTCCTCCGGTCGATCCGCAAGACGGAGGGCAAACCGCGGTTCATCCTGAAGACCGGCACCTCGGATATGAACGTGGTGGGCCCGAAGTGGCAGTGCCCTGTGGTGGCGTACGGGCCGGGCAATTCCGCTCTGGACCACACGCCGGACGAACATGTCAGTTTGACGGAATATCACAAGGCCATCCAGGTCCTGACTGGGGTGCTCCGGAGCCTGTAACTGCCCTGGATTTTCGACCTTTCGAGGTCGCACTCCGATCGCTGCAATTCCCTTTTTCTATTCCTGGATACAATTTATACTTCTTTGCTTCTTCGTATTATCCTCTCTGATCAGGGAAACGTCATGTCCGACTTCGTGATCCAACCCGCACAACGTACCCAGGGGATGACCTATGCCGTCCGGGATGTCCTCGTTGAGGCGGAGAAGGCCAGAACTCTCGGCAGGGATCTGATCTATCTCAACATAGGCGATCCCAACAAGTTCGATTTCGACACGCCACCGCACATCCTGGACGCCATCGTGGAGGGATTGCGTTCCGGGCACAATTATTACGCTCCGTCCGACGGGATGCCCGAGAGCCTCGAGGCCATCCGCGATTGGGCGGGGAACAAGGGAATTCGGGGCATCCAGGACGTGTTCATCGGCCATGGTGCCAGCGAACCCATCGAACTGGCCATGACCGCCCTAATCAACCAGGGCGAGAACATCCTGACCCCCTCACCTGGCTATCCCATTTATACGGCGGTGGTTGCTAAGCTCCAGGCCGAGGAGAATCCATACTATCTGGACGAAGGCAACGGCTGGCAGCCGGATCCGGACGACATTGCCGCCCGGGTGAATGACCGGACACGGGCCATCGTCCTCATCAATCCTAACAATCCAACAGGGTCGGTGTGCTCCAGGGATGTGCTCGATGGCATTCTTGAGATTGCTGCGGAGAACCGGCTGGTCGTGTTCGCTGACGAGATTTATGACCGGATGGTCTTTGACGGGGAGACCATGATTTCCATCGCCGCACTCAGAGGCGACGTACCGGTTATCACCTTCGGCGGGCTCTCCAAGGTATTCCTGGGGCCGGGGCTCCGTATCGGATGGGGTGTCGTAAGTGGCCCAGCGGCCGTGCTGAAACCTTACATCGAGGCCATCCAGCAACTGGCCCGTGCCCGCATCTGTGCCTCCAGTCCGGTCCAGTATGCCATTCCGGCGGCCTTGAATGGCCCCATGGATTTCATCGGCGATGTCATGAAGAAATTGACCCGCCGCCGGGATCTGACCGTTTCCAGGATGAACGAGATCCCCGGCATCTCCTGCGTGAAGCCGCGGGGGGCGTTTTACGTGTTTCCCAGGATCGAAACGCCGGGCGTCGACGACAAGGAGTGGGTGACCAAACTCATCCATGAGACCGGGGTGGTGGTGGTCCATGGGAGTGGATTCGGACAGAAGCCCGGCACAGCGCATTTCCGAATCGTCTTCCTGCCGCAGGAAGAGGTGCTGGAACAGGCCTACGAGGCAATCCGAGTATTCATGACGTCGGGGTGATGCACTCGCTGCCGGGGTGGAGCAGAGCAGGGAAAAACAAAAGATTGCCAAAAATAGCTCCCATTATTGCCGGATCATTCCCCGGGAGCGTTCGTGATATGATGCGGGAATAGTCCTTCATGCGTATGAAAACATGATTTCATGGAAGAACTGATCACACAAATCCTCAAGACCCTCGGGGAGGATTCCGGCCGCGAAGGGCTGGAAGACACGCCCCAACGGGTCGCTGCGAGCCTGAAGTTTTTGACTTCCGGATACAAGATGAACATAGAGGAGGTGGTGAATGGCGCCATCTTTTCCGAAGACGTCAAGAACATGATCATCGTCCGGGATATCGAGGTTTACAGCCTCTGCGAGCACCATATGCTGCCTTTCTTCGGCCGTTGCCACATCGGCTACATCCCCTCGGGCAAGGTCATCGGGGTGAGTAAATTACCGCGTATCGTGGACGTGTTTGCCCGGCGTTTGCAGCTCCAGGAACGGCTCACCAAGCAGATCGCCATGACCATCAAGAAGGTGCTCAAGCCCATCGGTGTGGGTGTGGTAGTGGAGGCCCGGCACCTGTGCATGATGATGCGCGGAGTGGAGAAGCAGAACTCCAACATGCTCACCTCCTCCATGCTGGGGCTTTTCCGCGAGTCCCAGGCCACCCGTAATGAGTTCCTACACTTAATACGCATGCACGAGCAGACGCTGCCATAACCGTGGCAGCGGAATGGATGCAAGAAGGGATGGCGAATCATGGCCGCAGCCAGAAAAGCCAGCATGTGTCCACGATGTGGGAACCTTGTGGGATCTGAGGACAATGAATGTGTGACGTGTGGATTGCGCATGGGGACGCCTGTGCACGGTGCGGCCTTTTTCTTGAGCATCCTGAAGAGGTACGGTAGCGCCACTTCCATCCTCACAGGTATGTTCGGGATCTTCTTTCTCGGCATGGTGGTGCTGCAAGGGGGACTCTTCGCTTCCGGAGAGAATGGCTTGATCAGAAAGCTCCTCTTCGGCTTTTCCAGTGAAGTCCTGATCCGGTGCGGCGCTGAGCACTACAGTCTGGTCTTCGGCCGGGGTGAGGTCTGGCGGCTTGTGACTTCCATGTTCATCCACGGAGGCATTGTCCACATCGGCTTCAACGTCTACGTGTTCCTGCAGCTGGGGCGGTTATGCGAACTCTATTTCGACGCCCGGCGGACCTTCATAATCTTCTTACTGAGCGGCCTTTTCGGATCTGTCGCCTCGTGCATGGCCGGATTCTTCAGCGTTGGCGCTTCTGGAGGTATCTTGGGTGTGGCCGGGGCAATCCTGGTCAGGGCTCGGCTGAGTGGCGGTGGCATCGACCGTGTGATCTACTCCCAGCTCATGACCTGGGTGATCATGATCATTTTCATCGGATTCCTGGTACCCATCATCGACTGGGTGGGACACCTTGGCGGCCTCATCGCCGGCGGGATTGTTGGGTATTTCCTCATCCGTGAAGGGGGCATCCGGACGAGAATGCACAGCCTTGTATTCGGTTTTTGCCTCCTCGTAGCCGCAATTTGCCTGATCATGGGCCTCATGCATTGCCTCAATGGACCGCACCCCTAATGGACCGCACCCCTAATGGACCGCACCCCTAATGGCCGCACCCCACCCCGAAGGGACAGCCACCAGG
>CAZAKZ010000134.1:0-14883 GCA_964485695.1 uncultured Planctomycetota bacterium | reverse complement strand
CGGATGTCAGCCGCCTCGTGCGGACTCAAAAAACGGCTTTGTTGCAACAGGAACTTTTTAGTCCCTGCTACAACAAGTGGTTCAGGCCCTGGACCACTTGTTGCAGCAGGGACTATTAAGAAGGCTAGACGTCAGTTCAAGAGGATGTCCACAGGATTGCTCAGGCCCTCGATACCGGAGATGCCCAGCAGGACGACGCCAAAGGTAATCTTGGTCCCCTTCACTACCGGGTCCAGGGCATCCATCTGCCATGGAATGGTCGCTCCGCCGAAGTTATCCAGGACGCCGGACAGCTTGTCGTATCCGCTTTTGCCGTATTTTCCGAGGAGCCAGAGCGTGAACAGATCGATGTTGATGGGCAGGATCAGGTCGCCGTACCGGCTTCCCGGTTTGGAGCCGCTGGCGGACCCGAGGACGAAGTACTGCTTGAGTGGGTGCTTGGTGGCCAGAATCCGGAACGTCCCCTTGGGCTTACCCGTGTAGGTGGATCGACTTTCCGTGACCAGCGTCACGGTCCCGGCCCCCATCTCGTCCAGCTTGATCAGCTGGATCCAGGGTGCTTTCTTCGGCAACCGGTGTTCGACGGGAGCGCCGGGCTCCAGGATGGCCAGTTGCGAGAGGTGATATCCGGCCTCATCCACGGTGTAGACCTGCAGGAGGCGCCGGGCCGGAGGCAAGTTCTTGAAGAGGACCCTCCTGTCGGGCCTCTTGGACCAGAAATCACTGACCAGCGTCTGGTAGGTCTTTCCGTCACCGGAGACGCCGCTGAGGACAGCGAAGCCGGACCGGTCGGAGCCGGTGGTCTGGACACGGATGGGCGTGTCCTGCATCAGACTCAGGGCATAAAATGCCCACGCCCTCAGGTTCGGCACAGAGTCCTGGTTCGGCAAGATGATGAACAGACCACCGCAGTCGACGTCACAGACATCCCCCCGGTAGTGATACGCCATGTCGATGCCACCGTCGACCATGAACATCACGGCGGAAAGACAGTAGGCCGCGCCGGCCAGGTTGCGTAGCCTCGGATCGCCGCCGGGATGCCAGACATTCCACTCCGTCTGATAATTCTCGACATCGTGGAGGCCGTACATATCCAGCAGGCTCCGTACCCATCTGCCTTGCCGGGCAAAATCGTACGGTTCGGGTTGATCGAATCCCCAGCCATAGTAGTGCCAGGAATAGAAATCGAGGGGGACCTTGTTCTTTTCGCAATAGGCGATGAGGTCTTCCTGGTAATCACGCGGCCAGTTCACGGCCAGGGCACAGGTACCAACCCTGGCCGATGGATCGGCGCTCCGGATCGCCTTCGCCACCTTGGTGTAGAACTCGTAAAAATTCTTGGAGCTGTGGCTCCAGGACTGCTTCAGATTGGGCTCGTTCCACACCTCCCATTCAATGTTCTTGAACTTGTATCCGTTGGCCCAGCCCTGCGTGAAATGGAGGGCGATGTGTTTGCATATCTCGGCAAAGTGATCGTAGTTGGGGGGCGTCTTTCCGTTGGCGGACCAGCTGTACCCCAGCCGGTAGAGGGGATTCATGCCGTCGTTCACGATGCGCTCGACGAGGGGATCGATGTCCTTGAAGCTGTAGTTCTTCGGATCGGACGGATTTGCTGAGTAGTTGGGAAACACGTTGTGGATGTCGCCGACTTCGGAACAGTCGTGGATGCGCACGGAAGGAATCTTGAGCCATCGATACTCCGCCGTCAGATCGAACCACCCGGTGGTAGGGCCGATGGGACCACAGGTGACACCGAGGAGATTCGGGATCTTGCCCTGGGTGACCTTGGCGTCCAGAACCACATCAAAATTCTTCTGCGCCGTTACACCCGGGAGACAACCTGCCCAGAATCCGAGAACGACCACCAGAAGTAAGCAGATCCTGGCCCTGAGAACGGTCTCATGAAGAGAGTGCGGGTTCATGAAGAATCTATGCATGTGTACTTCACTGATGGTACTTCACTGAATGTCAATCTGAACGCAATTGGTCACGAGGGGGATGGTCTGTCCATCCAGAACCAGGCCGGCGACGTACAACGTGATGCCCGACAGAAGGGGATTCGGATCCAGATCCAGCCTCAGATAGGCCTCCCCGTACTTCCCTGACACGCCACCGAAATTGACGTACGGTGCCTGGTTCTTCCCCACGGACTGCAAGAACAGGGCATCGAAGGTGAGGGGGATCACCCTCGTGTCGGGGGGGGGAAGCGGGATGCCCAGGTTCCCCCTGGAGGCGGCACACACGTAGGGCTTGTTCGCCAGCTTCGGCACCTCCAGGTAGAGGGCCACGCTGCTGCCGGGTTTCACGGCTTTCCGGTCGAGGAGGGTCAGGACGCCGTACTCGTCAGCGCCCACATCGATGCGTCCCTTCCCGGCACCACTCCCGTCCTGGATGCGTGGAGCACCATCCAGATCCGTGGTCGGGGGACATTGCGGGACACCCGATTCCCCGGCATCCACGCAGGGCGAAGCCCCGGAGAGGTGGTAGGCGTCCACGAGCAGCGGATCGGCACGGAAGTTCTTGTTGTTGCCGACGAATTGACCGTCCCCGATGAGAGAGTGGCTGACCTCGCTGCTGCTCACTCCGGAAAACGTGGTCACCTTCTGGTCCTTTCCGCCCTTCCAGAAGGTGTTGTCCCAGAAAATGCACCCGACGATCTTTGGGTCAGCGCCGGCGGACATCAAGCCTGCGGCCACGCCCGTGGCGCCTCCGACCCGGTTCGCGACCACGGTGTTGTAGGTGAAAATCGGCGCCGAGCCCTTGTCGCAGTAGACACCGCCGCCGAGGCCCTGGCGCTTGTTCTCGGACTGGGCGAAGTTCTCCACGATGGCGTTACAGGAGATCTTGGGTCTGGAGCCGGTCTCACAGTAGATGCCGCCGCCCTGACCCTGTATGCCGCGGGCCGTGTTATTGCGAATGGTGTTGTGATACACCTCGGGCTCACCCATGATCAGGATCCCCCCGCCCAGGGCGTCCTGTCCGTTGAAGCAGGTATTGTTCCCCGTCACCGAGTTGCCGAGGAAGACGGTCTTGCCGGCCACCACGGCTCCGGCTCCCCGGGAGCGGTAGACCTTGTCGTCGATGCTCCGGCCCGAGACCAGGGAGTTGCCCAGGATGTCATTGTTGACGAACCAGCCCCCCGTGGCATAGAGGCCGCCACCGGCGTGATCCGTGTTCTTCTCCAGGGCCACGGCCAGGTTGTCGCTGAACTCGTTCCCCACCACCGTGGGCTGGCCGGAGCAGAACATGCCAGCGCCCTGACTGGCGCTACGGCCGGTGGTGCGGTTCCCGGTGATGATGTTGTCCACGATGACTGGAGACCCCGGGCAATAGATGCCGGCCCCTCGGGCGGTGGAGGCATTCACGTGGCCGCCGGTCAGTGTGAATCCCCTGAGGATGACGAACAGGTTGTCCCGGGGATCGAAGGTGACCACCGGTCCCTTGCCCCCCGCATCGATGACGGTGACCCGGGCCCCCCACTCACTCTTCACCACCAGGGGGATGCCCCTGAAGACGATCCGCTCCTTGTAGACCCCGGGGGTGACGAGGATCTGGTCATAGGGTTTGGCCGCATCGATGGCTGACTGGATGGTCTTGAACCGGTGGGGGACAATGAGGGTTTCCGCATTGCCCCTGCACGGAAACCATGCCGGCAGGATGACCGCAAGGAGGCAGACGGCTATCCAACGCATTCCGGGATGGGCTCCTTTTCTAATTCCCTTTTATTGTCCAGGAAAGGGTTCTTGTACTCCTACCTCTCCAGCCTCACCAGAGTATCAAAACTAACACCGGAAGTCGAAGCGTTCTTGGAGGAAGTTACAGGTATAGAAGATCTTACGCTCGAAACCAAATCTGACAAGTCATTCCATGATTCGGCTACAGCCCGGACAGATCGTGGAGATCCCCTTCTCAAAATAAGCCCGCCTGATATCCCGGTATTTCGGACCGTTCCAGACCGTATCCGCGGTCTCGAGATTGAGGTCCCCCACGGCATGGCGTTCCAGGCAGCAGGATAGAACCTTGCCGTTCCAGGCCACGAAGGCGTAGCGAAACAGATCGAGGCAACGGCGATTTTCCCGCCTCTGTTGCTGGGATAGAGGCACGAGAATCGCCTTTTCCCCGGGATCGGGAGGGGCGGATGCTTCCTCAAGGGCCACCCCGCGGTCCGACCCGGTAGGGCTCTCCTCCCTGAGCGGCGGATACCGGCGCCGCGGGGGGATGCGTTCGGCAGCCGCATCTTGCAGTCGAATCCGTGCCTCGTCCAGGCCCGCTCCTTCGGGCTCCCACCCCTCCCTCTTCGTGGGAAGGGGCGTGATGCTCACGGGGATCCCGCTATCCCTGCAGATTCTACGGGTTTCCTCCAGGATGCGCTCCGCCTCTTCCCGCACCTCGGGATCGGTATAAAGGAGATGTGGACCCAGCACCTCGGGTGCGGTACCGGCTTCGAGGTTCTGGGCATAAAAATGGCGCAGACCGAGGGGGATGAGTTCCCGCACCAATCCGGGCATTTCCCGGATATTGAACCGGGCCATGACGAAGCACGCACCGAGGCGCGGGGCATCCCCGGGCCCGAGACCCATGGCCTCCTTCATCTTCTTCAGTCTCTCGAGGTTCCCGAAGAGGACATCCTTGTCCACTCCTCGGACCGTCTTCAGGGTGGCCGGCTCCAGGCCGTCCACCGAGACCGAAATCATGTCGAAACGATTGTCGATGAGGGGCCGGATATTCTTCTCCACCAGAAGCAATCCGTTGGTGATGGTAGAGAGACGATGTCCCTGTTCTTTCAGACGGCGGGCATAGGTGTGGAAATTTGGGTTGAGCATGGGCTCGCCGTACCCCGTGATCTCCACCGAAGAGGCATCCCGCACCAGGGCCATGCATCGCTGGAAGATGTGGGGCTCCATGGTTCCGCTGGATCCCACCACGTCCTCCACGGCCGGAGCGCCCATGACCCCACGCACCTCGGAATACTCCTCGTGGACGTGGTATCGCCGGCAGGTGACGCAGGTCAGGTTACACCGTGCTGTCATCTCCAGGGTGACCACATCGGGCAGGGTGCTGAGCACGACGCGCCGCTGTTTCAGGTCCCGGCGGCGCCTCCATTCCAGGAGCGGCCGACGGAGGCCTCGCATCTTCTTGCGACTGATTCCGAACAGTTTACTCAGGTTACCCATGTTGAGTTGTATTGCATCTGTCTTGACAGCCTGTGGATAAACTCTCGAGGACCGAAATCGGCCCCTCAGGGCCGGTTCCGAGCCTGCTTCTTGAAGGCGAAGTCGAGGACCGACCTGGCCTGTTCGACATCCCTGGGGCCGATATAGGCAAGAAGGTAATTCCCCTTGGACTTCGGGTGCACAACCAGCATTCGGGTTCTCTGGCGGTTGAGAACCGGTCCACCCGGTGCAGCACTCTTCCTCGCCGCACCGACAGCTTCCTCGTTTTCATACTCGAGGATCACGAGCTGATAGCCGCCCTGGATCCCGGTGTAGTTCCCCAGTATCCCCCGCACCGGGGGGGGGAAGTTCCACGCATCGCCCCCGAGCGCCAGCTTCAGAGTAGCAGGACCGGCCAGGCACTTCCGCCCCATGGGAAACAACCCTTTCTCCGGCAGCCATTTCAGAACAGCGGGGGGATCCCCCTCGCCCGTCAGCCCTTGATCCACGGAGATGGCCAGGTGACTCATACGACGCACCTGGACCTCCTTGACCAGACGTGCCGTCAGGGTCACCTGGGTGCTGCCATGCCAGAAGTTGAGGACGTGCTGTTCGATCCACCCTTGCCTGCCCACGTGGACGATCTCTCCACCCGGTCGGATCTTGAGGCTGAACAGTGCGTGTGCGCCCTCTGGAGAGTTCATCTCGAACACCTCCACCCGGACCCTGTCCCCTTCCAAATTGGCGAAGTCCTGGATCTTCACCCGCTGGCATCCGCACTCCCGGTAGACCTCGCACCCCATACCGAAGTAATCGTACAGTGCTCCTCCCTCGTATTTCCACACGGGTCCCGCCGGCTCCCAGCCCACGGCCATGTAATCCACGGCCAGGCTCTTTCCGTAGGGATTGACGGGCACCTCGGGCGGACCCGAGGAACATGCAAGGGGAAGCGAGCTTCCGACCAGAAAAACGAAGGCTATGAATCTCATTTTGATCTTTTTTCCTGGGGGTGGATTATAGGTGTTCCCCACGGCGAGGCAAGGCCTCTTGCGGGACGCTATTTCTTGTCCTTCTGGTGCAAGGAACCGAAGCGTTCCGCGAGCCAGGGGATCGACGGCGCCCCGGCCGGCTCAAGGTCCCGGCCGATGCCGTAATGCCGGTGGCGTCCGCGGGCATCGCCCTCCTCCGGCCGCATCCAGACCGCACGGTTTCTGAACCGGGGCCCGGGCTTCTTTCCGGTCCGGATGTAGGCATCCGATCCGGCCGTATCGAGAAAAACGCCGATCTGCTTGGCGTAGATCTCGTAGGTGAACTCGAGGCGCGGCCTTGCCAGACGCCGGAAGGCGTCGGTGGCGCCCAAGCAGGACCGGGCCTTCTGAAATCGATAGGTGTCGTTGCCCCCCAGATCCAGGAACCAGGCCTGGGACATGCGCTGGGCATACCCCAATGAGCTCTGTTTCACCTCGTAGACGTCGTCGCCCGACCGATCCACGAACAGAGCAATGACGTAGTCATGGCCGAATGCCAGGTTCTGGCTGGCGTTCCTGAATCCCAGGTAGCGGTCGTCCCCCGCCTCGTCGAAAAAGGCACTGATGCCGAAATGGGCGCCCGACGCCAGGGACCAGGCGCAGGACCTGTACTCGTCGTTCCCCTTTCTGTCGTAGAAGAATCCGATGCCGTACCAGTAGCTGCACCCGAGCGACCAGTTGCCCGATTCATACCGGTCGTCTCCCTCCAGGTCGATGAGGGTTCCGATGCCCCCGGCCCAGGAATGGCCGTCCGAGAGATCCCCCCGCCGGCCGATGCCCACCCCCTGGGCATAGGCATAGTTGATTGCGCCCTGGGCGTGGTAGTCGGCGCGTTTCACCTTGGTGGCATCGGGCTCAGCAAAGTAGCTGTCGTTACCGGACACGTCCACCAGGGTGCCTACGCCCCCCACGCCGCCGTACCCCTGACCGTCGCCGCCGCCGAGGCGGTAGGCGTCCCGGCCGCCGCCGTCCATGAGCAGCCCGACGCCGAACACGCCGCTCCCCTGCCCCGCTACATCCATGGCATAGACGTCGTTTCCGGCCAGGTCGGCGAGGATGCCCGTGCCGAACTGGCCGGCCCCCTGCGACAGGTACCGGGAGCGATATTCATCGTCCCCCTCCACGTCGATGCACACCCCCGCCCCGAAAACGGCGGCGCCCTGGGCGGGCATGTACCGATCCTCGTTCAGGTATCGATCGTTGCCCGCCAGATCGAGGCAGACGGAAACGGGCACACCGGGTGAGGACGTGGCACCGGCCGGACCGTGATAGGTGTCATTTCCACCGAGGTCCACCAGCAGGAACACATCCCGGCAGCGATGCGTATCGGATCCGCCCCCACCCAGCACCAGCCGCCCCAGGGGCGTCTCCAGGTCGAGGTGCTGCGCCTCCCGGTCCAGGTCCCCGGCGGTCTTCAGCACCGCTTCCAGGTCGCGCTTCAGCCCCTCGGCTGCCTGGAGGGTGCGCATTCCCGCATAGTAGAGGGATTGCTCGTCCAGGGCAGCGGCCACGTCGTCCACCTCGGGGTAGTAGTCCATGGCGTCGAACTGGGTCTCTGAGAGATCCCGGATGCGCCACACCTTGAGGACGTCCGCCGGATCCACCCTGCGCAGGGCCGTGTCCACCCACCTCCGTGCCTCCGTGAGCTCCAGCACGGCCCGGGCCAGGGCTTTGCGAATGTCCGGGTGCAGCGGTGCCGCGGCCCGACGGACCCGGTCCTCCAGGCGCGGCCAGTCAGCCGGCTTGCCCATGACCCGGTAGTCGAAGGTGCGGCCCCGCCGGACATAGGCCGCGCGCACGGCCTCCACGAGCGGGTCCTTTTCCGCAATCCTCGCGGTCTGGGTGTGTCCGTAGTTCCTGAATCCCGGCACCTTCTTCTCGAATCCGACGAAGTAGGCGAGCTTGTAGAGGGGACCCGCATGCGAGGATTGATACCGCGGGTCCAGGTAGTCCTCCGCGGCCAGGGCCATGATGCGCACCACGTCGTAGAGCCGGACCGGCTCGGCAAAGAGGTCCTCGAACAGCAAGGGCTTGTAGGGGATCTCGGCCATGTTCGGATACCGTGCCCAGTAGGCCCTGGGCCGGAAGCCGAGATCCGCGGGGCTTAGGCCCGCCAGACGTAGCGTGGCCGTGAACGGGTCCGCCTTCGCCCCGGATGGGGCCGGATTCTGGCCGAAAACCGAGCAGGCCGTGGGGAGGAGTACGAGGGCGAGAATCTTCACCCCGAGGGATCTTGTCGCGTGCATCTCATGGCTCCTTGGAACGGGGAGCCCTCAGTATGGACAATTCAGCCGCATCGCCAAGGGGCAGGTGTGAAAACCGATTTCTTTCCCGGACACCCACCCGGACTCCGTTTCAAATCCAGCGAGATCCCCTCACCGGCACCGTCCGCTTCAGCTCAGGAGAAAATCGTCATGCGCCCACCCGATGGAGGCCCGGAGTTCAACCGCCTGATTCACGAGAAGAGCCCCTACCTTCTCCAGCACGCCCGCAATCCCGTGGACTGGCACCCCTGGGGGGACGAGGCCTTCCAGAAAGCCGAGGCGCTGAACCGGCCCGTATTCCTCTCGGTGGGCTACTCCACCTGCCACTGGTGCCACGTCATGGCCCATGAGTCCTTCGAAAACGAGGGCATCGCCGCCCTCCTCAACAGCCGTTTCATCCCGGTCAAGGTGGACCGCGAGGAGCGGCCCGACGTGGACGCCCTCTACATGAGCGCCACCCAGGTCATGACCCGCCGCGGGGGCTGGCCCAATTCCGTGTGGCTCACTCCCGACCGCCGTCCCTTCTTCGCCGGCACCTACTTCCCGCCCGAGGACCGTCCCGGCATGGACGGATTCAGGACGGTCCTCCACAAGATTTCCGAGGTATGGAACACGAAACCCGACATCGTGGAGAGACAGGCGGACCAGCTGACCAACGCGGTGCAGCACATGGCTGCCGGCCGGCACGAGGAGGTGTCCGGCACCCTGGACCGGGATCGGGTGGACAAGGCCCTCACGGAACTCCGGGCCGCCTTCGACGAGACCCACGGCGGATTCGGCAGCCGGCCCAAGTTTCCGCCCCACGGCTCCCTGAACCTCCTCCTCCACGAATCCACGCGGGCCGGGTCCCCGGACGTCCTCCCCATGGCCGCCCGCACCCTCGACGCCATGCGCCTCGGCGGCATCCACGACCACGTGAGTGGTGGATTCGCCCGGTATTCCACGGACGACCGGTGGTTCCTGCCCCACTTCGAGAAGATGCTCTACGACAATGCCCAGCTCTCTCGGATCTACGCGGAAGCCCACCTCATCACGGGAGACGAGGCGTACCGCCGCACGGCCGACCAGACCTATGACTGGGTGCTCCGGGAGATGCGGGCCCCGGAGGGGGCCTTCTTCTCGGCCTACGACGCGGACAGCGAGGGGGAGGAGGGCAAGTACTACCTCTGGAGCCGGGACGAGGTGCTCTCCGTGCTGGGCCGGGAGGAGGGGACGCTCTTCTGCCGGACCTACAACGTCACGGCGGAGGGCAACTATCGGGAGGAAGCCACGGGGCACCGGCCCGGCACCAACATCCTCCATCTCACGAAGCCCCTGAAGGACCATGCGCCTGAGGCCGGCGAGGAATCCGGGGCCTTTAGAGAACGCATGGTCGCGGCTCTCGGCAAGCTCCGAGCCGTACGGGAGAAGCGGATTCCGCCCCACCTCGACGACAAGATCCTGGTGAGCTGGAACGGCCTCATGATCGGCAGTCTCGCCCGGGGCGGAACGATCCTGGAGCGCCCCGACTGCATCGAGGCCGCCGCGGCCGCAGCCGATTTCATCCTCCGGAACATGCGGCGAAACGGGCGACTCCTGCGTACGTATCGCCAGGGAAAAGCCAGGCTGAACGCCTACCTGGACGACTATGCCTTCCTGGCCCACGGCCTCCTCGACCTGCACGCCACCACGGGGAATGCACGGTGGCTGGAGGAAGCCAGGGCTCTCATGGACGTCGTCAGCAACCACTTCCAGGACGAGCAGGGCGGCGGATTCTATTTCACGTCCGACGACCACGAGGTCCTCCTCGCCCGGGCCAGGGATCCCTTCGACCAGGCCATTCCCTCCGGAAACGGCATGGCCGCCCTGACCTTCGTGCGCCTGGCCCGCACCACCGGCGACCGGGAACGCCTGGAGGCGGCGAGACGGACACTCGAGGCCTTTCTGGACGCCATGGAACAGGCGCCCCGCGCCACGGAGAGCCTGTTGCTCGCCCTGGCCCGCTACCACGACCTCGCCCCCGACGCCGCAGGGCATCGAGAGCCGCTGAGGGCTGAGGCCTTTCTTTCCCGCCGCCGGGCGGCGCCGGGGGGCACCCTGGACGTGGCCGTCTGCCTCACCGTGGATTCCGGCTGGCACGTCTATGCCCACGATCCCGGGAGAGAGGACCTGATCCCCACCACCGTCACCCTGAAGGAAGACGCCCCGGGCCGGCTGGGTCCGCTGCAGTATCCGGAGGGGCGAATCCTCGACCCGGACTCCCCGTCCGGGCAGGTCCGGGTCTATGAGGGGGAGGTGTGGCTGAAGGCGACCCTCGACCTCGACAGGGAAATCGAGACGGGCCAGGTCTCCCTGCCCCTCGAGATCACCTTCCAGGCCTGCGACGACCGCCGATGCCTGGCGCCGGAATCCGTGCATCTCGCCCTGGAGGTGGAGGTCTCGGAGGAGGCCCGGGGGAGCGAGGGGCGATACCCGGAGATCTTCAAGCGGTTCGATCCATGAGTCCAGCGCCCTGGCGCCTGTATTTTCGTTGACTCGGCCCTTGCAGATGAACCCGGGCAAGAGGTAAAACTTGTCCTGGTTTCGACTGTCCCCACCCCCTCCATCAAGACGGTCAACCACGTTGATTTTCATCTACCTGAGGTGCCTGGAATAATGAGTGATGAAGACAGATCCGGAGAACCGCTCGATACCACGGAATTGCATCCACCCGGGACAGAAGAAGCTCGTGTAGACGCCGAAGCCGAGGAACCCTGGCTGCCGATCGAGACGAAGCTGGTCACATACTCTGTAATCGGTGGCATAGCTGCACTGATCGTGCTGGCGATTCTGGTGCACATATTCATTCTGGGAGGCCATTGATGGCTGAACATAGAAAATGGTATTCGGGAATGGCGTCCACAGAAGACTGGTGGGCTGTCTGGATCGGCCTTTTCTTTGTCTTGCCCGGAATCGTGGCTGCAGCGACGGGTGTCGACCTGACCGGATGGATCGTCAAATTCTCCAAATGGGTGGACATAACAAAGGTGTTCAGGGCCTCCCGAAGTGAGTTGTTGAGCCCGGTAGCGTCTCTTCTCCTGAGCTATGTCATTTTTTCGCTGGCCACCTGTACCGGGGCCAGATTCATGAAATGGAATGTGAAGAAGTACTTCGTAGCATGGACAATTATCTTCTGGCTGACAGTGGTCTTCTACATCGTGGGCCAGAATGCCTATATTGCAGCCACTTCGCTGGAGCGTGGGAAATACGGAATTGAATGGAGTCTCTCTCTGGGGGGAGCCTACTACATAATTGCCCTGTTTGCCGGACTCTTCATAGGGAATCTGACTCCGAAATGGTTCAGGACCTACTTGAAGGAGGCGGCAAAACCGGAATGGTTTATCAAAGTCGCTATTGTTTGCCTCGGGACCAAGCTGGGTCTGAAGGCGATCGAGGCCACGGGTTTTGCCATGCATCTGCTCTTTGCAGGTTGTTGTGCAACAATCGCTGCTTATCTCCTCTTCTGGCCGCTGGCCTACACGATTTGTAGAAAAGTCTTCAAGCTGACAAAGGAATGGGCGGCATGTCTGGCTTCCGCAATTTCAATCTGCGGAGTTTCAGCCTCAATTGCAACGGGTGGAGCGATCAGAGCAAGGCCGATCGTTCCAATCATGATATCCTCGCTGGTGGTCGTGTTTGCCGTATCAGAGCTCATAATCCTGCCGGGACTCCTCACCACCTACTGGTCAAATGAGCCCATCGTATCCGGGGCCAGCCTCGGTTTGACCGTCAAGACCGATGGGGCTGATGCAGCGGCAGGAGCCATACTCGATGAGCTCATAAGGGCAAAAGCCGCCGGCCAGGGTATTCACTGGGATGAGGGGTGGATACTGGCCTCGGCCATCATGACAAAGATCTGGATAGACATGTTCATCGGGATATGGGCATTCGTGCTGGCAGTAGTATGGGTCTTGTTCATCGAGAGAAGGCCGGGAGAGAAAGTTCAAAAATCCGAGATATGGTTCAGGTTTCCGAAGTTCGTCCTCGGATATTTCATTGCCTGGTTTCTGGTCATGGGTATCGGATTGGCCCACGTCCTCTCATTCGAAAGCCTCGAGTTCGGAATCAAACCGATCGAAGGTTCTTTGAGAAAATTCTTTTTCATGATGACGTTTACCAGCATCGGTATCGTCACGGATTTCAGGGAACTCGCGAAAGAAGGACTGGGACGGCTGGCTGCGGCTTACGGGACAATTCTTCTTATCGTGATAATACCTATCGGCTTGTTCATAGCCTGGTTATTCCACCAGGGCATGATGCCTCCGACCGCTCCGTAGACAGGAGGCAAACGTCATACTCAGAGGCTTTCAACCTGGACGATTCTGTTGAAATAGTGCTGACCGTGCTGACGCATCCACACCGGAATCGTGGAATTGTCGAAGGCCATGAACAGGTCCAGTTTTTCACCCGTTTTGAGGTAGCCCTTCTCTTCCAGGAGTGTTTTCAGCTTCTTGTCCAGCTCCTCCAGCGTCGCGGCCTCCGCATACAAGACATCGTTATTAGCAATCCAGTTCTTTCCGTCATGGATCACGATGAATTCGATCACTGTATTCCTGTCCCTACCGAAAAATCGAACCTCCGTCCAGAGCGATGGTTAGGACTGCGTTAAAATGACCTTACTTGACGCTGAGCCTTGCGTCAATAACCCGATCCGAGCAAACTGGTGGATTGGATTTCAGTCGCCATCTGATCACCCTGCTGGTGGCGGCCGCCTCGGACCGAAACCGGCTCGCGGTTGAGAATGCCGTCCTTCGCCAACAGATCCTGGTCTTGCAGAGAAGTGTCAAGCGCGCTCGCCTCGAAGACAGTGACTATACTGGTCCAGCAAGTTTTCGGTGGTCCTATCCAGGCTATGACTGCCTTTTCTCAGCAATGTTATAATGCCCTCCGGGGAGATGATCCGCAGAGTTCCCGGAGGCCTATCATGGGGGTTGCTCACGCTCGGAAGTACGTCGTCCTGCCAGGTGGCTGGCCGAAAACCGCGTGGGGTCAAAAAACTGGGACGAACCCTAACTGACGGTGATCTTTGGATTTCCATCGCATGCGGTGGCGGGATCTGGATCGAGCGTCTGCTGGGTTGACTTGCACCCAGTCGTAGGTGATGCCGGAGGTTTTCGGGGCAGTCTCCTCCTGATGAGCGCGAACTTCATCCTGAAGCCTTGGCATTTCCTCGCCGTGGTCGTTGCAGGCTGGATCAACCAGCAACAGCAGCAGTTGATCGAGTACCTTCGTACCGAGAACCAAGTACTCAAGGAGAAGCTGGGCAAGAAACGGATATTACTCAGCGACGATCAACGGCGTCGATTGGCCGTCAAGGGCAAGGTGCTGGGTCGGAAACTGCTGGGCGAAATTGTGACGATCTTCACGCCCGACACGATCTTGCGCTGGCACCGGCAACTGATTGCCATGAAATGGGATTCCGCCAGTCGACGCAAGAAGAAACCAGGGCGGCCATCGGTGCCCGACGAAGTCACCCAACTTGTATTGCGGCTCGCTCGTGCGAATCCGACGTGGGGCTATGACAAGATCGAAGGCGCCTTGGCGAATGTCGGCCATGAAATCTCGGATCAGACCGTTGGCAACATTCTCAGAAAACACGGAATTGAACCTGCCCCTGAGCGGAAACGGCAGACGACCTGGCCCACGTTCTTGAGAGCCCACTGGGAAGTACTGGCTTCCATCGACTTCACGACGATTGAAGTCTGGACGAAGGGCGGCCTGGTGACATACTACCTACTTTTCGTCATGGAACTGGCCACTCGCCGTGTTCATTTCGCCGGCTGCACGACAAGCCCTGACGAATCCTGGATGATGCAGATCGCCAGGAACCTGACCGATATCGACGACGGTTTCCTCAACGACAAGTGTTATTTGCTCATGGATCGGGACACGAAGTTCTGTTCCGCGTTTCGAGATTTCTTGGACAACGAGGGCACGGAGCCCGTGGTCCTTCCGCCTCGAAGTCCAAATTTGAATCCCCATCTCGGACGTTTTCACCGATCCCTGAAAGAGGAGAGCTTGGATCGAATGATCTTCTTCGGCGAGAAATCGTTGCGCAATGCAGTGGTCTGGTATCTCGAGCATTACCATGTTGAACGAAACCACCAGGGTATCTGCAACCAGATCATTCAACCAGGGAGCGAAGTCGGTAGCGCGACCGGCCAGATTCAGTGCCGGGAACGGCTGGGTGGGATGCTCCGATACTACTATCGGGCAGCAGTGTGATCCCGACGGTCGATGAGCGCTGGCCTGAGGCAGCGTGATGAGAGTGCGTCACACCGCAACTCGGCGCCCACCAATTGCATCGTCGTTCTCCACACGTCGGCCGAGAATCAATGCCGGGGTCTTCGCGAAGACTCGGTCGGCAGGGCAATGCCGTTAAGCTCCAGGAGGCTGCGGACTGAAGCGCGTCCTGCTCGT
>CAZAKZ010000133.1:0-14949 GCA_964485695.1 uncultured Planctomycetota bacterium | reverse complement strand
TTTTTGTGCATGTTCAAAGGCTATTTTCCGGACATATGTCCTTGGATAATACATTGTAGGAGTGCGCGATGAGAGCCCTGAGAAGTTTCGCGGACACGCCGCCGGCAGCGCGTACCTCACCGGATTCACCGCCAGCAACGAAGTCACCTTCCCTGGCACGGAGTTGTGTACAGGCGATTGGCGGTGTTGTAAAAGTCAGGCCCTGATCCGGCGGGATGCCAGAGTCTCTGACACAGGAGCGGAGTAACATGAAACCGAGTATCCAGAACACTCTCTTGCGCGCGGCCGTTGCGGTCAGCGCGGCCTTTCTGGTCTTGTGTGCACCAGAGGCTCAGGCTGACGATCGTGTCGTCTGGCATTTCAAGGGACGAATCGACGGAACCGAGCGGATCGAGGTGACCGCCGAGTCCGTGCAGTGGCGACATGTCTCCTGGAGCTGGCCCCCGGAACCGGTGACGCTCAACGGTGTCGAGTGGAAGCCGCAGAGTCAGCCACGTCTGAGGACGAACGATCTCTCCGGGCCGGTTGACTTCGCCACGGCCAGGCTGGAGCTGATTCGGGGGCGGGACGCAGTCGCCCTCGAGCGGAGCGCAACAGGCATCACCCTGTTCATCTCGGATACGCCGTGCGGCACGGATGTCTATGAGTTCCGGATCGTGTTCGAGCCACAATCCGCCAAGCCTCCCGCGCTAGCGGAGCCGTCGATGGTGCTGCACATACGCGCAGTGGTTGACGGAAGCGATCGATTGCTCGTGACACAACGCGAGGCCATGTGGATCCACAGACACTGGGGCTGGCCGACGGAAGTCACGCTAAACGGCGTCCTGTGGAAGCCGTCAGAGTGCGACCGCCTGACGAACAGCGGTAGGACCACCTTCCTCCCGTGGTCCGTGGACTTCGGCTCGGCCTCCATAGTGTCGAGGAAAGGGAGAGATCTCATTGCCGTCGAACCGGTCCCGTCGGGCTTGCTCATCCACTTCGCCGACAACCCGAATGGTACTTCAACCTACGAGGTGAAGATTCGTCTCGGCTCGTCGCTTCCCGAGCCCCCATATGCCGTGTCTTCCAGACCTGTACGGAGAACAGATGTTCCGAGCCCTAGCCCATTGTCAACCCGACCAAAGCACCGAACCGAAACCAGGCTTGCCGCTCCGAGCTCCGGTGCGGTTCGCCCACCGGCGACACACCGCCCGGACGTAGCCGCCGTGTCCGCCATCCCCAAGGACGTAGATCCTATCCGGGTCCAGCCTCTGGCCCCGGCGCTTACCAATCAGACCGTGGTGAAAGTCCACCGACCTGGCTGTGGCAGCGCAACCCTCGACTCCACTCCGTGGGTAGCCGGAGAACGCGTCGTGGTCTCCGGCGATAATGCACCACCGAGCTCCGACGGCGTTCTCCTGGTCAGCTTTGTTCCGCCAGCGCACGGTACGCTGTACGGTTGCCAGATCTACATCGCCCTGGACGCGTTGGTTGGCATCATCCCGATTCGCACTGACGCAGCCGGCGGCTGGACACTGGTCGGACGAGTACCGAGCGAGGCCTCTTCTTTGCGCCTGCCACTCGCAATGCAGGCCGCCTTCGCTCATTTCGGCGCTTCGGAGCTCGAAACGACAAACGGATTGCATGTCACGGTTCGAGCAGTGCGTGACGAACCTCGCGCAGCCTCAGTTCGCTCCGCCGCGACGCCCGGACCAAAGCGGTAGAGCTAACGCCGTCAAAACGAAATCTGACAACCCGCCCAACCAGCTCACCGAGCTTTGTGTGTATCTGCCGTCAGGGGCGGCCTTGGTCGGCGTCAGCGGGTGTCGGCTGCCCCAGATCATGATGCTCCTGGATTTGATGCCATGTGACCGCCCGAGTTTTCTGTTTACCATCTCCCCGTTTTTCGTTGGTCCTCCCGCCCGGGCGATACGACATAGAGGTTACCGTCATAACGCAACCGCAGACTCCGCACGTATCAGCGCCCGCTGGAAAACAGGATCACGGGGAGAGTCGCGCTCAACCCACCATCCGGCCCCTCGACCGACTCCCTGGCCGAGGGGCGTGTAGCCTATCAGACGGCCATCGTCTTCTTGAACGCCGAGCCCACCACGCCCTTCATGCAGGTCTTAGTGGTCATGAAGCCGGCAGAGTGCTTGGCCTGGATATCCAGGGCCTCGGCGAGCGACGCGCCGCATGCGCTCTGGACGCTCTGCAGGATCGCCTTCCGGGCGGCCTCGGTGTCCGGGCCTGTGGGGGCGAGGCCGGGTACGTCGGAGGGCAAGCCCGTGAGGGCGCCCGCCTCCACCTTGCGCTCGGCCACGCCGTGGTCACCGCCGGTGGCCATGGCCCAGGCCGTCTTGACGGCGTCCTCCAGCGGAGCCGCGGAATCCACCAGCCAGCCCACAGCCTCGGCGGCCTTGACCGATTTGCCGCCCAGGAGAAGCTTCAGTAGCTTCGGCCAGTGCTCCACTGCGGTCTTCCGGAACGGCCAGTGGCACCCTTCCATGCCGGGCACCACGGGCAGGGTCACCTCGGGCATACCGAGGGCTGCGTCGTCCACCGACACGAGGTAGTGGCAGTGCACCATGAGCTCGAGCATACCGCCCAGGCAGCGCTTGCCGTTGATGAGGCCCACCGAGACCTTGAAGTCGTCGTTGAGCCGACGCGCGGTGCGGGACCAGGAGCCGGCGATGTTCAGGCCGACCTCTTCTTTCTCCAGGGCCGGGAAGAAGTCGCTTGTGTCCGCCCCGACCATCTGGGTGGAGAGATGGAAGTCGCCCGTGAGGACGACGCGGTCGATGCCCTCGGCCTTGAGCCAGTCCAGGGCCCGGTTCAGCTCCGCGTCCACGTCGGTGTTGTAGCTCTCGCGGTTCAGGATCACGACGCCGGCGGTGCCGTTGTGCTCGGCGTTGACGTAGAGCTGCTGCCAGTCCGGGTCCTCCATGCGGCCGAACTCGTCGGGGAACCAGCACTGCTTTGAGGCCTCGGGGTGCCTGGCGTGGTAGGCCTCCACGAGGCGGATGGTTCTTTCCGGGCCCAGGCCGCGGATCAGGGCCAGGACGCCCTGGCGGAACTGGGCGCATAGCTCGCCGATGAGGTTCATGTGGGCGAGGTGGGTTCGCTTCTCGTGGAGCATGAGGCTCGTCATCTGGCACAGGGGGCCGAGGATCCAGGTCAGGAACTCCTCCTCCTCGTCGGCGTCCAGCTTCCAGTCCACCAGGGGACGGAAGTGGTTCATCGGGTACCAGTTCTGGCCGCTCTCCTGGCGCTCGTCCAGCTCGGGCGTAGGCGTGAAGAGCTCGCCGTACTCCTTGCTCAGGTGGTGCAGGCAGGACCAGGTGAGGAAGTTCGCTCCCGCGGCGCCGATGGCGTCGTGGGCCCGGAACGGATTCGGCCCGACGTGCTTGCGGATGAACTTGTCGATCTTCCAGTAGGGCATGTTGGAGGCGTGGTGGTAGCGGGTGCCCGTGAGCATCAGTCCGCAGAACTGGACGTCCAGCACAAAGGACCAGTCGTCGCTCACCGGGATGGGGATCATGCCCAGGGCCCACAGGAGCTGGGTGACGGGTGAGGTCTGTGGTTCCACAACCTCCCAGATCTTGTTGATCTCGTGCGGGAACGCCGGGTGGCCGATGCCCACGCCGAGCTGGGACATGGGGAATCCCGAAGTGACCGACCAGATCTGGATGTCCGGGAACGCGGCCCGGAATGTCTCGTAGTGGGCCTTCTTGACGTCGAGGATCTCGGGGATCGCCTCCAGGAGGAATCGCGGATTGAGCGATGCAAGTTTCGGCGGCAGGTTCTTGCCGTCGTAGTGCAGCTTGATGACGTTCTGCATCACCTTGCCGGCCTGGTCCTTGCCGAAGGCCCGCACCAGACCCGGATACTGCCCGGCGATGCCGTCGGGTATGCCCGGGAAGTCCAGGGCCGCCACGGGAATGTCGTAGGGTTCCAGCCGGGAGCCGAGCTGCATGGCCTTGCCGGCGCCCACGATGCCGTTGGCGCCCGAGATGACCAGTGAGCCGCGCTTGCCGGGCTCCCCGAAGACGGTATCCACCAGGCTGCCGGCGCTCACCGGCAGCGCGCCGCGCTCGAAGATCTCCAGGACGGACCCGAGGCCGAGTGTCTCGAGGGTTGATTTTCTCATGGACTTCGCCATTACCGATCACCTCCTTCCCCGACGTGGAAGACGCCTGCAATGCCGACGTCTCCCGCGGCACAGCCGAACACCAGCACATATCCACCACCCAGGTCCACCGCTTCTTCCAGGGCCTCGATGAACACCCGGGTGAGGGTCGGCCCCTGAGGGTGGCCCCACACCAGCGGGCAGCCGGTGTTGTTCATGTTGTGCCAGTCGTGGTCGAACACCTTGGCGAAGATGGCGTCGTTGACCGCGAACGGATTGTGGTTCTTCACCACGGCCATGTCGGGCATCTTGAGTCCCGTCCGCTTCAGGAGCTTCTGCACGGCCAGGACGGGCGCCTCTGCCATCATGCTCGGAAGCGCCCGGATCTCCGCCTTGGCGATGAACCGGATGTCGATCTCCGGCCGCGGGCTGAGCTCCCGGGCCTTGTCCTCGCTGGCGACCAGGAGGACGGCCATGCCGTCCGAAGCGTGGGTCTGGGTACCGCCGGTGACGCAGGTGTCCAGCTCGCGCATCTGGCGCAGGCTATCCAGGGTGATCTTCCGCACGCCGAGGTCGTCGTCGACCCGGCCCATGGGCCGGCCCTGGACGTTGAGCACCTCCAGCGGCACGAGAACGCGGTCCAGGAAGCCGGACTCCCTGGCCTGGAAGTATTGCTCGTAGCGGTGGAAGGTCAGCTCGTCCACCTCCCGCCGGTCGATCCTGTGCTTCCGGGCCGCGAAGCCGGCGGTGTTGATCATGGCGTTGCCGGTGGCCGGGTCGAAGCCGAAGTTATCCCAGATGTCGCTGATGGCGATGGTGCGCTCGTAGGCCCGGCGCTCGGGGAATACGCCCACCGGCGAGTCGCTGGTGCGGTCGAAGGTGAGAACGCCAGCCACGTCGCAGGCGCCGGTCTGCACCTCGGAGCCCGCCAGGATCGCCGCCTGCATGCCAGTGGCGCACGCCTGTTCCATCTGGTATCCGGCGAGGCGCTGACCCATGCAACTGGACACCAGGGGCGCGGACCAGAACTTCCAGTGCCACGGAACGGTGGAACCGATGACGAGGTAGTCCAGCTCGCTCCTGGGGACCTTTCGCTTGCCCAGGATCCTGTTGGCGGCTTCGCCGGCGAACTGGGCGATGTTCACCTCCGCCAGGGGAGACATCTGCCAGGCGGGGAAGAAGCTGCTTCCCCAGGTTCCATAAGGAATCCTGGCTCTGGGAAACATGGAGTCTTTAATGGTCATGGTTGCCTCCGGATGAAGGAGTGGATGGAGATTTAATCTTTCGCTTGTCGATGACGGCTACGAGGAAAAACGTCACCAGGCTTACAATCCAGGTGGCGTAGATGGGATGGGGAATTCCGAAGTGCCATCTGGCCGGCACGATGAGCCAGAGCACCAGCACGATCATGGTGGCCAGCAGGGTCGCGGTGGCCGAGGCTCGGCGGCACACGGCGGGCCAGTACATGGTCATGAGCACCACGAGGGTGTAGGCGGTGGAGAGGGTGAGACCGATGAGCAGCATCTTCAGGATGCCGGTCACGGTGAGGGCCAGACAGAAGGTGAGCACGCTGATGCCGAGGACGGCCAGGCGGCAGACGGCCTGTTCCTTTTTCGCGCTCATCTCGGGGAGGTAGAATCGCTTGACGATGTCGGAGGAGAGCAAGGTGGCGCTCCCCATGAGCAGGGCCGAGGCCGTGCTCACGTCGGCGGCCCAGAGCCCGGCGAGGATGATGCCGGCCGCCAGACCGGGCAGCCCCAGCACCACCTTGGGTAGGGCTTCGGCCGCCTCGATGTTCGGATGGAGCACCGCGGCGGCCATGCCGATGATGGCCGCGATGAATCCCACCGGCAGGATAATCAGTCCACCCAGCAGGTATGCATTCGAGGCGCTGCGGCCGTCCTTCGTGGCGAAGCCCACCTGGATCACCGATTGGGTGGAGTGCGCCGTGGAGATCATGACGATGAACCAGGCCGCGATGAGACCGGGTCCGATCGCCCAGAGATCGAATCCCGGATGGGTCTCGGGGAGCTTGCTCACGAAGCTCTCCATACCGCCGAGACGATCCACGGTCAGGAACGCTCCCAGGACGATGCCCAGGTAGATGATGATGACGTTGATGACGTTGGTGAGGCCCGCGGCCCAGAAGCCGCCGATCAAGGTGATGCCGATGAAGACCACGGCCGTCACCATCATGCCGGTCTGCAGGGTGAATAGGTCCGGCATCAGAGAGGAGAGGATGGCCCCGCCGGCCACGTACTGCAGCGACGTGATGACGACCTGGATGACCAGCTGCCCGATGACCCCGATGACCCGGCCCGTGGTGCTGTAGCACTGTTCGAAGAGCTCCGGCAGGGTGGTGATCTGCATCTCCCGGTAGCGCTTCGCGGCCACCAGGCCGAGGATGACGGCCCCGGCGGCCCATGCCGCGTTGTACCACCCGGCGGAGAACCCGACCTTGTAGGCCCGTTCGGCCACGCCGATGGTGGAGGCGCCGCCCACGGCGAGGCCCGCCAGCAGGCAGGCGGAAACGCCCGCGGGAAGCCCACGGCCGGCCAGGAGATACCCCACCACGCCGCCCCCGCCCCGGGCCGTGAGGCGCCGGGCCCACCACGTGATCGCAAAGAGGGCGATGATGTAGAGGACCACGATGGTGATGGGGATCCAGTGGGTCATGCCGGGCTACTTCACCTTCATTCGCACGTCCACCGCCGCCGGAGCCGTGCCGGCCGGATAGGTGAAGATCGGATTCAGGTCCATCTCCACGATGCCCGGGAAGTCGCCCGCCAGGCGCGACACCCGCACGAGGAGATCCTCCACGGCCTCGATATCCACGCCCCCTTCGCCGCGGACGCCCTCGAGGAGCGGGAAGCCCCGGATCCCCTCGACCATCTCGCGCGCCTCGGGCCGGCTCATGGGGGCCACGCCGAAGATCACGTCCTTCATCACCTCCACGAAGACACCGCCGAGGCCGAACATGATCAGCGAGCCAAGGCCCTCGGATTCCATGGAACCGATGATGACCTCGCGGCCCGCGGGCTTCTGCTCCTGGAGGACGTAGGCCGCTTTCTTGCCGGCGAACAATCCCTGCATGGAGTCGAACGCCGCCTCGAGGGCCGCCTCGTTCTCGATGCCGAGGGCCACGCCGCCCTCGTCGGACTTGTGGATCACCTCCTCGGAATCGACCTTGAGCACGCAGGGGAAGCCCACGGCGGCGGCCGCTGCGGCCAGATCACCGGCGCCTCCGACCGCAGCCACTTTGGGCACGGGGATGCCGTACGCGGCCAGGACCTCGAACGCCTCGGCCTGGGGCAGATAGGCGTTTTTCCCCTCGTAGTTCTTCAGGATCGCACCGGCCGCCGCGCGGTCGGCCCCGATGTCGGGCGGATCTTCCCGCTTGCGGCCGCGCAGCTCGTCGTAGCGGGCCATGTTGGCCAGGGCGCGGGCGCCGTCCTCCGGGAACTCGTAGACCGGGACGTTACCCGACCGGAGGTCGTCGATGAGGTAGTAGCACTTGGAGTCCGTCTCCACCACCATGACCACGGGCTTGTCCGAGCTGGCCACGATCTCCTTGATGCGGGCGGCGATGGCGTTCAGGTCCACGAAGGGAGCGGTGACGAAGAACACCAGCACCATATCCACGCCGTCCTCCTTGAGCAAGGTGTCGACGGCCGCGTGGTACTGGTCCGGCCCCCCCGTGGCCACCACGTCCACCGGATTGCCCAGGCTCGCCATGGGGTACTGGGTCTCCTTGAGGCGCGCCTTGCCCTCGTCGGACCAGGTGGCCAGCTTGAGGCCCTTGCTCACCGCCTCGTCCACGGCCTGGACTCCGGGGCCGCCCGTGTTGGTGACCAGGCCGATGCGCTTGCCCTGCGGCGCATCCTGGCTCTCGAAGGCGATGGCGGTCTTCACCATCTCGTCCGTGTCGGAGAACTCCAGGATGCCCGCCTTGCGGAACATGGCCGTGGCCATGGTGCCCTGATCCACCAGCGATCCCGTGTGTGAAGACACGGCCACCGAACCCTCGGCGGTGCGGCCGGCCTTCAGGGCCAGGATCGGTTTGTTCGGGGTGATCTTCGAGGCCACCTCGAGAAACTTGGCCGGATTCTTGAAGCTCTCGATCTGCAGCAGGATCGCCCGGGTCCCCTCGTCCTGGCCGTAGTAGTCCAGGATCTCGGGCATGGTGAGGTCGCTCTCGTTTCCGTAGGAGCAATACATCCTGTGGCCGAGGCCCACGTTGTGCAGATGGAGCTTCAGCATCTCGCCGCAGCCGCCGCTTTGCGCCATGACGGAGATGTTCCCCGGCTTCTGGGGGACGAAGGTGAAGTTGGCGTAGACGGACACCTCCGGATCGGCGTTCTGGATGCCCTGGGAGTTGGGGCCGAAGATGCGGATGCCGTGCTTGTTGGCCGTCTCGACCATCAACCTCTCGAGCTTCAGCCCCTCCTCGCCGACCTCCTTGAATCCGGCGGAGTGGACGATGGCGAACTTGACGCCCTTCTGGCCGCACTCCTCCATGAGGCCCGGGAGGAACTTGGCCGCGATGGAGATGTTCACCAGGTCGATCTCGCCCGGCACATCGAGAACCGATTTATAGGTCCTGAAGCATCGTATATGATCCGACTTCGGATTGATCGGATAGATCGGCCCCTTGAAACCGTAGTCCGTCAGGTTCCGCATCACGATGTGCCCGATGGAAAGCGGGTTGTTGGACGCACCGATGATGGCGACCGAACGCGGTCTGAATAGTCCGTCAAGCATGCTTCTTCTCCGTCTGATTTCTCTCTATTTTTCCGTGTAATGCTGTTCCATGACGTGGAAATTCAATACTCTAACTTCCCTGTTCCGCCGGGCCATCCATTTGGTCCGCGGCGTAGAGGGCTGCACCGAAGGCGCCGGCGAACTGCGGATCCGGGGGTGTCTTGACCTCCCGGCCGATGGCTTCTCCGAGAATTTCGACCACGATCGGGTTGTGGGCGACGACGCCGCCGGTGGCGACCACCGTGCCGGCGAACGACGCCATCTCGGTCACGCGCTTCACCACCGACCGGAAGGCGCCGCGGGCGATATCCGGACGCTTCACGCCGCGGCGGATGAGAGCGAGGATCTCGGTGGCTGAGAAGACTGTGCAGAAGGAGCCGATCTCCACGTGCTCGGTGCTCTCCCTCGCCAGGCGCTCCATCTCCTCGATCGGCACGTCCATGCGCCGGGCGATCTCTTCGAGAAAGGCACCGGTGCCGGCGGCGCATTTACGATTCATCTTGAAGTCGATGCGGTTGCCTTTCGCGTCGACCTCGATGACCTTGTTGTCCTGCCCCCCGATGTCGATGATGGACATCGCCCCGGGGAAGTGGTAGTAGGCGCCGCGGGCATGACAGGCGATCTCGGTCTTGGTCTCCTGAGTGAAAGCGACGTTTCTACGGCCGTAGCCCGTGGAGACGCCATACGCCACGTCTCCGGCAACGGCATCCGCTTCTTCGAGCGCCGCCTTGAACGCCGCTGCGCTCGCCGAGGCGAAATCCATTCCGCTGTCCACGAGCGCCTTGCTCCTGGGAACTCCGTCTCTGTCCGTGAGCACCACCTTGGTGGCTGAAGAGCCGACGTCCACTCCCCCGTAGAGAGGCTTCCCCACGTCCTATTTCCCTTCGAGCTGTTCGATGAACGCCTCGATCTTGGTCACCGCTTGCTCCTCGCTGTAGAGGCGGAGGTCGTTCAGGTCCCCGTCGATGGTCACGCTCGGCACTTTGAACTTCTCGGCGAGGCGTTCGGGCATGCCGTAGCGATTGTTGGAGTTGTTCGGACAGGTCTTGGAGTCGTGGAACAGGAAGCCACTCGCCTTGTAGAGCTCGAACATCTGGCAGATGACATCCTCCTTGGCCCTGTCGGAACGGACGATGAAGAGATCGGTGTACGCCTTTGCCATCGAGCTGAACGGATCCTCCGCCTCGAGCGCCCGGAAGATCCAGGAGTTGCAGTAGGTGGAGGCGACCACGCAGGTTTTCAGTGCTGTAAAGAGGGTAGACAGGTCGCGCAGCTTGCCCCAGATGGGCATACCGTCCCAGAAGATGCGGTGCTTCTCGCCGTCCACGGCGGCCACGCCGTCCGCGACGCGCTGCTTCAGTTCGGGGATGAGGATCTTGTAGAAGTCCACGGCCTCCTGGGTGCCGCGCCCCACCACGGCGGGACCCATGAGGATGGTGCTGTCGAAGAAGGTGAGCGGGCTCGGTACGTTCGAGGCCATCTCCAGGGTCTCCTCCCAGAGGTCGCTGCACTCGCGGGAGAGGCCGACGACCTCCTTGAATCGGTCGAGGTCGAACTTGTTTCCTGAGACCTCCTCGAGGGTGGGGATGAGGTCTTCGATCTGTTTGGCAATGGCCTTTTCGTGTGCCTTGGTGGTCTCGTCCACGTTGCAGAAACTCTCGATGCCGATGCAGGGCACGTCGAGCTTGCGGCTGTACCACATGAACCAATCCTTTACGTCGCGGCACTGGTTCGTGTTGTAGACGAGGACGTCGGGCTTTGGCACCTCGGTGATGCCCTTGTACGCCATGGCGAGCGGAGTCTCGCCCTTGATGTAGGCGCCCACGTCGCTTGTGAGGTAGGAGCAGATCTCGGGAGAGTACCCGGCCGCATTGGCCACGGGGATGTAGTCCATTGCCGTGCGGGTCGCGCCGAGGACGGCGCCGTGGTTCTCCGGGAAATAGACCAGGAAGCCCATGGAGTGCAGGAGCTCGGCGGGGCCGACGCTGGTGCACCAGGCGATCTTGGGACTTCCGGCCTTGGCCGCCGCGTCGAGCTCGTAGAAGTGGTCGGCCATGATCTTCTTGCACGGGTCGGTGGCGGCGATCTTCTTGAACACGGGCTTCTTCTTTTCGTCAGCCATTTCGCGATCCTCCTCTTCGGAGACCTTCAGGGCCCCGTTGGTTTCCTGCGGGTAAAAATCGTCTGGTAGCGCCCGGGCTCGGACTTCATGCACTCGGTGCACTCGGTGCACTCGGTCCCTTCATCCGGATTGAACGGCTCGAGGCGCACTTCAAAGCCGGCGTCCTCGTACATCTCCACGACATCCGAGAGCTTCGGTTCGCAGTAGGTGCCACGCTCCTGCCACTGCCGGGGCGATTCGTGAACCGCCCCGGAATCGGTCCGGTCTTGATTCATAACGATGGATCACCCGGTTCTCGAGCCCCTCGGAGAACTGCCGCCCCCTTTCCCGGCCGGTGTTAACCCGGCAAATCAGGCCTATATATCTGGTAATACATAGAAGCGGATTTTTCGAGGAGCGGACGGGCAAAACAGGAGCCTCTTTTTACCATACGAGGGGGGGGATGGAGAAGAGGCGACACGGGAGAAAAGGACGGGTTACGCAGATTTGGCCGACCCGGGTGAGGGAATCCTGAGGCTGTATTACCAGGGTTCCGCGAGCGAGGAATCCTGATTGACCGCCTCTACGATCTCGACCGGTTGAGACAGGTTCACATCTTCCTGAATCATATGGGACGGCACGGTTCAGAGCAGCGGAGGGCCGTGGCGGCGAATAGCCCCGGCCGCTGACTGAATCGCACCGTCCCATATATCAATCATCTATCCGTCAGCGCAATCCGCTGACAGGCCATCAGAAAGTGTCTTGCGTTTCGTCGTCGCCACCAGCCGATTCGTTCTCTGTCCACTTCGCTGGTCTCCTTCGGTGTGGACACCAGTGAAAACGACACCTCGAATCGGATATGGTTGGCGATCCCCTTCCCCGAAAGAAGTTACTTTGAGAAACGCGCCTGCCTTGCCGATTCGGCGACAAGGCAGGCGGTCCATGCAAAGTCCGGGAGAGTACCTCACAAGATCGACACATGAGGGAATACTGGGCTCAACTAGATAGTACTCTCCCGTATATTGATCGTCTTTCCCACGTTCGCTACTGTGTCGGCATTTCGATATATCCCCTGCCGTCTTTTGTCCTACCCATGTTACGGAAATGAGAAAGGCGAGTCCGAGAAGTGGTGTGTATATAATTTGGATTACGTGCTGGTATTCTGGCAGTTTGCCTGGGACCGATGAGATCGGGTTGTAGTCCAGACTCTTACAAGGGGCCGGAGAACACCGATGCAGGAAATTGTGGGAAATGCCATGTCGCCAACGACGCCGGGGCATGTAAGAGAACAAGATTAGGACCGAATCTGGTCCGCGGGAGCTTACCTCCAGGCTGCAATATCAATCCACGAGTCCCATCTCCAGGGCGTAGCGTGTCAGCTCGGCGTTGGTCTTCATGCCGGTCTTCTCCATGATCCGGGTTCGATAGGTGCTGATGGTCTTGACGCTGAGTGACAGGTCCTTGGCGATCTGGGACACGGTTTTTCCGGAAGCAATCGACCGCATCACCTGATATTCCCGGTCGGAGAGGGACTCGTGCAGCGGGCCGCTGACTCCACGCTGCACCAGGGAGGCGAGTCGTTCCGCCAGCGAGGTGCTGATGTATTTATCCCCCTGGAATACGGTCTTGATGGCCTTGATCAGCTCGTCGGGTGCGGTCTCTTTCGTCAGGTACCCGACTGCACCGGCCTTCAGGGCCCGCAGGGCATACTGGTCTTCCGGGTGCATGCTCAGCACCAGAACCGGTATCTTCGGACGAAACCGCTTCATTTCAGAGAGAACATCCAGGCCGTTCTTGCCGGGCATGGTGATGTCGAGGAGTACGATGTCCAGTCCCCCTTCCCGGATCCGTTCGATCGCCTCGTGTCCGTTCCGCGCCTCGGAAATCTCGCACTCCGAGAACTCCTCCTGGAGGATTTCCCTCAAACCGTATCGCACCACTGCATGATCGTCGGCAATGAGTACCTTCATGGTGTCCATATCCCTCAGGTGTCGTCCTGGCTCGCCACAGTGCTCAGCGGAACCCTCAGAGTGGCACTCGTTCCGGTTTCGGGTTGTCCCGCTATATAGAATTCCCCCTGCATCAGGAGGGTACGCTCGCGGATACCGAGGATGCCGAGGGAAGTGGGAGAACGGGCCTCCTCGTTCCTGATCCCCTTCCCGTCATCGCTGATCTCGAGCACCAGGGAGTCCGCCTCTCTTTTCAGGCTGGTCTTGACGTGCTTGGCCTTCGAATGGCGCGCCACGTTGGTCAGGAGTTCCTGGGCAATGCGAAAGATCGCCGTGGAGTATTCCCGCTTCAACAGGACCGTCTCGGAGGAAGCCTTGAAATCTGTCAGGATTCCAGTGCGCATCTCGAACTGCCGGATCTCCCATTCCAGTGCCGCCGTGATCCCGAAGTCGTCCAGAATGCCGGGCCGCAGGGAGGAGGCCGTATTCCGTGCGGCCTGGATGATCTCATCGACGTGTCTGGACATTCCCTGAAGCCGGTGCAGGACCTCGGTATCATTGGACGTCTCGTCGGCTCCTGGCATCTTCTTTTCCAGCCACGACAGATCGAATTTCAGGGCCGTCAATGGATGCCCCAGCTCATCGTGTATATCCCGAGCCAGGAACGACCTCTCTTCTTCCCGGGCCGAATGCAGGCGTGCGGCCAGCGCCCGGAGCTCTTCTCGAGAGGTCTCGAGATTCAATTGAACGGTCTTCAGTTCGGTGATGTCCGATACGGAAATGATCACCTGGTCCATCGTGGTCTCGTGGCCCGACACCGCGGCCCAGCGGGTGACGACGTGAAGGTCTTCGGCCTGGAGCGTCCGCATGGTCGTTTCCAGCTCGAAGACGGCTTTCCCGGCCGCAATGGCAGCCAGCCCCTTGACGAAATCCACATCGGTCTTTTTGGTGAAGACCGACTGGATAGAGTGGAGGAGCTCCCTCTTGTCGTGTGCCTTGTGCAGGAGCATGGCCGCGCGGTTGATACCGTAAACGCGGATTCTGGACATGCAGTCGTGCACGGCTTCGGGATGTTCGGAAAAATAGGTCAGAAAATCACGGATTCCTGAATCACGCAGTTCGTCGATCCGCCCCTTGACCAGAGAAAGATCGGCTTCCCACAACGGCGTCGGAGAATCCTTGAACAGGCTCCGGTAGTGGGCCCGGCTCTTGCGTATCGCGGACGCCAGGCGTACGCGATCGGTGATGTCGGTTCCGGAACTCAGGGTAGCGCGTATTTGCCCGGCCTCGTCTCTCAGCACGGTGTTTTGCCAGGCGATGATTCGCTCCTCCCCACTTCTCGTGAGGATGACATTTTCGTACGCACCGTAGGGTTCGATCTCTCCATTAATGATATCCGAGAAGACCGCCCGGACCTGCTCTCGGACATTAGCGGGAATACACGTATCGAACCAGTTTCTGCCGATCAACTCCTTCTGTTCGTATCCCAGGACCTTGCAGCCCATTCGATTGATCAGTGCGATGCTCTGGTCGGTGTCGATGATGACCAGCATGACCCCGGCAATATCCATGTATTGCTGGGCCCTCTCCTTTTCCCGTCGGAGAGCTTCGACCGCCATCTTGCGCTGTTGCCGGGTCACTACCTCGCGCAGTTCCCGCTCTATGGCGGGGGCCAGGCGATTCAAGTTGTCCTTCACCAGGAAGTCGTGTGCGCCCGACCTCATCATCTCCACAGCAGATTCTTCTCCGATTCGATCGGAGATAACGATGAAAGGGAGGTCGAGGTCCATCTCCTTCAACAGAGCCAGTGCCTTCGACGCGCTGAAGACCGGCATTGCGTATTCGGAGATGACGACATTCCAGGCCCCGGTATTCAGGGCCGCCTGCATGGCCGCTGCCGTCTCTACCCGTTCAGCGATCGGTTCGAATCCGCCATGGCGCAGCTCACCGATCAGATGTGCTGCGTCCTCTTCCGAGTCCTCGACAATCAAAACACGAAGCGGTTCCATTGCTGGATGTCCAATTCGAAT
>CAZAKZ010000132.1:0-15109 GCA_964485695.1 uncultured Planctomycetota bacterium | reverse complement strand
AAATGGAGAAACGGTAAGCGTATTTCACGCGGGTTCAAAACCCCGGACACCACTGTTGCCAACTGAATGATGTATTTACTACATTCCTTGTCCTCTGTTACCGGGTGGTTCGCATGAACATTGTTCGTCCCTCTGCCGTGTGCTTGCTGCTCACCGTTCTGACCGCCGCCGCCGTGGCCCAGGCACCGACAAAGGGAACCCGTCCCGGATGCCTCGGCTGCCACCAGGGTATTGCGCCCATCCGGGAGGCTGGTTCCGCGATGCTCGTGCAGGTGAATGCACTCAGCAAGCGGATGGGCGACCCGGACGGTTGTGTGGCGTGCCACGGCGGCGATCCGACCGCGGACGAAAAGGATCCCGCCCACCGCGGGACGTTCTTCTTCCCGGACCCGGGCAGCCCGTGGGTGAATGCGAAGACGTGCGGGCTCTGCCACCCGAAACACGTGGCCGTGCAGTGGAATTCCCTGATGATGACCGAGGCCGGGAAGATCCAGGGAGTGGCGTGGGCCTTCGGCTCCCTCGAGGGGTATCACCACGGGTGGGGCAACTACGACACCGAGAACCCGAAAGACCCAAAGGCGCGACTGGGTACCGCGACCTATCGAGCCTACAAGGAGCGGCTGAAGTTAGCGGAGCCCCAGGTCTACCCCGACAAGCTGGTGACCGTGCCGGAGGCGCCCACCGACCTGTCGGTGCTGAAGGACCACCCGGAACAGGCGGCGTTCACCTATCTTCGCAACCAGTGCCAGCGTTGCCACTGGGCGGTGGAGGGCCGCCAGATCCGGGGGGACTATCGGGGCATGGGATGTTCGGCGTGTCACATCCCCTACGGAAACGAGGGGCGCTACGAAGGAAAGGACCCGTGCACGCCGACCGACATGCCGGGCCACCTCCTTGTCCACACGTTGCAGTCCACGCGCAAGGCCAAGGTGACGGTGAACGGCAAGACCTACAGCGGCATTCCCGTAGAGACGTGCACGACGTGCCACGACCGCGGCAAACGGATCGGGGTCTCGTTCCAGGGATTGATGGAGAGCTCGTTCGTCTCCCCGTGGACCGAGGGCGGAAAAGGGCAGGCGGCGTTGCACACCAAGCACTACATCGCGATGCAGGAGGACATCCACTATCAGAAGGGCATGATGTGCCAGGACTGTCATTCCACCTTTGACGTGCACGGGGACGGATTCCTGTCCTGCGCCAACCTGGCCGCGGTGGAAATCGAATGTGCCGACTGCCACGGCACGCCCACGCACTATCCCTGGGAGCTGCCCATCGGCTACCAGGACGAGATCGCAGCCGTGGACCCGAAGGCGCCAGCGCGCGGTACTGCATCACACCTCACCCCGCCGCAGGACCAGGGCACGGTCTTCCCGCCGGAGGACGGTTACCTCCTCACGGCTCGTGGAAATCCGTTTCCCGAGGTGACGCGCCGGGGCCAGACCGTGGTCGTGCACACAGCAGGTGGGAAGGACCTCGTGCTGAAACCGCTGAAGCTGCTTGCCCAGGAAGCGGAACTGGACACGGCCGGGCGCGTCGCCATGGTGTCGGTCGGCAAACACATGGACCGGATGGAATGCTACGCCTGCCACGCCACCTGGACCCCGCAATGCTACGGCTGCCACGTGAAGATCGACTACTCCGGCGGCAAGCGCTGCTTCGACTGGGTCGCGGCCGGCCATCGTCACGCCGATCCGAAGTATCGAGCCGATCCGGGGGAGCGTGATTACGACACGACCATCCCGGGCAGGGTGACGGAACAGCGGTCCTACCTGCGCTGGGAACACCCGATGCTGGCCGTGAACGGTGAGCACCGCGTCACGTCGGCCGCGCCCGGCTGCCAGGTGTCGGCCACCGTGATCGGGGCAAACGGTGAAACCCACGCGCTGAACCGCATATTTCGCACACAGCCGAACAGCGAAGGTGCCGGTCCCGAGGGCCAGCTGGGCATCGACGTGAGTCCGGGCCAGCCGCACACCAACGGCAGGGCCCGTTCGTGCGAGTCGTGCCACGCAAATCCCAAGGCGCTCGGCCACGGCATCGACGGCGGCCGCATGATGCGTCCCTGGGACAAGCCGACCGTCATCGACCTCATGACGGCGGATGGCAAGGTCCTGACGCGAAACGCGCGAAACCAGATCGAGCCGATCGAAGGCCTGGTCGCCGACTGGTCGCGCATCGTGACGGAGGACGGCAAGCAACTGCAAACCGTGGGGCACCACTTCAAGGATTCTCGTCCGCTGAACAACGCCGAGCGCGCGAACATGTCTCGGGAGGGCGTTTGCCTTTCGTGTCACCAGGAGATCCCGACGGATTCGCTTGCGGTGAGCGTGCTTCATCACATCGCCGAGGCCACGGGCCAGATCCCCCGCACTCCCGCTGAACACGACGGCCTCGTCAACAAGGTCGTGCTCTTCGCCGCATGGGGCCAGGTCGGCGGACTGGTTGCGGGACCACTGGTGATGCTTGCCGTGGGCGGGTGGTGGATCCGGCGGCGACGTCGGCGGCGCAAGGGCGAGAAGTAGCCCCCGGGGAGCGACTCCACAAAAAAGCCCGTGATCCGGGATTCCCCGCCGGCCCGCAATTGCCTATCATGGGTGGGCCGGCCAACAACAAAAAACGAAGGAATGGACGATCGGCCGGCCGATCGTTCCCCAGGTGGACGGAGGCGTAAGCCTTCCAGGTAGCCAGAATCCCGGTTCAATGACCACCCGCATTATATCCCAGGAATCGAAACCTGCCCCCACACGCTGGAACACCCGTCGCGTTCTCTGCATCCTGGTGCCCCTGTTCCTCTACTTCGCCTTCCCCATCGGTTTCTGGCCCTTTTCCATGGGCGTCAACGAGTGCGCCCACGGCTACCTGGCCCTGGCCCTGGCGCAGCGAGGCGAGACGTGCGTGGACCAGGAAGTCCGCGACTACTCATACAATCACGACCTGGTCTTTCGCAACGGACACTTCTACTCCAACAAGCCACCGGGCGCGGCGTTCTGGCTGGCCCCGGCGGCCTTCGCGCTGGATCTCGTCACCCCCGGTCGCCTGGAGCTCCCGGCGTTGCTCTACTTCGGCCGCGTTTTGATGCTGACCCTGCCGTTCGTGATCTTTCTCTTCTTTCTGGGACGCGCCCTCGAACGGCTGGCGCCTCCGGTGGCGGCCTGGGGATTGACCGTGCTCTACGCGCTGGCCACCAACGCCGGAACGTACGCCACGGTCTACTTCGCCCACAATCTGGCCGCCATGGGATTGGCCACCGCGTTTCTCATCCTCGTATTCGCCCGCCCTCGATGGCACTGGCTCGGCGGACTCGCGGCCGGCTTCAGCGTGCTCGTAGAATACCAGACGATCGGCGTGGCCGTGGTGCTCGCGATCCTCGCCTTCCTCCACGGCAAATCCCGCGTGCACTGGAAGTCGGGCGTGATCTTTCTGCTGGGCCCTCTGGTCCCGGCGTGCTGCCTCCTGGTCTACAACTACATGAGCTCGGGCAGCGCCGTGGAACTGGGCTACCAGACCGAGTTCGAGGCGTTCGGTCTGTCCACCACCAGCTCGCTCGGATTTGGATACCCCGACCCGGTGAAGATGGCGCTCTTGCTGTTCAGCCCGGCCCTGGGACTCTTCATCTTCTCGCCGTGGCTTGCGCTAGTCGTGCCCGCGGCGGTATCCGCCTTTCGCGCGCCCTCACCCTGGCGCCGGCCGCTAATCGGGTCCCTGGCCGCCTTCCTGGTGTTGCTGGTAATCATCTCGGCCCACCACTACTGGGTGGGCGGGGCCATCACCGGGCCGCGCTACCTCACCGCAGCCTTGCCGTTCTTGCTCTTTCCCCTCGCCGCCTGGCTGGGCCGCCTGACCGGACAGATCCAAACCACGATCTCGGTCGTGATCGTCGCAACCGCCACCGTCTCCGCCCTGGTCTTTGCCATGATCATGGCGGTGACACCGTTCATCGACACCCCTCCTGAACATGTCGACCTGAATCCACTCACCTCGTACATCTTCCCTCTGATGGCGCGGAGCGTGGCCACCCTGACGGTTGCCAACGTCCTGGGCGCAGGGCAGACGCTTTCGGTCGTGGTCCAGACGGTCCTGCTGCTTACGGTGGTGGCAGCATTCGCCGTGCCCGCGCTGGCGCACGTGCCGGCGCGCCGGCGCGTCATGGCGCCGGCCGCAGCGGCGGCGGGCGGCGTGCTGTTCGTCATCTGGACGCAGATCGGCTCCAGCGAATACCCACCGAGGGCAATGTACGTGGACCAGAACGCCCCCCGCATGGCCCTGGATAACCAGCCGCGGGAACACGGCCGGATTCGGTTCCAGCGCCGCGTATCCGCCGGCCCGCCCGTCCCCGTGGACGTCCTCGTGCAGCGGCTCGATCCGGAAGCGGATACCGTGCTTCCCCGGAACATCGAGGCTGAAAAAGTGGCCCGCGACTTCAAACTCATTCTGGGTGTCACGGGTTGCCCCGACGGGAGCCTGGTCATTGCCGACGTGATGAACAACACGCTCCACCGCTACTGGCCGGACGGCCGCCTCGAACTCCTCCTCGACATGGCGGGGGCCCGGGGAGGCTGGGTGGTCTACCTGGACTATCCGGGCGTGAACGGGGTGGTGCTGGATCGGGAGGGGGGGCTGCTCCTGGCCACGTCCGGGAGCCGCAATCTAGTCCGTCTGGACAGGAATCGTAATCTCTCCCTGCTCGCGGACAAGTTCGAGGGCAAGCGACTCAACTCGCCCCGGTGCCCCGTGATCCGGTCGGACGGTGCGGTCTTCTTCGTGGATCCCCTGTTCGGTCTCAATGACGGCCCGCGGAACACGACCCGGGAACTGGAGTTTTGCGGAGTCTACCGCTGGTCCAATGGGAAGCTGACCCTGCTCAACCGGGAAATGGCCGGACCGACCGGCCTGGCGTTCTCACCCGACGAAAGGTACCTCTACGTCGCAGAATATTACCAGCAGGAGAAGTTGTTGTTTCGCTTCCAGGTGGACGAGGAGGGCAACCTCTCCGGCCGCAAGTCTTTTGTCAGGATCATGCAGTCGGGGCTGGATCTCGCAACCACCGGCCTGGTCACCGATCAGGCCGGCAACCTGTACGTGACCGGCTCCCGCCACCTCTGGATCCTGGCATCCAACGGCAAGGGCCTCGCCAAGGTGACACTGCCCGAGCCGGCCACGGCGCTGGCCTGGGGGGGGAAGGACGGCCGGATCCTCTACGTGGCCGGGTACAGCGAGCTCTATCGCATGCGGGTGAAGATCCCCGGGTTCCGCCCCTTTGCCGGGAACCGGCGGTGACGGGATCCCGAACCCAGGTCAAGGCCTCGTCGTGGACGTGTTCCGGTCATCCATGGCGCGCGTCTGGATGTCTCCCAGCATCCGGATAATCAGCCGCATCTGGGATAGCATATCGACCAGCTTCTCCCGGTCGAGCTTCCCAGCCTCCATCCGGCCCCGGCGTCCTCCCCTCTCATCCATGAGGGCCTCGAAGGTATCCAGCTTCCCCTTCAAACGGGCCAGGAGTTCATCGGCGGACAGACTCTTCTTGATCTTTTCGATTTGGTCCCTCAGACTAGCATTCTCCGCCTGCAGCCGGGACATCTCGTGCCTGGATTCTCTCAGCTGCCGGCGACACGCCTCGTGATCTGCCCGGGAGGCGCAGCCGGCGAGCACGACGACGAGGACGAGAATCAGGAATCCTGCAATCCAGCTCCACCCGCGCATGGCAAGTCCCTTCCGAAATCGCCAGGACCCGTATCTTCGGACGACTTCACCCTACCGGATTCGAATGCGCTGCGCACGCGAGACGTGGGTGACGTTCGGCCGGGCGTCTATCGTGACGTAGGCCACGAAGAACGACACGCCTTTCAATCTCGCATTTCCCGGAACGGCGATAGCGGCCCGGGCTCGCCCGCCTGAATCGAGGAGGCCGACGAAGTTCCGGAAAATCGAGGGCAAGTTCCAGGAGGCGAGGAAGAGGGGATCGAAGGCGAGCGGCACCTCGTGGCGCTTGCCCGGCTTGATCTGGATCGGGATGGGCGGCGACGTTGCGAGAGACGCCGCCATGTAGTAGGCGTGTCCTCCCGCCCCCGCAGCCTCCAGGTCGATGTTCAGCACCCCTCCGGGAGGCACCGGGTGGTTGCTGCCGAACCGGATGGAGTGCCTCCACACCATGGCGCGGTGGCCCATCAGCCGGCCGTCGTCGATCCAGACACACACGTTGCCGTCCCGGCTCCACGCAACGGCCTCCTGCGGGATATAGCTGAACTCGAACATCTTCTCGAGGCGGGTCCGGCTCAGCGGCATCAGGGAAGAGCCGCGGCCCCAGGGATTGAGCACCGCGCGAATGCGGTCGCCGTCGCTCGAGACCTCGAACAAGGCGCCCGGCAGGGAGTAGACCGTGTTGCACCTCGTCGCGCCCCGGAGGACCGAATAGAGGTTGTCCCAGCAGGAGTAGAAGATTCGGCGACCTGTCTCGTCGGGGAAGATCTGGGGGTACGACAACACGGGTTTTCCCGGTGGAAGGGGGAGAACCGACCGGTTCTTGCCGTCCCGGTCCGCACACATCGGCTGGTACTGGTCATTGAACCAGGCCACCGTGGTGCCGTCGTCGCTCAGCGCGGGGGGACGTAAGGCGGCGAAGTGGATCGGCGTCTGCGTCACCTGGTGAAGCACCAAGCCGTCGGTCCGGGCCGTGAAGATATGATCCCGCCAGGTCCACCCGGAGCCGATCTGCACCCAGCGCGAGGCCCGGAACAGGGCCCACCGCCCGTCATGGCTCAGGCGGATGTCCCACGGGTCCCGGTCGGTGGCGAGGGTGGCGATGGTGGTGACCTTCCCGGTGGCCACCGACAATCCGAACACGGTCTGTTGGCCGAACATCGTCCCGCCCCGCAGGGAGAATGCCGCGGTCTTGCCGTCGCCCGAGAGGGCGAAGTCCAGGATCCTCGTGCCCGGGTTGTTGTGGGTATACACGATGCGCTCCACGCCCCCGGCGGTCGGAACGGCCACGAGGCGGTTCTGCCCGGTGTGCACGCCGTGGACGAGCAGCAGGCTTCCATCGGAATCGATGCGGAATTTGAAGCTACCCGGCGCCTGGAGCCAGGCCGACTGGAGCGAAGTCACCGACTGGGCGGAGAGGGGCTGACACAGGCCGAGCAGGATCAGGAGTAACAAGATGCGCTGGCGTGACATTGCGGATCTCCCTCGTGAATCTGGCCGTGGAGGATGCGTACAGGGTATCACAGATCGATCCGGAGATGGCCAATTTCTTCATTGACCTTCCCGCTCCCCCTCCGGAGAAACCGCCAGGGCCCGGCCGGCCATCAAGATCGCGAGCGGCGTCAGGCAGAGGAGAAAGCGCTCGGAGGTGTTGAGGTAGTAGTGCAGGCCCTGGGGATCGGTGACGTTGATCACCAGCCACAGGCCGAGCACCGCGGCCGGAAACAGAACGAGGGTGAGAGGGAGCCGGGTTTGCCACAGGGCCCAGACGCCGAGAATCCACACCGGGCCCCAGTTCAGGACGGACAGAAAATCCCCGGCGATCATGTTCAGGAGGTAGGGCACCCGGGTCAGACCGGCCAGGCAGCGATCCAGGGTGAAGTGCTCGAAATAGGCGTCCTCGAAGGTGGCCGGCAGTTCCTGCCGGAAGAGCAGCCACGGGAGCGAGACCAGGAGGGTCGCGCCGGCAAAGGCAGCGACTCGTACCAGGTCCGGACGCGACCGGCGCCTCAGGGCGGTGAGACCGAACAGGGCCGCCAGGATGGCGAAGTAGAGGAGCCCCTCGGACTTCGTGAAGACGAGGCCCGCTGCGAACAGCACGGACATCCACAGAGAGGGAGTGCAGCCGTGCTCACTCCACCGGAGGCCGAAGACCAGGGTTCCGAGCAGGAAAACCGCCAGCGCCACCGTGACGTACCCCCCGGCCAGCCTGTCGTGGGTGGCCATGGTCAGGACGAGGAGCAGGAGCAGCGACTGGAACGTGGTGCAGTGGTGCCGTAGCCCGGCATACACCAGCAAGAACAGGCAAAGAAGAAAGGCGGCGTAGACCGCGCGCTCGCCGTCCTGGGAGAGGCCGGGATCCAGCGTCATGAGGCCGGCCTGGAGCACGGGCACCATGAGGGGATATCGCTTGTGCGTGTGGTGAGTGCGGGGATGCAGGAACACCGGGGAGCGGACCGTGCCCTCGTGGCTCAGCACCTGGGCCTTGAGCCGCCAGTAGGCGCGGCCGTCACCCCCGTAGTCTTCCGTCACCAGGTTCCGGCCCTGGATCCCGAGGAGAACCAGCAGTGCAACGACCGCGGCCCACTGCCTTCCACCCCATCGTGCCGGAACCGGAGACGATCCGGGCCGCCCCCGACGGACGAGACAGAAACCCATGCCGCCCAGGATCAGGGCTCCGACCACGACGAGGACCGCGGCCGGGCGGAAGGGACAGCCGAGCCACATGAGGATGAAGCCGGTCAGCGCGAAAAGGCAGGCGCCGGCGGGAAAGGCGGCAGCGGCCAAGAGGGCCGGTGAAAACGCGCCTAACCTTCCGGATAGACCCAGGGCCCAGAAGAATCCCGCGACGGACAGGGCGAGGAAGTAACCGACCACGAGTGCCGCTTCGCCGATCATCGCCCCCCTCCCGCACCCGGAACGCTCTTGAGTTCCGCTTCTTCGAAGTGGGTCTTGTACGTGGTCCGGGTGAGATCCAGGACCCAGCCGATCCCCTCCCGGGCCAGCTCCTCGGCCCCGGGCTGCTTGCCCTCATACAGATAGAAGAGGCGGGGGTACAACGTGGGTCCGAGATAGACGATGGGGAAGTCGGGATGCACCTTCTTGTGGATGACGGCAATCCGGCCGCCCTCGGGCACTTGGCCGACGATGCGCACCGAGAGCCTGCCCAGGGCGACGAAATATGTCTGGATGTCGAAATCCCTGAGCGCCACGGCCTCGGCGGGCCGGATGGGATCGGGAGCCGCCAACGGCCTGAGCGCGATCTGAAGACACAGGGTGACCGCGACGAACATCGCCAGCCCCCACTGCCCGCGGCCGGGGACCGGCAGGAACCGGAAGGCGAGAACCGTCAGGAGGAGAAATGCGGCTCCCAGGCAGGCGTCACCCCGGAGCTTGTGCATGAAACCGGGATTGAGGGGGCCGAACTCCAGAAGGACCGGATCCAGGACGCTCAGAATCCAGGGCCCTGCCAGCAGGACCAGGACACCGGCCGCAGTCCAGAACCAGAGGTGCGGGATCCGACGCCCGGGCTTCGGTCTTTCGGTCATGACTCTTCGTTCCCCTCGTGATCCCGTCCATTATAGGAAGAGCGTGATGGAGGAACAAACAGCCTTTTCCGTTGTGTTCAACGACGCCCTCAGATTTGCCGTTTACCGGCCGCTTTCTTCTCGTCGGGGTCCTTCTCGACCACTGGAGTGTCGGGCGGAGCGTAGGTGCGGTAGTCGAAGACGGCGTCGGCGAGACCCGGATTCGCCTCGGCCAGCTCCAGCGTGATGCGGAGCAGACTCACGCCCGAGAAGTCGAGGTCAAAGACCATCTTTTCGATCAGGTTCTCGCCGGGATTGATGGTGAGGACGGCCCGGCCCCACACCCACTGCGTCTTGCCCGTGTCCCCGGGCTTGGGCTCGATGCGGAACACGCGGCGCCCGATGCGGCGATCGAACGGGCCGGTGATCTCGGTGATCCGCTGGTCATCCTCGTTCTCGGCCATGGACCGGACAAAGTCCCACGACAGGGACTTGAACAGGTCGGCCTGGCCGGGCCCCTTCTTGATGCGGGTGGAGCCGCCCAGGAAGCCGAAGGTGATCTCATCCGGCTTGCCCACGACGACGTGTCCCTTCTTGGCGTCATACTTCCAGGCTGCCTGGCCGCGGTACCCCACGACTTCCCCCGACTTGATCTCCCGGGTGTTCAGGTTCTCCACGTCGTGGATGACGAGGCGATCGGGGGCCGCGGCGAGGATGCGGAGATAGGTCGGCTTAGTGTGCTTCTTCGGCTTGACGTCGAACAGCCGGCCGAGGGTCTGGAAGAGCTCGGATTCGACGGTGGCGAAGAACTCGACGTCCTCGAGCTTCAGGTGCCGGCCGGCGGCCTGCTTCAGGAGGTCGGCTGCCGCCGCCTCCTTCGGTTCGTAGAAGTGGAAGACGGCAATGACGAGAACGGCGGCCACGGCGCCCAGGGCGGCGATCCACCTGAGGCGCCCGGTCTTCCTCGCTGCCGGACGCATGGCCGGCGGAGGCGGGGGCGCCGAGGCCATGGTCTCGGTAAAGGTCCGGCCGAGGGCGCCGCGCGTGGCTTCGAGGTCCTCCAGGACTTCCCGGCAGGCCGGACAGACCTCGAGGTGGATCCTCAGAGCGCCGGACGCATCGGCGTCGAGCTCGTTGTCCAGATACGCGCTGAGGTCACTGCAGTATTTCTCGCATGAAATCATGATTCAGTCCTCCCGGTCTTGCGATGTCTTCATGGCCGCGCGCACCTGGAGTCGAGCTCGGTGCAGGGTCACCCGCACCACGTCCTCGCTCCGGTCGGCGACCTCGGCGATCTCGGCGTACCGGAGACCGAGGCCATCCCGCAGGTAGAGCACCAGCCGCCACAGGGGATCGAGGCCGTCGAGGACCGCTCTCACCCGGGCGATGTCCTCGCGATCGGCCGCGGTCGCCGCCGGATCGGGGGACCGCGGATCGGGCCGGGAGCCCGCGTATTCGGCCTCCTGGTCGAGGGAAACCGGTGCCGTCCGGCGGGACTCGCTTACGGCCAGATTGTGCACGATCCTCATGAGCAGCGGCTTGACGCGTTGAGGATCGACGACGCGGCGCTCCATGAGGGAGAGCTTGAGATAGGCCTCCTGGCAGATGTCCTCGGCCAGGGACCGATCCCCCACCAGCACGGCCGCCAGACCGAAGGCCGCCGGCCAGTGCACGAGCGCGCCGTTCACGGCCTCGAGGTTCGTCGAGTGCTTGGAAGAATCGCCCATATCCTGGTGTCCGGTTCCTGTCGAGAATGGCCGCTAGCCGGTGAACGGCCCGGGTTCCACACGCATGGAGGAAGAATTCGTTAACCGGTATTCATGGTATTTTTCACCCGGGCCGAAAATTCAATTCGGCGTCCGGGGCCGGGTCTACCTTTGAAGGAACGCTTGCGCATATTCCACCCGCCTTATTCACACAACCCTGGAATTTCCAGGTTTGTTTATTATACTACCGCCTTTTCCAGCGGATAGATCTCGAAACAAACTCCGTTCAGAATTTGAGGTCAAGCATATTCTGAAAGCAGGCATACATGTTCTCCCACTCAGTGCTGAGTCGATTTCTCAATGGTGTAAAAGGCCAGGCCATGCGCGAAGGGACCCGGTACGTGCGCGAATCCCGAGTCGGCGAGTTCGCCGGGACCGAGGAGAGTCTCGCCACGATCGTGGACGGACAGACCGGAGAGTATGAGGTCGCCCTCTGGGTCGAAGACGGAAAGGTCGTCCACCGGTGCACGTGCCCCTCCTGGCGAAATCCATGCAAGCATGAAGTTGCGGCCGTCCTAGCACTAAAGCAGGGGCTGTCGAACGTGGCCCTGGAGAGCGAGGAAGAAACCGCGGACGTCCACATGCCGACCGAGGATGCGCCGAGCTTCGGCGAGGGAAGAGCTCGAAAACTGCTCGAGAAGGTCCCCGACCCCGTGGAGACGCGGCTCCGCGCACTCGAGGAGCGCCGAGTTGCAGGTAAGCGCGAGAAGCTGCAGGTGTATCGGTCAGAGCCTCCCTACTTCGAGGTGCGAAGCGCATCGGATTTCATGTACAGAGTGCACGTCCGCGGGGGACACGACGGCCCCCACAGCTGCACTTGCCCGGACTTCGAGGCCAATCGCCTGCATACCTGCAAGCACGTGGAACGGATCCGCATCTACCTCCGGAACCGCCGAACCAAGCTCACACCGGCGTTCAAGCGGGCGGTGATGCGGCCGCGCATCTATCTGCATTTCGGCGAAGTGGTGGAGCCCCGCCTCTTCGGCCAGCCCAGGGGCCGGGGGGCTCCACTGGTTCGGGGCGCGTTCGACGAAAATGGACTGCCGCTCAGACCCCTCTCGGTGGATCCGGCGAAACTCAGGCGGTGGCTCCTGAAGTTCGGCTACCACGTCGAGGAGGAAGCCCTGTCCTGGCTGGACCACCGCATCGGGCGGATGCCGCGGCTGCCCCGGGGGACCATCAAGAAACTGGCCTCCCGACCGAGACTGGCCCCCTATCCCTATCAGTGGGAGGGAGCCGCCTTCCTGGCCGGGCGGGGTCGTGCGCTCCTGGCAGACGAGATGGGGCTGGGGAAGACCGTGCAGGCAATCCTGGCCGCCTCGGCACTTGCCCGTGCAAAGCCGGCAGCGACCCGGATCACCGTGGTCTGCCCGGCGAGTCTCCGGGGCGGCTGGAAGGAGGAAATCCAGCGGTGGATCGGCAAGGAGGCCGTCCTTCTGGAAGGACGGGCCGACGTGCGCGCAGAGGTCATCGCCTCGCGCCCCCCGTGGATGATCACCCACTACGAGCAGGTCCTCCGGGATTACCGCCACCACCGGGCCGCCCCTCCGGATCTCCTCATCATCGATGAGGCTCAGCGGGCCAAGGGACTCCAAGCCCGGACAGCACGCGTCCTGAAGGCCATCGACACCCGGTACGTGTTCGCCCTCACCGGCACCCCGCTCGAGAACCGGCTCGAGGATGCCTACGCCATCGCACAGCTCATCGATCAACGACTGCTGCCGCCGCTCTGGCAGGTGGACCGGGACCACTTCGTGCGGGACGAAAAGGGCCGACGGGTCGTTTTCTACCGCAACCTGGATGTGCTGCGCTCGAACCTTGCTCCCGCCTTTCTCCGGCGGCGCAAGGAGGACGTATCTCTGCAGCTTCCTGAAAGGGTACAGTCCCTGTCCATGGTGGGGATGCATCCGGAGGTGAAGGCGACCTATGGAGACGTCATGTACCAGGTCACCATCATCGCCAACAAAAAAGTCATCCTGCCCGCGGACCTGGAGCGGATGCTTCGTCTTCTGACCATTGCCCGGCGGTGCTGCAACGGCCCGCACATGCTCGGCCTGGAGGTGGACGACCGCAAGGTGGAAAAGCTCCAGGAGCTGGAGCACTCGCTCAAGGACCTGTGTATCGGCGAGGGGAGAAAGGCGGTCGTGTTCTCCGAGTGGACCGACATGACCGACCGGGTCGAGGGCCTTTGCAAGCGCATGGACCTGCCCGTCCACCATCTCCACGGTCGCGTCTCCGTCAAGAAGAGGCCTGCGATGATCCGCGACTTCACAGGCTGCAAGGGGCCCGCAGTGTTCATCAGTACCGATGCCGGCGGAGTCGGGCTGAACCTCCAGGCGGCCGACGTCCTCATCAACCTGGACCTCCCCTGGAACCCGGCCAAGCTCGAGCAGCGCATCGGCCGGATCCACCGCATCGGGTCCAAACAGACCGTTCAGGTCCTTCTCATCGTATGCAAGGGGAGCGTGGAAGAGAAGATCCTTCTGCTCCACAAGACCAAGCGAGACGTGTTCAAGAACATCTGGGCCGAGGACGGGGAAAAGGTCATACTGGCGCCGGGCGGCAGCGGCCACTTCAAGGCCATGATCCAGGCGCTCCTTGATACCCACCAGCCGGACGTCGAAGAGGAGGCCGGAGCTCTGACCGCCGCAGTGGCGGCGGCTGGGGATGCTGCAAAGGAGGCGGCTGTTACCACGGTTCGGGCGCCGGGGCCAAACGGGGGCATGGTCGGCAAGCGGCCCAGGGAGTCCAGCAAAGCCGGGAAGGGGAAGCCCGCCCCCGAACCGACTCCCGCCGTGCAGCAGGCTGTCGTAGATCCGACTGCCGTGGCGACCGCCGTGGCCGCGGTGGCACCGACCCTGCCGGCGGACCACCGGCAGTCACTCGCCACGGTATTTCGCGCCCTAGCAGACGCGCTGGAGAAGTGAAGAACTTCAGGCCTCCGCCTCCTTCAGGATACGATCGTAGATCCCGGAAAGGCGCTCCACTAGACCCTCCCAGCTCAAGTGGCGCATGGACTCCGAGAGCCGGTACTTCTCGGCTTCGCCATGATCCCGCTGGAGGATACGTTCGATGCCCCCGGCCAGCCGCCGGGCATAGGGGCCGCGGTCCTCCGGTCTGGGCTCACCGGCGTTGTCCACGGCCACGGGGTCGATGAACTCCACGAGGCCGGCCTCAGCGCTCTCTTTGGGTACGTAATACGGTGGGCCGCCCGTGTCGGCGGCCACGGCCGGTGTTCCGCAGGCCAGCGCCTCCATCAGGACCAGACCCCACGGCTCGCTGTAGGACGAGAGCACGAACACGTCGGCGGCGCGATATAGGTCCGGCAACCTCTCCCGCGGAAATTTGCCGGGCAGCTTGACCCGGTGCTCGAGGCCGAGATCGGCCGTCAGGGCTTCCAGAATACGGCGACTCTCGGCAGTGCCTTCCCCGACGATGAGGAGGGCCAGGGTGTCTCCTCGGCTCTCACGGAGGGCCGCTACGCCCCGGATCAGCTCCTCGATACCCTTCCATGCCACGAACTTGCCGATGAACAGCACGAGGTGCTTCACGGATTCCGGAAAGTCCACACCCAGGCCTCGTAGAACCGTCCGGCGGTCGACGGGTTGGTAGCAGAACCGCCCGGCGTTGAAACCGTATCCCTCGATGGAGATGCGGTCCGGGGCGATGCCGAACCGGGTCGTGCACTCGGTCACCGACTCCGGGGATATGGCGCATACGTGGTTCGCGGTCCGGACGGCCGGGAGGATCCATTGCTCGAACCGCGGCGCGTCCAGGAGCAGCTTGTTGGCCGTGCCGTGGGCCGACACGCACACGGGAATCCAGGGTGCGACGAGACGCGCAAAACCGGTGAGGAACCACAGGTGATCCACGTGGATGACGTCCGGTTGCAGGTCGGCGACGCGCTCCCGGATCTTGCCCGCCCACACCGTGGCGTACTCCTGGAGCTGCGCCGCGGTGAGGTCCCGGAAGGGGCGATTCGGATAGGGCATGACCACGGACATGCCGGGAATCTCGAAGCAGATGTCCGCATCCGCGGCATCGGCGCCGGGCGGGGTGAACCGTGTGCTTTCGGCAAGCCTGCAAAATAGGAAAAAATCAGGCGGACCTCATGAG
>CAZAKZ010000131.1:0-15124 GCA_964485695.1 uncultured Planctomycetota bacterium | reverse complement strand
GGCCGCGACCACGGTGGGGGCCGAGAGGACGGCAGGGGGCTTAACGGCATTGCATATAAAGCACCGTGTGCGCGCCGGCTCCTCAGGCGTCGACTTTTCCTTGCGCTTTCCGAAAATCGTCATCGGACAGGTTCTCGATGCTGCTACCGGCGAGCCCATCGCCCGGATGGGCTTTCGGCTCAGGACCGAGCAGGGAGGACTGGAGATCATCGTCGAGGACACGAAGGGGCGCTTTCTCGTTGCATTCCCCGAACCACTCGATTTTGAAATGACCGCCGCGGCGAGAGGCTACGCGGAATCAGCGCCAGAACGAGTCTCGCTCAGGCACGAAGATATCAAGCAGGGAGTTGTCTTCCGCCTGTTGAAGGGCGGGACTCTGGTCGGTAAGATCCGGCACGCCACGGGGAAGAAAATCAGGTGGGCGAGAGTCGTCGCCGTCGACCCGGAAACAGGTGACTATCTGGGGCATTTCGTCGGATTCCTGTCGGAGGACGGGAGTTTCAAGATTGAGGGACTTCCCACCGCACAGCTCCGAATCAGGGTGACCGCAGATCCAGATTGCGCGCCGAGCTTCTTTGAAGGTGTCTGCACTGTTCTGGGCGGAACGGTCTTTCGGGATTTCGTACTCAAGGACGGCGGTACCCTCGAACTCATGACGCAGGACCGCATTGGTCGTGGTATTGAAGATGTCTTGGTGGTGATCAAAGACCCCAAAAGGGGGGCAGTTACCTATTCGGGATCGGGTGGTGCTGACGTCTCCAGATTGTGGGAAAACTGCTTGTACGAAAGCCCTACCTTGTGGATCGGCCCTGACGAAATCTATACCGACTCCCGCGGGCAAATGAGATACTCGCTTCTTCCAGGATATTACATCGTGGAGTTCTACTCCGACCACAAGCTCTGCGGTGGCACGACGGTTGAGATCGCGGAAGGGGTAACGACGTCAAAAATCGTGGTGCTCGATGTCTTGCCCAGAATCCCGAAAAAGGAGTCCGAGGACAGTGAAGGGTTCCTTCCACCAAAGAAGCGATAGCGCGAAGTCAAATCCAATCGCCGGATCAAAACAGAGAACGTTCACTGTTCATTTTGCTGAGTTAGCTTTCCCGATCCGTCACCTCGTTGTCCGTGAACATGAAGATGAGCCCTTGCCCTCTCTTTTCAGGAATCCTAGCAAAGTGTAGATCACCGCAGACCGCGCACAGTCCTGGTCCACCTCGATGTCACCTTTCTTTCCGAGGAGGTCCTCCACCGCGACTTCCATGAGCCTTCGTTTGCTTGAGAGGGGAGTGTCCACGTACTCGTGGTTGGTGCGGGGCATCCGATTAATTAATGGTAAAGAGTACGATCAAGCCTGAGGGAGCAATAGCAATCGCATTCATGCACATCAATCCGGACACTCGCTTCTTCAATCTCACTGATTGGGAGCCCGCCGTGGATCAGGCCTGGTTTCTTAAAAACCTCTGTACAGCCTGAAGGCGAGAGGATGCTCTCGATCAGGCGAACGTTGCCAGGTGTTATCAAGCAGGAAATAAGGACTGGGGCCCGACAGAATTTGAGCCCATGTTCAATAGGATTATTGTCTAATCCCGTGGAATCGGGTGAGTTCAATGAGCCAATGGTGTTGATCGACCCACAGGACTCGATTCTCGTATTTATGGAGTCGGCTCCTTGGCTTACAATGGGTCGAACCTCCAGGGGAACGGTGGGATTTTTTTGTCCGGCCGGGAACTTTTCCGCGGTCTTTGACGTTACCCCCCTGATTTTCGAGGCAAGCAGGTGGCGAAATCCAGGCAAGAAGCGAGCGATGATGCACTGATCCGGGCCCATCTCGATGGGGCCGGGGCAGCCTTCGGTCTGCTAGTGGAAAGGCACGCTCCTGGCCTGGCCTCCGCCCTGGAGCGCAGGGTGGGAGATCACCACCTGGCCCTGGACATCGCTCAGGAGGTCTTCATCAAGGTCCACGACATGCTGCCCAGGTATCGGTTCGAGGGGCGATTTCGATCCATGCTGTATGCCATGGCGCTGAACCACGCCCGCGACGCACTCCGGGAAAAAAATCGGTCCAGGGTCGTGTTCCTGGATGAGCCGGAGAGCCGGAAGGACCGAGCCCTGGCCCACGATCCCGGCGAGGAGCGCGACCGGCAGGCCCTCATCGAGGACGCCCTCGACCGGGTGCCGGATCCCTTCCGCGAGGCGGTCTTCCTGCGTGACATTGTCGGCTTCTCGTACGAGGAGGCGGCCGAGGCCCTCGGGTGCAGCCTGGGCACGGTGAAATCGCGGATCAACCGAGGACGCCTCGCTTTTCGAGACCACTACATGCACCTGAGCGGTGAGAATGAGCGCCGACCCGAAGGAGGACATCATGCGTCCTGAAGAACCGGATCTCACGTGTGACCGGGTGGAGTCCTGGTTTTCCGCGGCCCTGGGGGGGGATCTCTCCGAGGCCGAGGGGGCGACCTTCCGGGCGCACCTGGAATCGTGTCCGAAGTGCGAGGTAGGTTTCGAGCGCTTCGGGAAGGCCGTCGAGGCGCTACGGACCTACGAGGTCCGGCCGTTGCCGCGTACGTTCTTCGAAGCAGTGCGCGAGGCGACCCGCGAGGAGGTCCGTCCAGTGCCGCGAAAGTGGCCTCTGGTGCTGTCGTGGGCAACCACGGCCGCGGCTGTTGTTGCAGCGATTATTGCCCTCCTTACCAGGCCGGAACCGGTAATGATCCAGGTGCCGGTGGAGCGCCGGGTCGTGGTGAAGGAAAAGATCTCCGTACCGACGCCGGTGCGGGTGCCGGTACCGACACCGGTGAAGGTGCCGCTGCGCGGGGGCCCCCTGGAGGTGATGCGTGATGATACGATTCTCGTGGTGGCCACCGGCGAGATCCTCGAGCTTCGTGAGGGCGACGTGGTCCGGGTGCCCCGGCCAGTGGCGCCGCCCCCCGTCCGGATTCCGGTGAACCTGGCCTCCCTGGCCGAGGCCCTGTGCCGCACCGCGAATGCGTTGAACCGGGTGGCCCGGAGCATGGCCGATGTCGCCGTGGCTTCGGAGGCGAGGCCCCGGCCCATCGACCGTACCTTACTCAAACCGGAAGCCGTGAAGCTGGTGAAACACGGCCGGCCGGCGCGGGAGCCGCCGGTGATGCTGGTGCAGGAGCCGGGCGGCATCCTGGTGCTGGAGACCTCGGGGCCTGTCCACGAGGTGATCCCCGAACTCCTGAGTCTTCTCGACAGCCGCAGTTCCCTTGTCAGCGCCGTGGCCCAGGGTCGCCTTGAGAGCATCCAGGACCGGCTATATCGGGAACACGGGATCGCCGACCTCCGGAAACTCCCTCCCGCGGAGGCTGCGAACGGCGGATTGAAACCGCTGAAGGAGATCTTCGGGGGGAAGGAAGAGCGTCCCAGGGAGGAGCGGCCCTCGGAGCGATGGCAGAGGTGGTGGGCCGCAAACCGGGAGCCCATCCTCTGCCTGGCACGGCACGGAACGGAATGATCAAAGCGACAGCTGAAAGGAATATCGAGATGAAGTGGTACAGATGGATCGTGCTGATCCTCCCGATCCTCGCCTGCCTGGGGTGCCGGTCGTCGAGATCGAATCTCCTCATGTCCAGCAACAACACCGTGGAACTGGCCCGGGTCCAGGATGAGCAGGGTCACGTGGAGATCTACGAGCTCAAGATGGCCCGCAGTTCCGGGGAAAGCAGCCTGGTCGTCCGGTCCGAACGCGTGAAGCTGCGGCCGGATCTGGGTTTCACCTTGAAGGAGATCGACAAGGGCCTGGCGAAGAAGAAGTCGCTGACTCCCTACAGGGGTCTCTACGTGAACCGCCTGAAAGAGGGAGGATCCGCTTCCCGGGCGGGCATCCTCCCGGGAGACATCCTCGTCTCCCTGAATGGCGTGGAGCTCATGTACAACGAGCAGTTCGAGCATCTTCTCAAGAACAGCATCGATCCTGAGAACGAGGTGGTGCTGGGGATCATACGAGGATTCGACAGGCAGGAACACTTCGAGGTGAAGATGATCCCGGATGCCAAGAAGGTGACCATCCCCTCCACCAAGGCCATACCTCTCGACCGGGCTCCGACAGGTGGCCGACCCTATGTCGGGATCTTCATGGGCACTTTGCCGGCGGAGTGGACCGAGAGGATTTACGGTGAGAAACGATCCACGATACTCATCAGCGGCGTCGTGGTGGGCTCGCCCGCCTACCATGCAGGCCTGCGTGCCGGCGACCGTATCCTGTCCGTGGACGGGCGGAATTTCGAAACGGCCAGCGAGCTGAAGAAGTGGATCCTGGAACGCGGTCCCCAGGGCGGCGCGGGTAGATTCGAGGTGTATCAGAAACAGGGCGGGTCGTACAGCACCGAGGTGTACTTCTCGGATTTCCATACAACCACCGATATCGACATTCCGCTGGCCTTCGAGTTCTACCAGGATACCTACCGCACCCGCTGGTATTTCGGTCCCTTCGGAATGGTCGTCAACTACAAGGGCTCCTACCAGAAGTCCGGCGTCCGGGAAACGAACTATTCGCGACGTTTCTCCTGCCTGCTCGGCCTCTTCAAGTGCACCTGGGGGCCCGTGAAAAGCAGCACCCAGCTGCTCTGGTTCATCAACTTCAACTCACACTAGTTCTGCTACGCCTTGACCACCTTGCCGGAGATGGAGTCCGGATCGACGATGTTTCGCGAGTCCACCACGAGGGGCACGTTCGCGTAGAGGCCGGGATCACTGAACTCCTTGTGGGCCGTGGACACCACGAGGGCGTCGTAGTTGCCGAAGGCCTCGGGGGAGAGGGGAACGGACGAGAGGCCCACGTCGTGTTTGCGGCCCTTGCGGGCCTCGGGAAAGTGGGGATCGCAGTAGTCCACCCGGGCGCCGAGGTCGCTCAGGAGCTGGATGAGCTCGTAAGACGGCGATTCACGGTCGTCGTCGATGTCGGGCTTGTAGGAGAGGCCGAGGATGAGGATCCGTGAGCCCTTGATGCTCTTCCCTTCTCCGTTCAGGGCCTCGGCCACCTTGCCCACCACGTAGCGCGGCATGCCGGTGTTGATCTCGCCCGCGAGTTCGATGAAGCGGGTCCACATGCCGTGGCGGGCGGCCTTCCAGGAGAGGTAGAACGGGTCCAGAGGGATGCAGTGGCCGCCGAGGCCGGGGCCGGGGAAAAACGGCTTGAAGCCGAAGGGCTTGGTGGCGGCTGCCCGGATCACTTCCCAGACGTCGATATCCATGCGGTCGAAGGTCATCTTGAGCTCGTTCACCAGCGCGATGTTGATGGACCGGTAGATGTTCTCCAGCAGCTTGGACGCCTCGGCCACCCTGGCGTTGGACACCGGCACCACCACGTCGATGGCGGCGTCGTAGAGGGCCGCGGCCGCTTCGGTGGAAGCGGAATTCACGCCGCCCACCACCTTGGGGATGGTGCGGGTGGAGAAGTCGGGGTTACCCGGATCCTCGCGTTCCGGGGAGAAAGCCAGGAGAAAGTCGGTGGGCGTGGAGAGGCCGCTTGTCTCGAGGATCGGCAGGAGCTCCTCCTCGGTGGTGCCGGGGTAGGTGGTGGATTCCAGCACGATGAGCTGGCCCGGCCTCAGCGTGGCGGCGATCTTCTCGGCCGTGGCCTGGATGTAGGAGAGGTCGGGCTCCCGGTGCCGACCCAGAGGCGTGGGTACGCAGATGAGAACGGCGTCACAGTCGGCAAGGCGGTTGAAATCCGTGGTGGCCTCGAACCGGCCGCTCGCGTTGGCCTCGGCGATACGGGCCGGTCCGATGTGCTTGATGTAGGATTCCCCCTGATGGAGCTTTTCCACCTTGCCGGGATCCGTATCGAAGCCCAGGACGGGAAAGCCGGCCTCGCGAAAGACGAGGCCCAGGGGCAGCCCCACGTATCCGAGGCCGATGACTCCGATGAGGGCCGTACGATTGGCGATATGATCCTGAATCGACTGCATTGGCTACTTCCCGTGTTTACTGATGTCCCGGAGCGATGCGCCGCGCCTGTCCATAAGGATCGGCATAAGTCGCCCACACGGAAAATCTAATCCGAAATTGCCCCGGTGCAAGGACCTGGGGGTTTCGTCCTTGTTGGTCGACCCCGCATTGGGCAGAACGAGTCTCTCAGGTCACCCCGTGAACCGGAAGAGAGCGAGCCACGCCGATGTGGTGACGAGGGAGGCCAGGGTCGTGCCGATGACGATGGCGGCGGCCAGCTGCTCGTCTCCCTTCATCTCGCGCGCCATGATGTAGCTCACCACCGCGGTGGGAGAGGCCATGATCAGCACCGTGACCTGAAGTTCCGTCTTTCCGGCACCCACGAGGTGCAGGCCCGCGTAGATCAGGGCCGGATAGATGAGCAGTTTCAGGGCCGATACGGCGGCGGCCGGTTTGACCTCAGCCCGCAGCCGTCGGAAGTCGAGGCCCGCGCCCACGGTAAAGAGCGCAAGGGGAGCGGCAATGTGCCCCACCAGCTCGAGGGCGCAGTCCACGGGGAGGGGAAGGTCGATGCCGGTCGCGGACAGGAGGAGGCCTCCGCCGCAGGCGAGGATGAGGGGGTTGCGCGCGAACTCCAGCGCCGTGGTAGCCCAGATGCCGCCGCCCGGGTTGCCGGACCGGTGGGGCAGCACCAGGACCAGGACGGCGAGGAGGTTGTAGACCACGACCATGAAACCGATGAGCACCGCGGCCGGACCCAGCACCTCTTCTCCGAATGCATAGAGGATGACGGGCAGGCCGAAGAAGACCATGTTGCTCCGGTGCGCCCCCTGGGACAGGACACCGCGGCGCGCCGGATCGATGCGTGTCGTGGCCAAGTAGACCAGGGCGGCCAGGAGGATGCTGACCCCGCCGGTCACGGCCAGGATCTCCAGGTTGAAGGCCTCGTGGACCGGGGTCCGTGCCGTGCTGCGAAACAGCAAGGCCGGCGCGGCCACGTGGAACACCAGCCACGAGAAGGAGGACCGGGCCCGATCATCCACGAACCGGGTGCGGCCGAGGACGAAGCCGATCCCGATGACGATGAACACGGGCAGGACGATGTCGAGGATTTCGAGGAGTTCGGCCATGTTCGAACCCGTAGTTCATCTTCCTTGACGGGACCAGAGCGGATCGGAATGCGAGACGTGCAGTTGTTGTCAGGTGGGCAATCGCATTGTTGCCGACCGCTGATCCCACGCCCTGATTATGTCCTGGATCGGGATATTTTTGGTGAGTGGGGCATCCCACACCCTGTTTTTATCCTGATCCAGGACATAATCAGGGCGTGGGATCGACCCCCTGGCTACCCAGAATCCGTCCGTGTATCATGGTCCGCTTGAAACCACTCCAGGATCTGAGATTTCGGAGAAATACCATGCGAGTCACGGATATACGACTGCCCCTCGTTCTCCTCATGGCCCTGTTGCCCTGGGGAGGCTGTCGGTCGGGCATGACACCGGAGGAAGCGAAAGCGATGCAGGAAAGAACGCGGTCCTTTCTCGACGACTATCAGGCCGAGTACGAGCGCCGCTACAAGGAATCGACCCGGACCGCGTGGCTGGCCGCCACCACCGGCAAGAAGGAGCACTTCGACGCCCGCGCCCGGGCGGAACTGGAGCTCAAGAAGCTCCACAGCGATAGCAAGAAGTACCGGGAGATCCGGGAGCTACTCGCGACGGGGGACTCTCTCGATCCCGTGGACCGCCGGGCCCTCGTCGTGGCGGATCTGGCGTTCAAGGGGAACCAGCTCCCCGAGGATATCCTCGAGCGCATGACCACCATGGAGTCCAGCATCACCCGGACCTTCAACACGTTCCGGGGCAAGATGGGCGGCAAGGCCTGCTCCAACAACGATCTCCTGGACATGCTGGGCAAGGAGACCGACTCCTCGCGCCGGAAGGCGGCGTGGGAGGCCTTGAAGCAGGTGGGGGCCGCCGTGGGGCCCGATCTCCTGGCTCTGGCCAGGATCCGCAACGAGGCTGCTCAGCGTCTCGGATTCGAGAACTACTGGGACATGAAGATCCGCCTCCAGGATCACGATCCCGACCACCTCATGGCCACCTTCGATGAGCTCGCAACCCTCACCGACGAGCCGTTCCGGAAGATGAAGGAGAAGCTCGACGGGGAGCTGGCCCGGAGGTTCGGCATCGAGGCCGGGGCCATGAAGCCCTGGCACTACGACAATCCCTTCTTCCAGGCGGCGCCGCCTTCGGCCGCTGTCGACCTCGACGAGTTCTACCGGTCGAAGAAGAAGGAAGACATCGTCGCCATGGCGAAAAAGTTCTTCGGTGATATCGGCCTCCCCATCGAGGATATCGTGGCGCGGTCGGATCTCTACGAGCGGGAAGGCAAGGATCAACACGCGTTCTGCGAGGACATGGACCGCAGCGGGGACGTACGCACCCTCCTGAACATCCGCCCCACCGCCGAGTGGATGGACACCATGCTCCACGAGAACGGCCATGCCGTCTACGACAAGTACCTGGACATGCCCCTGCCCTTCAACCTCCGGTCGGCGAGCCACATCTTCACCACCGAGGGGGTGGCCATGCTGTTCGGTGCGCTGGCCAAGACACCCGCCTGGATCACGGCCTACGCCGGTGCCGATGCGCAGCGGATTGAACAGGTGTCTGCCGCCATCCTGGAGCAGCGGCGGCGGGAGCAGCTCATCTTCTGCAGGTGGACCCTGGTCATGCTCCACTTCGAGAAGGCGCTCTACGAGAACCCGGATAATCCGGATCTGAACAAGCTGTGGTGGGACTACAAGGAGCGGTTCCAGCTCCTGGACCGGCCCGGAGACCGCAACCAGCCCGACTGGGCCGCGAAGCCGCACTTCACCATCGCGCCGGTCTACTACCACAACTACCAGCTCGGCGAGCTGTTCGCCGCCCAGCTCCGCCACAAGCTGGCGGACCTCGCCGGCCACGAAGGGCCGACCGCCACGTTGAGCTTCAACGGCCGGAAGGACTTCGGGACCTTTCTCAGGGAAAAGGTGTTCAAGCCCGGCAGGCGCAAGCCGTGGCCCCGGTTCGTGCAGGACGCCACCGGGGAGGCGCTGACCGCGAAGTACTTTGCCGCGGAGCTGTGACGGGCGATGGACGGAACCCGTGGTCCCGGTCATTGACAGCCGGTCACCCTCCATATTATTGTAGGGCCATGGATGCTCCCACTCTCGTCCAGGCGGTGGATTCCTCCACGGATACAGACACCGAGGTAAGGACCCGCACCGAGATCGCGCGGCCCTGGAACGTCATCGTCCACGACGACCCGGTCACCCTCATGAGCTTTGTCACCAACGCCTTCATGGAAGTATTCGGCTACGCCCGGCCCAAGGCGCATCGCCTCATGATGGAGGTCCACAACACCGGCCGGTCCATTGTCTGGACCGGCGCCCGGGAACAGGCCGAGATCTACGTCCACAAGCTGCAGGCGCGCCACCTGCTGACCACCCTCGAGCGGGTTGACGACTGATGGAAGTAAAACGGATCCCCAAAGGAGACCTCGTCTTTCGCAGCATGCCCGGCGAATGCGCCACGGCGCTGCGGGGGATTCCCGCCCTGCTGGAGAGCGATGATCCGAGGGTACGGGACCGGCTGCTGCCGAGGACCTACGGGGACCACCGCCTCGAGAAGGAATGGCGAAGAATCGGCGTACCCGAGCTGGAGCACCTCTTCGCCTCCCGGACCCGGCTCATCGAGAAGGATCTGGAGACCCTCCTTCCGGATCGGAGCGGCACCTTCAAGCTCAACATCCAGAGCATCCACGAAAATGCCTGGCTCTCGGGCCTCAACGCCGCCCGCCACGCCCTCTTCATCCTGAACGACCTCGAGGACGCCGACATCGAGCGACATCCCTACGAGCTCCAGGACCCGGACAGGGCCGAAGCCCTCCTCTACATCCACCTCATGGCCTGGATGCAGGAACTCATCATGAAGGCCGACGAGGCCTTAAATGGTCGGTCATGAGGGTCCTGTGGGCCGGGATTCCCGGGTCGATGGGTTCGATTTCCGTCCACTATCATGACAGGAGAAGCCATGAAACCTCATGATTTCCTGCGTCGCTGCCGGAGCCTGACCGCGGCTGTTCTGGTCTTGCTGGCCTCGGGAATAATGGAGGCACAGTTCAAGATCGACGAGGCGTCCCTGGCCGAGGTGATGGCGGAAGTCCTTCCCAGGGTCGAGAAGGCGACCGGATCCTCCCTGAGGGAGACGATCTCCTGCCGCCTCACTGGTATCAAAGGCCTGAAGAGGATCCTCCGGAAGGATCTGGAGCCCCAGTTCAGAGCCATTTGCATGGATGAGGCCACGGTCTCGTCCCAGTTGAAGAACTACAGCGCCCTCCTGGCCAGCATGATGTTCGCCAAGTTCGACTTCAGCAACAAGGCCATTCTGGTCTGTCCGACCAATCTCGAGAAAGTCGCGAGAGTGCTGAAGGAACCGAAGCTGCTCGAGCGCTCCTGCTTGCGTGCCATACTCGTCCACGAATGCGTTCATGCCTCGGACGACTTGAAATACGGTTTCTCGAGCAAGGTGATCACACTGAAGTCGCGGGAGGCCATCCTGGCTTTCAACGCGGTCATCGAGGGCCATGCCCAGCACCTGACCCGGAAGATCTGCGCAGACGCCGGGTGGAATGAAGGATTCGAGGTCTTTACCCGGTGCATCGGCAAGATTCCAGAAGACGAGAGCATCAGCGAATCCGATCGCTTTATGACAAGGCTCCTCATGACGGACCTCACCATGGCCTACTACCAGGGTGAGCGCTTCATCGCTGAACTGGATCGGAAAGGAGGAGAGGAAGCCGTGGCCCGGGCCTTTGCCTCTCCGCCCGGAGAGCCGGTCCTCATCGACCACCCCGGCTGGTTCCTGGATCCCGCCACGCGGCCTGAGATCAGGTACGACCTGGACGGTGTTCTGGATATTTTCGTGAAGGCGTTCGACGAGAAAGCCTGGAATCACCGGAAGACGACGGCCACCCGGGCCCACCTGGAGGCCGCCATGGCCCCGCTCCCGGAGGCGAAGAACAACGCGATTCTGGACAGCCTGAAAACGTATCGCGTCGCGGTATTGAATCCACCGAAGGCTCCGCAATCCAAACTGGTCATGGCCGCCATTGGGGTGATGGCCTCCGTCTCAGACGCGAAGAAGTTCTATGCCTGCCAGAAGCGGCTGCTCCGCGTCAAGGACGAGAAGATGACCAGGGGCTCCGTCCGAGTCCTGGATGCCAAGTACGAGGCCACCGAGGGGAAAGGCTGGAAGGGGGTCTACTACACCAAGAAGGCCAGGGCGTTCGGTCAGATCATAGTCGTCCGGGGTTTCTTGGCCTGTCAAGCCGACGTCAACGTGGAATTCATTTTTTCCTGACATGAGGTGGAGAAGAAGTGGGTTCTGGATCTGGCCGCCAGGATCCTGGCCGCCCTCCGGACCGGGTAGGCACAAGGGCGCTGTACCCTATCCGTACCGCCCGATCAAAGACTTGAGCGTTCGCTTCGGCAGGATTCGCTGCACCTGTTTGCCCCGGCCCAGGACGCGGTCTCCTTCGTACACGGTGAGTTCGCACACCGCTGTGGTCTTATCCGATTCCACGCACCGCGCCACCACCCGGGCGGTCTTGCCCACGCGCAGGGGCGAGAGGTGGTCGATGCTGAGGTGGCTGCCGATGCCCTCCTCGTCATCCTCCAGGTGGGGGAGAAGCACCTTGCGGGCGGCGACTTCCATGTGGTGTCCCATGGACCAGGTCGAGTAGACCCGGTGCACCACCACGCCGTCAAACGCCGGACACATGTCCTCGGTGACGCGTATGTTCACCTCGGCTTCGGTGTCGAGAATCCGATCCGGATCCATGAAGTTGCGGTTCCCTTCGGGCTGGAAGTATTGCCTCCCGGATCGAGTAGCACGGAGTCGCGTTGATTTCCACCCGATTCGGATCGAGTGGTAAAACGACCGGGTATACGACGCCCGGAATCCCCTGAAAATTGCCCTGTGTCGAGATCCGGAGGGGTGCTATGAGTAGAGTCTGGCGGCACCGGGGCGGGTCGGGTGCCGGCATGGAAATCCCTGAGCAATAAAAGGAGTTCAACCGTGACAGATGTGACCCCGAAGACCTTCGGCCAGCAACTCGGCCGCCGTTCCTGGGCCGAGCCCTGGAAGATAAAGATGGTGGAGCCTCTCCGCATGACCACCCGGGAGGAGCGGATAATGGCCCTGGAGGAATCCGGGTACAACACCTTCCTCCTGCGTTCCGACAACGTCTACATCGACCTTCTCACCGACAGCGGCACCAGCGCCATGAGCGATCGCCAGTGGGCCGGCATGATGCTGGGCGACGAGGCCTACGCCGGAAGTCGCAACTTCTACCACCTGGAGGAGGCAGTCCAGGAACATTACGGCTACCGCTACCTGGTGCCCACCCACCAGGGCCGGGGTGCTGAGCACCTCATCAGCCAGGCGCTGGTCAAGAAGGGCAGTTACATTCCCGGAAACATGTACTTCACCACCACCCGGCTGCACCAGGAGCTGGCCGGCGGCATCTTCGTGGACGTCATCGTCGACGAGGCCCATGACCCCTACAGCGAGCATCCCTTCAAGGGCAACGTGGACCTGAACAAGCTGGAGGACCTGGTAAAAAAGGTGGGGGCCGGCAACATTCCGTACGTCAGCCTGGCGGGCACCGTGAACATGGCCGGTGGTCAGCCGGTGAGCATGGAGAACGTCCGCGACCTGAAGGCGCTCTGCACGAAGCACGGCATTCGGCTCTACCTGGACGCCACCCGCATGGCGGAGAACGCCTTCTTCATCCAGGAACGCGAGCCGGGATACGCGGAAAAGTCCGTGGCGGAGATCCTGAAGGAGTTCTGCAACTACACCGACGGTGCGTGGATGAGCTCCAAGAAGGACCACCTCGTCAACATCGGCGGCTGGCTGGCCACCAACGACGAGGACGTATTCGAGCAGACCCGGAACATGGTGGTGATCTACGAAGGACTCCACACGTACGGCGGCATGGCCGGCCGGGACATGGAGGCCCTGGCTCACGGAATCCGCGAGTGCGTGGAGGACGACCACATGCGCTCCCGCATCGGCCAGGTGCGCTACCTGGGCGAGATGCTGACCCGGTGGGATATCCCCATGGTCCGGCCCGTGGGTGGCCACGCCATTTTCCTGGATGCAAGGAAGTTCTTTTCCCACATTCCACAGGACCAGTTCCCCGCCCAGGTCCTGGCCGCGGAGCTCTACCTCGACTCGGGCATCCGATCCATGGAGCGCGGCAACGTCAGCGCCGGCCGGGATCCCGAAACCGGGGATCACCGCTATCCGAAGCTGGAGCTCACCCGCCTCACCATCCCACGCCGGGTCTACACCCAGGCCCACATGGACGTGGTGGCCGAGGCCGTCAAGGCCGTCCACGACGCCCGGGCCGAGAAGCGCGGTCTGAAGATGGTCTATGAGCCCCAGTACCTCCGGTTTTTCCAGGCCAGGTTCGAACCCCTCGCGGGTTGACGGGATTCGGCGGCTGCCCCCTGACCGCGGTACAAACCGGAGTTATAGTCTGGACATGAAAACCGTCATTACCATACCGGACGCTGTATTCGAGGCCGCGGAACAGGCCGCCAGGCGGCTGGGTATGAGTCGCAGTGAACTCTACACCCGCGCCGTGGAAGTCTATCTGAAGGACCAGGGAAGCAAGGGCGTCACCGAGAAGATGAACGAGGCCTTTGGTAGCGAGGATACCCTAATGGATCCCGTCCTCGTGGCCTTGCAGTGGTCTTCCCTGAAGCCGAAGATCTGGTGATGCGCAGGGGAGGAGGTCTGGTGGGCGCTCAAGCCCTTCACGGCCGGACCCTCGCCCGGGTGGAGGCGGGGGTCCGGCTGGCGCTTGCCTTGTAGCCGATCCAATCAGAGCTTGATCGCCGACTGGATCTTCTCGATCACACCCTTCAGCGGAGCGAGGAGCTCGGGATTCCCGACGATGCGGGTGATCTCCGCGGTCACCTTGTCGATGGCGCCCTTGAGCGGGCCGCCGAGGGCCTTTGCGGCCTGGTCGACCAGGCCCTTGCCGAGGCCGCCCAATCCCGTGGTCTTTGCCCCGGCCGCCTGGGTCAGGTTCCCCGCGAACTTCTTCACCGAGGCCATGGTCGTGGAGAGCTTGTCGGCCAGGGGCTGGAGCTTCTCCTTGGCTGCGGTCGCAGCCTCCTTGGTATTGACGCCCTGAAGGAGGGTGGTGACCTCGCTCAGGAGATTCTCGGCCTGGCTGTTCGCCTCCTCCTTCGTGGCGGGCGCCTTCACCTCGGCCGGCGCTGTGCCCTTGTCGGTGGTCTTGTCCGTGCTGGAATCGCCGCAGCCGACGAAACAGACCATCGCGCTGATGCAAACTAAAGTCAATAAAAGCTTCATGATATTCACTCCTGTAAGATTGGAATCGTAATACGATCTCGTAGTGGGGCGAATGTATAGCATCAGGCGCGGCGGAAGGCGACCGTTTTCTGCCCGTGGCGGCCCGGTCTCCCGATTTTCTCGGATCATGTGCGCCGGCGCTTGTCCGTAGGTACCGGACCTGACCACACAGGTGTACACACAGGCTGCCAAGGAAAGAGAATTCCCATGAGATCCCTACTCACAATGCTGCTCCTGTTGCTGTCGGCGACCGCCATGGTCGCTCAGTATAACATCACCCATGTCCTAGATCTCGGAGTGAAGAGGAAGTACCTCACCCAGGACGAGGTGGATATCTGGATCCTGCATGGGAAGGAGGACGAGATCCTGATCGTTCACGTGGAATCCGGGGAGTTCGATCCGGTCCTCCAGCTGGCCCGGGCGAGCGGCGAGGACTTGACCGAGAAGATCGACGACGAGGGCAGTGAAAGCCGATTCCGGGTTCGGTTGCCCGGGAACGGGATATACCACGTATATGTTCACGCCTTCAAGAAGCGCGGGGGGGGGAACTATCGCATCTCCTTCAACCGGTTACAGGCGAGCCCCGTGAAGGTGGGATTGCGGGTGGCCGGGACCTTCGATACATCGGGCATTGCCCACCACTACTTCCAGGCGACCAAGGGCAGTATCCTGGTCCCCGATGCCAGGGGTGCGGGAAACACGTTGACCGTTCTCGATCCTAAGTGCCCCAGCCCGAAAGTTCGTTGACGTATTTTTTTGGCTCAAGCTGCCGCATG
>CAZAKZ010000130.1:0-15166 GCA_964485695.1 uncultured Planctomycetota bacterium | reverse complement strand
AATTCAGGAAAGACTTCATCCGTTCCTTTCCAGGGCCCGGCTCAGCATGACCAGCCCCCGGGCGAGCTGGGTGCTCACGGCGGTGCGTGTCTGGCCCGTCTCCTCTGCGATCTCGGGAACGGACAAGCCCATGAGGCGGGACAGGGTCAGGATGACGCGGTACTTGTCCGGAATCTGGTCGAAGGCCCGCTCGATCCGCTCCACATGCTCGTGGGCCATGGCCACCTGGCTGGGTGAGGCCACGCTGGCGTAGAGGGTGGCCAGCTCCTCGGCGCTGGTCCCCGGGCCGGGCCGGGCCGCCTCCTGGCGGGGATCCCGCTTCTGGGCCAGGAAGTAGCGCTGTCTGTCTCGGATCTTGTTGAGCACCATGATGAAGAGCCAGCCGTGGAAGCTCTTTTTCCCGCGATACCGGAAGCCCTCGAGACCGCACACCACCTCCCGGCAGACCGATTGGACCAGGTCCGAGCAGGATTCCTTTGCGCGCAGCGCCTCGTTCACGTTGAGGCGCACGTAGGCGCGGATGGCGGAGAGATTTTCCCCGACCAGGAGGTCCATCGCCTCCGGATCGCCGTTCTGGGCCGCCTCGATGAGACTGCGGGTGGTGTCCGGCTGGTTTTCGAGCATGGCCGTGACCTTTGAGCGGGGAGACCGCTGGTGCTTTCCCCGTGGAGATTCTACATTCGGGCAGGTGTGAGTGGAAGGGCCGTACTATTGTCCCCGGCCCCCGGATCGGATACCATGCTCCCCTGCGTTCTGTTCGACAATCGACATTGACCTGGAGTGAAGATCATGACGGAGAGCGTGTACAAGGTCATCGAACTGGTGGGCACCTCGGACAAGTCCTGGGAAGAAGCGGCCAAGAACGCCATCGAGCGGGCGGGCCAGAGCCTTCGGGACCTTCGTGTCGCCGAGGTATCTAAGCTGGACATGAAGGTGGAGAACAACATAGTCACCGCCTTCCGGTCCCGGGTTCGGGTATCCTTCAAGTACCAGGACTGAGAGCTTCGCCGCCGCCTTACTTCTTGACGTGGACGACGAGTCGGGTCTCGGCGGCCGCCGTACCCGGCCCGGTGACGCGTAGCCACAGGGTGTATCGCCCGGGAGTCTCGTACGTGTATTTTACCGAGGGGACGCGGGTAGTCTTCTCCGGAGCCCGGGACCCCTCGAAGTCCCAGTAATAGGTCGCTCTGGCGTTCGCCCTGGAGACCCTGAATACGATCTCCTTGCCTGCACGGGCGACCTTCGGCGTGATGCGGCCCACCTTCCGGGCCTTGCCGCTCCGTTTCACCGCGTGATATGCTCCGGGCCTGGGCATGCCCAGGGACTGGATTCGGCCGTCCGGCCAGTAGATCACCACGTCCACCACGGCGCCTCCGGTGCCGAGGCCGAAGTGAATCCGGCCGTCGTTCTGCTGCGTGTGGCTGCCCATGGTGGTGGCCACCTGGCGGAGCTGCACCCCTTTTTTCTGCAACACAAGGACCTTGGCACCCACGGCCTGCGCCTTCCTCGAGGTGCGCAGAACGAATCCGATCCAGGCCTTCCGGTTGACCCGGGTACGGTTGCGAAATACGTGGACGCCCTTCTTGCCGTTTGCCCGCGGGGCGCCCCCGGCCACCAGGTCCAGGCGGCCGTCTGAGTCGAGGTCCGCCAGGGCCGCGCCGTACCCGCCCCACAGAATTACGCCTGCCTTCTCGTGAACCTCGGTGAACCGGCCGCCTGCGTTGGCGTGGAGCAGGCCGAACGAGTAGCTGAGCTTGCCGTAGACCTGGTTGCAGAACACGTCGATCCAGCCGTTGTTGTCCAGGTCGCCCGCGGCGGCGTTGGACCACAGCTCGTCGCCCCGGTACTTGTCGTGGCCGCCTATGGGCAGGACGGGAATGCCCATCTCCACGCGCAGGTCCTTGAACGTGTAGTCCGGAGGCCCCTGGTTGATGAAGAGGTTGGAATCGTCGCAGTTGAATCCACGGTTGTCGTAGTCACTGCCGATCTGCCGGGCGAAATCCGGCCCCACCTTGCCGACGAACTTGTGCACAAGGTTGGATACCCACAGGTCGAAGTAGCCGTCGTTGTTCAGGTCGGCCCAGGTGGCTCCGATGGTGTGGCCGTAGCGGTACCCGACCTTTTTCCCGGTCACCGGGTGCGTGAACATGGTCGGGTCGTTACGCCCGGTGACGCCGGCTTCAGCGGCCACGTTCTTGAATCGGCCACCCTCGTTCCGGAACAGGAAGTTGGGATTCAGGTGGTAGTTGCCCGAATAGACGTCGTCGTCGCCGTCCCAGTCGTAGTCGCAGAACACGATGCTGCGGCCGTACATGGGGCCGTGGATGCCGACCTTCTCGGAGACGTCCTTCATCTTGCGGATCTTTTTTAGCGGCTTCTTGCGCCTGGAGTTCAACCACGCGGTCTGGCGGAAGTGCTGAAACCGGGGCTTGTAGGTGCAGTTGCCTCCCGTGACCAGGTCGAGCCAGGCGTCGCCGTCGATGTCCCCCCACGCGATGGCCGAAGCCGAGCCGTGGGGCACCTTGATGCCGAGAGCTGGGCCGATGTTTCGAAAGGCGCCCTGGCCGTCGTTGATCCACACCTGGCCGGAACGCGTCCCGAAGTCGAGCCACCCGTCGCGGTCGAAGTCGAACCAGCAGGCGCTGGTGCCGGAAGCGCCCTTGATTCCGGCCTCCTTGGTGACATCGGTAAGCCGGATCTTCCCGGCTTTGGAATCGTTGCGGAAGAGCCTGGAGACGTTGACCAGCAGGTCCGGATCGCCGTCGTTGTCGTAGTCACCGAAGGAGAAATACTGGCCGGAAACGCCGCGCATGCCGCACGTGTCCGTGACCTCCTCGAGGGAGATCTTTGCCTGGGCGGCATGGACACCGGCCAGGCAGGGGAAGAGCAGAGTGAGGAAGAGGAGTCGAGTCGTCATGCCCCGTGGATGCCTCCTGATTTGCGTTCAGAAGGCATACCATACGACGGCTGGACCGGGAATACAAGACAGGAGGGAAGGCTCAAATTGGCCGCCCAGGGGATCGAGCTGAGGCCTCGGCCCGCCTTGCGATGCGCCGAACCGTGCCCGAAAAGATATAGCGGTGGATGGGATATAGGAGGTACCAGTAGAGCAGGCCGAAGAAGCCCCGGGGTGCGAAGAAGGCGGTCTGGATCAGAAAAGATTCTTTCTCGGACCGGGCTTGCGCTTCGAACTGAAGCCAGGCGAGGCCGGGCACCTTCATCTCGGCGCGCAGGCGGACCAGCCTCCCCGGATCCACGGCTTCGACCCGCCAGAAATCCAGCGCATCGCCTATGCGCAGGTTGTTCGGATCGCGCCGGCCCCGTCGAAAGCCCACGCCGCCCACCACTTGATCGATGATACCGCGCAGCCGCCAAATCCAGTTCAGAAAAGGCCAGCCCCGCTTTCCCCCGAGGCTTGAAAAAACCTGAAAGATTGTCCTGGGGGAGGCGGACACCACGTGCTGCCGCCGGTCCATGTGCATGCCGTTTCGGGTCGAGAACTCCACGGCGGGAGTGTCTCCCTGGCTGGTGATCAAGGCGTCGCTCCATGCCGTCAAGACCTCTCCGGTTTCCAGGCGGTGAAGCGCCCGCTCCACGGCGGTCTTGTAGTCGAACAACCGTATGTCGGGGAAGAGACGAAGAGCGGAGTCGTCCCGCACGATCACCTCGTTCCGGAGCCCCTCGAGTAGGGGGCGGGCCATTTCCATGGAAATGGGCGTCAGCCAATGGACCCAGTGGGAGAAGAGCTTCGGAGTCACCACCGGGACGGGCAGCAGGATGCGGCGCAGTTTCCTCACCTCGGCGTAGCCCAGAAGCATGGCCGCGTACGTCAGGACGTCCTTGCCCCCGATCTCGATGATGCGCCCGGTACTCTCCGGGGTCCGGAGCGCGGCGACCAGGTAGTCCAGGACGTTGCGGATGGAGATGGGCTGCACCCGGCTCTTGATCCAGTGGGGGCAGAACATGATCGGCAGCCATTCGGTCAGGTAGCGGATCATCTCGAAGGAAACGCTGCCGGAACCGACGATGATGGCGGCCCGGAACTCGGTGACGGGCACGCCGGCCTCTCGCAGCTTGTTCCCCGTTTTCTGTCGGGAGCGCAGGTGCAGAGAGAGGTCTGATTCGGTAGCGCCCAGACCGCCCAGATAGATGATCCGCTCAACGCCGGCGGCCTTGGCGACCCTCCCGAAGTTGGCCGCTGCTTCCAGATCACGCCGGTGGAAGTCGGTAGCGCCTCTCTTACCTTTGTGCATGCTGTGAATCAGGTAGTAGGCGGTCTCCACACCGGCCACGGACGGAGGCAGGGTCCGGGGTATCAGGACGTCGCCCTGAAAGATCTCGACTCTCTCCGCCCAGGGGCGGCCTTGAAGCCGGACCGGGTCGCGCGCGAGGACGCGTACCTCGTACCCCTTCTCCAGGAGCCTGGGCACTAGACGGCCACCCACGTAGCCGGTGCTTCCCGAGACGAGAATACATCCTGGATGATTCATGGAATCCATTCTCACTTACTGCTTGTCCCGTTCCGGCCCGACCGCATCAATGCCGCGGAGGGAGCGGCTCTTTTCTCCGCTTGTCGAGGAGGTGCCGCAGTGCCAGGAGAGGATGGCGGAACGTCATGCGGGGTCCGGCGTACCGCATAACGGCCCGGATCTTCTCGCGCATGGCCGGAGTAAAGCAGTGGACCGGGCAGCGGACGCACGTTGTCTTGCCCTCCTGGAACGGGCACTTTTCCAGCCGCCGCCACGCGTGGTTCAACACCTCGCGGCAATCGCTGCAGGGAACGCTGCCTCCAGGATGCTTGTCGCGGCAATAGATGCGGATCATGCCCTCGACCGTCTTGCGTTCGCGATTGATTCTGGGGTGGTCAGATGGCATGACGGCACCATGATCCCATAAAAACCAGAAATATTCAATATTTAAGAGATATCAGATGTGGGCGTCGGCCTGGTTCCAGCACCACCACGAAGAGGTCGTCGTAGTCATCATGTCCGAGCTCCACCGCCTTCTCGACGCCCAGGGCCTTGAGAATCGCGGGAATCGTATTCGAGTGTCCTGCCACCAGGACGTTCTGGCCGGCGTGGTCCGCCAGGAGCTTCTTCGCCAGGGCTGCGTCGTCCATCGCGGCCACCACAGTCGGAGTCACACCCGCAGCCCGCGCGGCAGGCGCCACCGTATCCCGGGTTCGCCTGAACTCCGTGGCATACGCGGCCTTCAGATCCGCGCCGGAAAGGACCTTTGCCAGGGATTCTGCGCGCCGGATTCCGGCCCCGGTCAGGCCGGGATCCTTGTCCACCGCCTCCTTCTCGGCGTGTCGGACCAGGAACACCGTGGTGGCAATGGAAGGCGTCTTTTTCTTCGTCGCCCGGATCATTCTGACCACGTCCCGGGTGATCTCGTTGGGAACGGGCAGGGTCAGGCTGTAGTGGGCCACCTTCCAGACACCCTTGACCTTGCGAAGAACCCCCGTGCCCCGGCACGCACCGTAATGCTCGCTGACCGCGGTCTCGTCGAACCAGGCCACGGTTCCCTCCGGTGCCAGCACCACGTTTCGATGGCGCGGCACGAAGGTCCAGGCCGACTTGCGTTCGAAGTACGGCTTTGCCCAGGCACGAAACGCCTTCAAGGTCCACCGCTCGCCGGGATCGGTTCCCATGAAGACGCCGTCTTCGGTGAAGTGGCCGAAGTAGCGCTGCGCATCCGCCTTGTCGGCCGCGTCGTGAAGGTCGTCGAGGACGCGGTGGACGGCCTTTTCTTCCTCCGGAGAGCCGGTGTCGTCACGGGTCAGGAATCCTGCCGCGGGCAAGGGCGTAAGAAGGCAGAGGACGAGCGTTGCCTTGAAGATGTGATCGGGCATTTTCATATTCCTTCCGTGCTTCGTTTCATTCACCTGGAATCTCGAAGGCGGCCGGCCCGGCCCCGGTGAGGAAAAACGTCGGAGTGCGATGGGGAAACGCCTTCTCATAGCGGGCGGCCCAAGAGGTAAGGAAACTCCGGGCCTCTGCCTCCTTCACCAGGGCCCAGACGCTGCCGCCGAACCCCGCACCGAAGGGCGAGGCCGCCTGGGCGTCGAGATTTGTTGCGGCGTCGGCCAGGAACAGGGTCTCGGGAACCTGGTTGCCGAGGAGGCGGTCGGCCAGGCGCGTTGATTCATCCACGAGGCCGCCGAACCGTTTCATATCTCCGGCCGCCAGGGCCTCGGCCGCGGCCGGAACGATCTCCTCGCTTTCGCCGTGGAAGTGATCGAAGCGCTGCACCAGGGCCTCGGGCGGAAACTCCGGGTCCTGGCTTCCACGGAGCGAATCCCGTAATCCCTCGGCCGTGACGCCCACCACAGCCAGTGCGTCTCCGAGGCGAGGCTGCGAGAGGGCCGCGGCGGCCGCGGCTGCAAGGCGGGTAGAGCAGTTGTACCGGCCCCGGGCCCGACCGGTCTTCTCGGCCTGGACGCCGCTCGAAGCCACGGCGAACACCGTTCCCCCCGGCAGGGCCAGGGTGCGTTCATGGCGGGTGGGGCAAAAGGCGTACTGACTCAAGCGACCCGGCCGGCAGCAGAGCATGGCCGTGGAGTCCTCGCTGCCGCCGGCGGTGCCGACGCCCTCGTCCCCGGAAAGACCGGCGAACGGGCTTCCATTCTCTACTGCGCCGAGGTACGCAGCCAGGGCTTCCGGGCTTTCGATGGAGTTCCGGTAAGCGGGATGGTCCTCGAGGCGATTCAAGGAAGCCAGCGCGAGGAAGGTCCCGGTGAGGAGGGCCGTGGAAGTGCTCATGCCCGCGGCCGGAGGGAGGGCGCTCGCAAAGGCGATGTCCGCGCCCCGGTGGGAAGCCGGGAAGTTCCGGGCGATGCGTCCTGCCGCGGTCATGGGGTAGAGGGACCAATGTCCTGGTCGCGGTGCGTCCCCGAAGGTGAATGCAACGCTCTCCTCCGCCATCGCATCGATGATGTGGATGCGTGTGTCCCCGCGGGGCGAGGCCACGACCATGAATCCCTGTTCAGTGGTGGCCAGGAGGCTTCGCCCCCCAGCGTAGTCCGTATGCTTGCCCAGGACCTCGATTCGGCCGGGGACGTAGAAGGCCGTGACGGCACTCCCTGCATCGACGCCCGCTTTGATGAGGGACCGGGCCGTCCGGCCGAGAAGGCGAGCTCCGGCCGGGGCCGCCGAGGATCCGAGGCCGCAGGCGGTCAGTCGTTCCTCGGCTGCGCGAGGATTTTCCAGTTGCGCAAGCGCCAGTGTGCCTGTCACTGTTCCATGTTCCATTCAGAGTGAATCAGAGTGAATCAGAGTGAATCAGAGTGAATCGGAACAGATCATGCAAGAACGCTGTATCCCCCGTCAACCGTCACGGTCTGCCCGATGACCATTTCCGCCAGGGGGCTCACGAGGAAGAGCACCACGTCCGCCACGTCCCTCGGCTCGGTGAGACGGCCGGCAGGCGTCTTGACCTGGCTGTTGCCGATCATGTCGTCTCGATGGGGAAAGTGCTTCAGGGCGTCGGTATCCACGACCCCGGCGCTCACCGCGTTGATGCGGATCTTGTCCCTGGCCAGCTCTACGGCCAGGTGGCGAACCAGGGACTCCAGGGCGGCTTTGCTGGCTCCCACGGCCGCGTACATGGGAATGGCCCGGAGCGCTCCAAGGGAGCTCACGGCCACGAAGCTTCCTCCGTCGGGCATCATGGGTCGGGCCTGCTGCACAAGCGGCAGGAAGATGCTGGCATTGATGCTCATGGTCCAGTCCCAGTGGTGCTGGGTCAGGTCCATGGACGGTTTGATGACGCCGGAGGCGGCATTACTCACCACGATGTCCAGTTTGTCCCCCCACTCCTGCCAGAGACAATCGAACATCTGTTCGACCTTTTCCCGCTTCCCCAGGTTTGCCCGGAAGGCGAGGGCCTCGCTGCCGCACTTCTCGATGCGTTCCACGGTCTCTCTGGCAGCGACATTGTTGCGAACGTAGTTGATGGCCACGCGGGCGCCGCACTCCGCCAGCCGGACCGCTATGGCCCGTCCAATGCCCCGGGACCCTCCGGTGACGAGCGCATTCTTGCCCTCGAGGTTGATCTTCATGGTTTGATACTCCACAAACGGCCGTGATACCGTGAGAACGCCCGGAACCGTGAAATGGGCGGGACGGTATGCAGGATTTGGGAAATAGACCCGTTCGCGAAGACCCCGGCCGCGGTGGATTGACTTTGGGAGGAAACGGGATTACTTATTCGCTGGCAATCAGTTGTGACTCTCGGCTCGATTCCTGGGGGTCCTCAACGGAGAACGATCTATTTGAAGGAGGTACGGCATGAAATCCGGGAAATCCGGTGGCAAGCTGGCGGACCTGATCAAAAAGGCCATCAGTGATCTCGAGCTGACGGAAACCGAACACCAGGAGATCCTGGACCTCGCACACGCGGACGGCGTTATCGATTCCCAGGAACAGAAGCTCCTCGCCCAGCTTCAGGAACTGCTGTCCAACGGGACCGTCAAGAGGGTCCCCGGATAGCCCAACGGTCAGAGGTCGATTCCCCTGCTCTTCAGCCTGGACGCGATGCTGCGCACGTCACCAGCGGTGGTGAGGTCCAGGACCCCGCCGGCCACATCCACCACCCGGAACCTGGCGTTCATTTTCTCCATGGCGTGTTGCACAGCGTCCGGCAGCTCCAGTTCTCCGCGGGAGGATGGCTGGATGGCGCGGATGGCCGAGTAGATTCCGGCGTCGAAGCGCCAGCAGTTCATGCTCACCCGGACGGGGCCGGCCAGGGCGGCAACGGCGGCGGGATCGGGTTTTTCCGTGATGCGGGTCAGGTATCCGTCCTCGTCCCTCTCGATGATGGCGAACCGAGCGATGCGTTCGGGAGGGATGTCACCCTCCGCCACGAGGACGTCGCGGTCGAAGGCGGCCAGGCCGTTCTCTGCGAGGCCGCGCATGGCCTCGAGCGATCCCACCGGATAATAGTTGTCCCCGTTCAGCACCAGAAAGGAGTCATCGCCCGTGAACTCCAAGGCTGCGGACACGGCATCGGCCGTGCCCAGGGGCATGTCCTGGACGGCAAAGTCGATTTCAAGGCGCCGGCAGGAGACGGCGGCGTAGTGGCGCCTAAGCGGCAGGTGCTCGTGACCGATGACCAGGCAGACCTCCCGGAAACCGGCGTCGGCAAGGGCGGTCAGCACGTGGTCGAGAAACGGCCGGTCGCCCACAGGCATCATGGCCTTCATGCCCGCGGCGGCTACCGCGGCCTGGCCGGGGGTGAGGCCGGAGGCTCCAACGTCCCGGCGCATGCGCGTGCCGAGGCCGCGGGCGAGGATGACGGCCTTGTGCATGGGGAGCGTCTCTACTTGTCCGGCTCCTGATCCTGACGGTCGGCCAGTGACCGGAACATGGCCTTGAGGTCGAAGAATCCGCCCACGGTCACTACCACTGCAATGACCGCGAACAGGCCCAGCCCCGTGACGAGCAGAAGGGTCCAGAAGGTCATCCAGGCGTCCATCATGCGGTTTCCTTTTCACCCGAGGAGGACCTCTTGTCGGGCCAGGCCAGGGATACGACTACCATGAGCACGATGGACAGGCCTATGGACGAGAGACCGATGTAATGACTTCCCACTTCTTTCATTCCCAGGGCGCTTTTCACGGGGGTGAGGCCCATCACTGCCAGGAAACCTGCGACGAGAGCCACGTACGCTCCGGCGGTGGAGGCCCGCTTCCAGTAGATGCCCAGCAGCAGGAGCGCAAAGGCACCGGCGAAGTAGATGGAGCCGGTGATGGCCATGTAGTCCCAGAGGTCCTGGCCCAGGGGATACCAGAGGCTCCAGACCAGCAGGAAGACACCGATGAAGAAGATGAAAGCGCGGGTCAGTTTCAGGCGTGCACGGGTTGAGAGCCCCTTCCGGATGCAGGGCGCCACCACGTCCTGGGTGAGGACCGAGCTCCAGCAAAGCAGGTAGCTGTCGTGGGTTGACATGAAAGCCGCCAGCATGCCCGCGGCCACCAGGCCCAGGAGGCCCGTGGGGAGGATGTGGCTCAGGAACACGGGCATGGCCGCCATCGTGGTTTCCGAGGTGGCCTTCTCTGCGAGGAAGATGCTCTTCAGTGTTTCGTGGTCCGAGAAGTAGACCAGAGCGCAAATGCCGAAGAAGTAGGGAATCAGGAACCGGATGAGAAACCCGACGGAGGCGACGACGTAGAGTCGCTTCACCACGGCGGTGCTCGCGGCCGAGCAGGCCCGCATGACCGCTGTCTGCCAGACACAGGCGGAGAAGAGGCCCATGAAGGCCATCCAGATCACGTAGCTCACGCCGCCTCCATCCGGGTGCAGCGGATTCACGCCCGCCTCTCCCTTGAGGGTGACGACCGTGTCCGTGATGTGGTCCCAGCCTAGCACGCGGACGGCGATGCCGCAGGTGATGAGCAGACCCACTGAGAGCAGGACGAACTGGAGGTAGTCGGTGAACACCACCGAGAGCATCCCTCCCAGCATGGTGTAGGCGAGCACCATGCCCAGCATCACCGTCATGACGAGGTTGAGCTGAAACGTCGACTCCATGCCGGTGAGGCCCGTGATGAATATGGCCCCGGCCTTCAGGAACATGCCCATGTTGAGGATGCCGGAGACCGCCAGGATGGCGCCGCCGAGGATGCGTACTCCGCGGCTGAACCGCCTCTCGTAGAACTCGGGGATGGTCATGACGCCCATGCGCCTGAGCGGCACCACGATGAAGCCGGTGAGGCCCACCAGCAGTGTCAGGATGCAGGCCGACAGGGCGATATGAAAGGCCGAGAATCCGGAGGTGAATCCCTTCTGGGCCGAGTACATCACCGTGACCAGGCCCAGCTCCGAACCGACGAGGGTGGCGATGGCCAGGTAGGATTTCAGCGACCGGCCCGCTACCACGAACTCAGCCATGCTCTTCACGTAGCGGCGGCAGTAGAGGCCGGCTACCAGGATGCCGGCCAGATAGACGCAGACAATGCTCCAGTCCAGCGCGGTGAAGTTCGTCAACGGAGGGTCCTTTCTGTATAATCAGTCCGTTACAGTAGCGACTCGCAAGCATCCGGGCAATCTTCTTGGAGGAAATTCACCGTGACCATGGACTGGGAATCGAAGGAGCCGAGCCGGAGGGACTTCTGCAAGGTGGGCCTGACGGCCGGCGTGGGCGCAGCCCTGGGCGGGATGGCTCTTTCGGGCTGCGTATCCAGGGAGCGGCGCCTCGGGCCCGCCCCGGCAGAACCCTTTGCGGCACCGCGCCTGGATCGGGTCAGGGTGGGATTCGTGGGCGTGGGAGGCATGGGATCGGCCCACGTCCGGAACTTTCTGCGCATCGAGGGGGTTGAGGTCCGGGCCGTGTGCGACATCGTGGAGAAGAAGGTGGCCCGGATCCAGGACTGGACCGAGAAGGCGGGCCAGCCCCGGCCCACGGGCTACTCCCGGGGGGAGACCGACTTCGAGCGCATGTGCGGGGAGGAGGACCTGGACCTGGTGTTCACGGCCACGCCCTGGAGGTGGCACGTGCCCGTGTGCATGGCGGCCATGAAGGCGGGCAAGCATGCCGCCACCGAGGTGCCGGCGGCCGTGACCCTGGACGAGTGCTGGCAGCTCGTGGAGTCCGCGGAGAAGCTCGAGAAGCACTGCGTCATGATGGAGAACTGCTGCTACGGCCGCACCGAGATGATGGTGCTGAACATGGTGCGTCAGGGGCTCCTCGGCGAGGTGCTCCACGGCGAGGCCGGATACCTCCACGATCTCCGCGGCGTCAAGTTCAGCCCCCGGGGCGAGGGGCTATGGCGCCGGGCGCACTCCATCGCCCGGAACGCCAACCTCTACCCCACCCACGGCCTCGGGCCTGTGGCCCAGTGCATGAACATCAACCGGGGCGACCGGTTCGATTACCTGGTCTCCATGAGCGGACCTGCCAGGGGCCTGCACCAGTATGCTGTGAAGAAGTTCGGCGCCGACGACAAGCGCGCCCGCGAGAAGTACGCCCTCGGGGACGTGAACGTCACCCTCATCCAGACGGTCAAGGGGCTGACGATTTATCTCGTCCATGATACCAACCTGCCGCGGCCCTACAGCCGCATCAACCTCGTCCAGGGCACCCGGGGCATCTTCTCGGGCTATCCCGATCAGATCCACATCGAGGGCCGGACCAAGGGACACGCCTGGGAGCCCATCGAGAATTACAGGAAAGAGTTCCAGCATCCCCTCTGGACGGCCGAGGGCCGGAACGCCCGGGGCGCGGGCCACGGCGGCATGGACTACCTCGAGGATTTCCGCCTCATCCAGTGCCTGCGTGAGGGCACGCCCACGGACATGGACGTGTACGACGCCGCGTCCTGGAGCGTTATCACCGACCTGACCGAACAGTCGGTGGCCAGTCGCAGCCGCTCCGTGGACGTCCCCGACTTCACCCGGGGCCGGTGGAAGACCCGGCCGCCGCTGGGCATCGTGGGAGCCCCTGCCAGGAAGAGCTGAAACGAGGATATCGGGAGCCGGGCTCGGCCGGCTCCCGGAACGGCATCCCGTCGATCTACAAGATGGTGAACGTGGCGGTATTGGAGATCTGGCTCACGCCGTGCGGAGCCGATGCTTCCAGGGTGATGAAGGCGGAGTGGATCCGCACGCCCTTGAGCACCGGGTCGTTGGGGATCTTGATCTGCGCCTTGGCCTTTCCGGCGGCGTCGAGCTTGCCCGTGTAGTTCACGAAGATCGAGGGCAGATACCCGTTGACGGTCACAACCAGGAGATCGTCCGGGCTCAGGTAGAGGTTCCGGCTCCCGATGGGGATGGGGCCGGTGCCGAGGGACGAGGCCGCCTGGTAGAACCGGCCGGCGTCGGCCACGGACAGGAGGTCGAGGTCCACGGTGCCGCCGGGGCTGGGGCTGCCGCCCAGGGTGATGAGGATTTCGTTGTAGGTGAAGCAGGCCTTGGGACCGCCGCTCATCGCGTACTCGGGGACCTTCGAGTTGTAGGGATCCGGGTTACTGAGCCAGGCATTGGTCCAGGACCGCTGGAAGGGCCCCTGACGGCTGCCGATGCTCATGACCGTCGACTTGGTCAAGTACCGGATCTCGATGACCAGGTTGCTCTTGCCGTCGTAGACGAAGGAGCCCTGGAGGCCGACGGGGCACCAGGTGTTGCTGGTGAGCTGATAGGTGATGGGGCCGTTGTAGACCGTGGCGGGACTGGGCCCGAGGATCTGATCGTAGCCGATGGTCGTGCTCAGGGCGGAGTAGGTCGTGTTGGCCATACGCATCTGGAACTGGTGCGCGGAAAACGTCGTCGTGGTCGTGGGCACGAAGGCGACGTCGGTGATGTTGAACACCTTGGGCAGGAGGTACGTGGACGGGATCAGGTATTGATACCGCCAGTTGGGCCCGGCCTTGCCGGTGGTGGTGAACGGCCACATGTTGGCCCCTCCGGAGGTCGGGCTGTTGTCCGGTACGTAGAGCTTGGACTGCGCCACCAGGGGAGCTGCGAGGACCAGGATCACGGCAACGAGGATCAGGTTTCTCTTCATGACTCGGGATCTCCCAAAAAATACCCACGAGGAGAAATGACATCTTTCGTCTCAAGGCGAAAGCCGGATCCATTCCAACATATCTGATCGTGTTGTCAATACTTCGAAATGAACAAGCCGGCCGGAGGCGGGCCTCCGGCCGGCTTGGGGAGAACGCGTTTTGTGTTTATCAGTTGATGACGCGGGTGATCGGGTTCGTGAGAGTGATCCCGAACTTATCGACCACGGCAGTCTGAATGGCGATCTGGAAGCCCTGGAGCGCGGCGGCGTTCGGAATGTTCACGCTGGGCGTGGCGTTTCCGAATGCGTCCGTGTTACCGATGAATTTGTTGAAGATCGGTCCGAGCGGGGTGCCGATGGAGAGCCAGAAGAGCCAGTCCTGGTCGAGGGCCAGGTGCAGGTTGGGCGCCAAGGCGAGGCCAGTATTGGTGGTGAACGACGCGGCCGTGAGGTAGCTCGTATTCGGCTGGTTGGGGGACTCGACCTTGAGGCCGAGAGTCGCGCCGCGTTTGGCAGCCGAGGTGGTGGTGAGCAGGGGATAGGTCGGGCCCGAGACCGGATCCACGCGGACGGGGATGAAGTGGGAAGTCCAGGGATTCGAGCTGTTCAGGGGTTTCCACTTGGTGTGGAGGAAGTAGAGGCCGGGAGCCACGTTCTTGTTGTTCTTGTCCTTGCCGTTCCAGCCCATGTTGGGGTACGAGGAGCCCGGGCCGATGACGACGCGCAGCATGATGCAGGGACCCACGGTCCAGACCACGGGGCCGTTGGGGCTTCCCTGGCGGACGTCCAGCGGGCAGGCCAGGATGAGCTCAGCGGGGATGGAGGCCGAGACGTTCACCATGATGATCTTGCCCTGGGGGGCGGGATTGGGGGAGGCCTCGGTGGAGAGCTGTGCACCGGCCTGGACGCTCAGGACCAGGGCGAGAGCCAGCATCGGAAGAACGATTCGCATACGCAAGGTTGTTGCTCCTTTCTTACTGCAGCAGCCTCTCCAGGCCGCCGGTCGGAAGTCCCGAAAATCGTGGGGGAGAGGTCCGGACGGATGACGATGCACCGCGTCTCTACCTCCTGGGTCCCGGTTCGTAGAGCTTTTTACAACGATAATTTAAAAAACCCGTGAGAACGATTCTAAAAGTCGTGTCTCTCCATTCTAACTCATTTTTTGTTCACGGGTTAAAAGTATCAGTCCGGGACGTCCCACGGCTACAGCTTCACATTGAGCGCCTTGGAGACGGCCCGGAAACCTTCCAGCGTGAAGGTGGTCCCGGCGAAGTGAACCGTCACGCCCCTCAAGGCCGGGTCCTCGGGGCCTCGCACCTTCAGGCTGCCCTGGCCCCGGGGGTCCAGAACGCCCACGGGATCGTTGAAGATACTTCCGCCGTTGAGGAGGCAAAACGCCGTGATTGCGTCCCAGTTCAGGGGCAGGGTCAGGCCCGGTGCCAGAGGTAGACCCGGTGACGTGCCGGAGACGCCCGCACCGATGCCGTAGTACTTGCCCGCATCGTAGGGCGAGGCCATGACCACGTCGAAGGTGGCGATGCCGGTCTTGCCGACGAGGCTGAGGGCTGGATCGTCCACCGGAAGTTTCACCGTCGCCTGGTTGTTAAACGGAAGTTCTTGTATTGGTTTTGAATCAACTCCTGATCACTTCTCGCTTTATAGT
>CAZAKZ010000129.1:0-15302 GCA_964485695.1 uncultured Planctomycetota bacterium | reverse complement strand
GTATGCCCGGTGGTGTGGGAGGGGGGAACCGTGAGGTTTCCCCCTATCCCGATTATATTGATAACGGGGAGACGCGATTCTGTCCGGTTTTTCCCGTCGCCGGCATCTTGATCATGAAGCCATGAAGAACGCTGGATTCATTCTCGAAGACCTGGTGGCCCACGACGCCTGGGTTCGGGCCCTGGCACGGCGCCTGGCTGCGGACGAGCACACGGCCGAGGACGTGGCCCAGAACGCCTGGGTGGCGGCCCTGGAACGGCCGCCCCGGAAGCGCAGTGCGGTCAGGGCCTGGCTGGGGCGTGTCGCCCGGAACCTGGTCTTCATGGAGAACCGGACCCTGGCGCGCCGGCAGCTGCGGGAGAGGCGGGCCGCCCGGTCCGAGCGTCTGCCCTCGGTGGAGGAGCTGGCCGAGCGGGAATCGACGCGCCTCGAGGTGGTGAAGGCCGTCTTCTCCCTCGAGGAGCCCTACCGGTCGGCGATCCTCTACCGGTACTACGAGAACCTGCCGCCGCGCGAGATTGCCGGACGTCTCGGGGTGTCCGTGTCCGCGGTGGAGGGGCGTTTGAAGCGAGGTCTCCGGCAGCTTCAAGCCCGCCTGGAAGGTCCGGCTGGCGGCGGCCGGCGAGGTCTGTCCGCAGCGCTCCTCCCCCTCCTGTATCCCCTGACCGGGCGATTCCCCTCCATGGCTTCCAGCCCCTCGACGTCCCTTTCCGGAGCCCTCGCCATGGAATTCAAGTGCAAGATCATTGTCTGGTGCCTGTCTGCGGCGCTGCACGGCGTTCTCTTCCTGGCCGTGTCCGACGTCTTCATCACCGCCGTGCCCGAGAAGACCGCGGTGAGTCGCCTCCTTGCCGTGACCTCCCTGAACGAGGAAGAGCGTCTCGAGGATTTCGAGGAAGAGACCGTGGAGGAGGAGGCTCCGGACCTCGATTTCACCCTGGAACCGGTGGAGGAGCCCGACCCCATGGCTTCCGAGGTCCGGAAGCCGGATCAACTCGTTCCGGAGGATCCGGAGCTCAACATGGGGCCCTGCGGCGGGAGTCGTAAGGGCTCCGGGGGAAGGCCGAGCGTTCTGGTCCCGGCACACGATCCCGGCGCCTGGTATCAGGAGATTTCAAGCCACCTGGCAGGGGTCCGCCGGAGGGGGCTGGAAGTCTGCATCGTCCTGGATGCGACTTCGAGCATGAAGGGGATCCTGGGCCGGGTCAAGTCGCATATCAGGAGGATGAATGTCTGCCTCGGCGCGTTCGTGCCGGGGACCTACAGGCTGGCCATGGTTGCGTACCGGGATCGCAGGGGAAGGGCGGTCCATGGAAAGGTCGACTTCACAGCCGGCCACTCCAAGGTATTGAGCTTTCTCGAGCGATTGAAAGCCTCCGGTGGGGGGGACCTGGCCGAGAACGTGTTCGCGGGCCTGGAGACGGCGGTGGAGGGGCTCAAGTGGCGGAAGAGGTCCGTCAAGGTGATCTTCCTGATCGCGGACGCTCCGCCGCACGAAAAGGAGCTCACGCAGTGTCTGGAGCTCGCCGAGCGTTTCAGGCAAAGCGGCACACTGCACACCGTGTATGCTTATGACAGCACCGACGAATATGCCATGTACAGCGCCAGCGGGAAGACCATCGATGTCCTGAAGTCCCTGGCCGACCGAGGCGGCGGCTCCTTCGTCTTCCTCGATGAACAGTCCTGTGACACCCTGGTGCTCGAGGGCATGCAGGTCCCCCTGTTCGGAAAGAGAATCGGGGAGGTGCCGGGTGGATCGGACCCGGCGAGGCAGGGCGACTGGCGGTGCCGGTACATCCGGAAAAAGTTGCATGAACGTGACATGGCCTGGCTGGTCCGCACCTTCGTGAACGGGTGTCCGCCGCGGGTGGTGGAGACTCTCGTGGAAACCGACGATCCTTGGATTCGCGGGGTGCTGCGGAAGCTGGCCGCCAATCCCCACCTTCCCGGACGGGTCCGGTCCGCAGCCGAGTACGTGCTGATCCGGAAGAGCTTCAGGAAGCGATAACCGCCCCCGATTTATCAGAGCTGCCCCTTTCTGTGCGCCCACCTTCTGGTAAAGTGTGTCGTCGCTTCCCGAGCGACGGGAACGTGATAAGCAGATGACCTGTATCCCCATTCGGACCGCATGATCACGAAGTAAGAATCCACCGGGCGAGATTGATCCATGAGTGACTTCAAGCCCTTCGTGCCCGCCGAAACGGTCATGAAGGATTTTAACGCCAAGACCCTGATCCTGGGCGTGATCCTCGGCGCGTTGTTTGGCAGCGCCAACGCCTATCTCGGGCTCCGCGTCGGCCTGACCATCAGCACGGCCATCCCGCTGGCCGTGGTCTCCGTGGCCCTGCTCCGGATCATGACGCCGGTGTTCGGCAAGCCGACCATCCTCGAGTGCAACATCTCCGCCACGACCGGCTCGGCCAGCTCCTCCCTGGCCTCGGGCATCATCTTCACGATTCCCGCCCTCTTCATCTGGGGATTCGACATCTCCCTCCTGCAGATGACGCTCCTGTGCATGTGCGGCGGCGTGCTGGGCGTGGCCTTCATGATCCCGCTCCGGGGATTCCTCATCGTCAAGGAGCACCAGACCCTGCCCTACCCGGAAGGCACGGCCGCGGCCGAGGTGCTCATCGCAGCGACCAACGTGGGCTCCACCGCCAGGAACGTCTTCCTGGGGCTGGCTCTGGGCGCGGTCTACAAGGGCCTGATTTCGCTGCTCTGTCTCTGGCCCGCCAAGGTCTTCCTCTACCTGCCCCTGAAGAAGGCGGTCATCGGGGTGTCCACCACCCCGGCGCTGCTGGGCGTCGGCTACATCCTGGGCCGCAGGATCGGGTCCATCATGTTTGGCGGGGGCCTCGTCTCCTGGATCCTGATCATCCCCTTCATCGCCTGGAAGTTCGGCGACGCAGAGATCTGGCCCAACACCCTCGCCTACCTCAAGTCGAGGTGTCCGGACCTGACGGCCACGACCATCGGAGAGCTCACCGCCAAGCAGATCTGGGAGGGCTACATCCGCATCATCGGGGCGGGCGCCGTGGCCTGTGCGGGCATCATCACCGTGGCCAGATCGATTCCGACCATGGTCAGCTCCTTGAAGATCGGGATCAAGGAACTGAAGTCCAGCGCGGCTCAGCTGGACGGCGGCCGCTCCCGGACCGAGCGCGACCTCTCCATCAAATACGTCCTCCTGGGTGTGGCCCTCGTCGTGCTCATGATCACCTTCATTCCCGGCATCATCGGCAACGATACCTTCATGATCATGCGCTTCTGCAGCGCCCTGGCCATCGCCGTGTTCGCCTTCTGCTTCGTCACCGTATCCTCGCGCATCGTGGGCATGATCGGCGTCTCGTCCAATCCCACCTCGGGCATGGCCATCGTCACCCTCCTGGGAACCGGCATCGTGTTCAAGATCCTCGGCTGGACGGATCTGACCGGGAAGGTCACGGCCCTGACCATCGGCACCATCGTCTGCATCTCCGCCTCCATCGCTGGCGACATCTCCCAGGACCTGAAGGCCGGGTACATACTGGGCGCCACGCCCCGAAAGCAGCAGATCAGCGAGTTCCTCGGCGCCCTCGGCTCGGCCTTCTTCGTCTGCCTGGCCGTCTATTACCTCGGACAGGCGTACGGATTCGGCTCCGAAGAACTGCCCGCACCCCAGGCCATGCTCATGAAGACCGTCCTCGACGGCGTCATCGACGGCAACCTGAGATGGGACCTGGTGGGAGTCGGCGCCGCCTTCGCGGTGCTCATCATGTTCTTCAGGGTTCCGCCCCTTCCCTTTGCCGTGGGCATGTATCTGCCCCTCTACACCATGACGCCCGTCTTCATCGGCGGCATGATCCGGCACTTTGTCGAGAAGAAATACGGAGGCAAGAAGGAAGGAGCCGAGGAGGGTCGGGATCAAGGAATCCTGCTGGGCTCCGGCCTCATCGCCGGGGAAGGCCTCATGGGTGTCGTCATCGCCGTGTACGCCGTTTTCTCTGCGAAAGCTGGCGGGCTCTTTTCCATTCATTACCCCGCCGAATGGATGGGGCAGGTCGTCTCGGCCCTGGTCTTTGCCGGCCTCGGCTGGTTCCTCTACTCCGTGGCCGCGAAATCACTCAAGAGGTAACTGCCCTCACAGCGGGATGAACCAGAGGGCCTTCCACTCCACGTCCTCGGCCTTCTGCTGTCGGGAGACGAGGCCTCCGAGGACGGACCAATAGGTGTGGCCGCGGGCGTTCCGGTCGCTCCGGAAGAACGGGTTGATGCGGAGCGTCGAGAAGCCCTCGTCACGGCTCGAGCGGATCCACTTCCAGAAGACCCGGAAGTCGTGGTCCTCGTCCTTTTCCTCGTAGGTCACGTAGGGCATCAGGCACCGGAAGGAGATCCCGTGCCTGGGGGAGCGCACGTGCCGCACCAGGGGCCACAGGAGGTGGAGGTGTCGGGAATCTTTCTCCACGTCCCGCCAGTGGAGGTAGAACGGGAAGATCCGGGAGTGATATTGACTCCCCCCTCGGTCGAACCGCACCAGAGGCCACGCCACGTTCCATCGCCACTCCTTGTCCGATTCCCTCGAGTGAGAGAACAGGGGGCCGCCCAGGGTGAGGGACAGGGTGTCCTCGTCGTCGCTGCCGTAGCGGAAGAAGGGCCAGAGGGTGGAATACTCCCTGTAGTCCTCGACCCGCCTGTACCCGAAGAGGGGCCACACGTGGTTGAGGTGGCGTTTGTCGTCCGTGGATCGGGAGTGCCAGTAGACGGGGAAGATCCAGGTGAGGGTCCGCTCTGGCTTCCATCCATGGTGGAACAGGGGCCACGCCACGTTCACCGAGCCCTCCTCTTCGCCCTTCACGAGAATGAGGAGATTGCCCCCGAAGGCCTGCCAGTTTCGCGTGCCCTTGTGGCAGCCGTAGAGGGGAAACGCCATGAGGGTGCGGGATTCGATCTTGTCGGGATCATCCTCGGACCGCCTCTCGTGGTCCCAGAAAAACGGCGTCACGGCCAGGGTATCCGAGTGGGGGGATAGCTCCCGGAAGTAGAAGGGAAAGATCCAGGACATGGATTCCTCTCCCTTGCGCTCGAAGTGGGTGAGGGGCCAGCAGGCGCTCCAGGACCAGTCCGGGGGCGTCGAGGACCAGTCCTTCCAGTGGGTGAACAGGGGCGTCAGGAACCAGAGCCGCCTCTCCTTCTCCCCCCAGTTCTTGCCGTAGAAGGGGAAGACGTGGAGGTAGCCCTCCTCCGGTGTCTCCTTGTACCAGTAGAACGGTCGGAGGTGGAACCAGGTTTTTTCCGGCTCGCTGCGCCAGTACCCGATGGGGAACAAGAAGTCGAGGTCGACCATGTCCTTTTCTGTATCCCGCCACCTGCCGAACAGCGGGCGCAGGGCGAACTCCCGGCGCGTGCCCGTCTGTCCCGTGTGAAAGAGCGGGAACATGAGGTCCATGTGAGTGACGCTGCCCTCGGGATCCGTCCGGATCATGAACAGCGGCCGGAACGCGTAGTACTTGTGGTCGACCTTGTTGTTGAAGGCGAGGAGCGGCCAGAGAATGTCCGTATCGCGCCCGTCGGCCTCGTAGCTCACTTCCAGCATGGGCCAGAGGTGGGTGCCGCGGCCCACTTCGCCCTGGAGCCGTGGGGCGGGCCCCATGCAGCCGGTGAGGATGATCAGCGCAAGGAGGGCGAGGAGGAGAAGAGCGTGTTCACGGTGTGGGATCATGACGATTCACCTCCATGCGTGGGATTGTATCAATCCCCTGACCTGGTTTCCCACGTTTAATCCCGGATAATCTCGCAGGGCATCCGGATTTCCGAGGGGTGGAGGGCCGGGAAAGGAACGAAAAATAGCGCCGGAAACAGGCGGCGATCATACGACGGAATCGATCCGAGACGTCCGGTTCAGCCCTCGGATCCGGTGTGCATTTTCGGGCCGGCACTTTCAACTTCAGCCGGCCTCTTCAGGGGCAGGACACGAACGGATTTTCCGGGCTCATTCTAAGCTGGTGAGAAAAATGGTATTGCGCCGCATTGGAAGAATCGACGGGACGCGGGGCGGGTGTCTCAGGCCATCACGCGAACCGGTCTCCCGCCTCCCTCTGAGCCCCCTGAAAAACCGAACTCTTTTGTTCCTGAATGGGGGGAGCAAGAGATCTATCTACCTGAATTCGAGGATTCCAAAATAATACCTGAACCGGCATAAACCTTTTTTTCCAAAAGCCTTGAATCCCGTTTTCAAACCTAAGATACCTTTAAGCCGGTTATCAATTTCCTGGGTTATTCAATGCGCATCCGGGTTTTGAATCATGGGCCATGAGTACGCTCTTCCTTCGAACCCTGACGGCTCCCCGGACACGCATCTCGCCACGGATTCACTGCATCAGTTTCTTCGCTTCAGCCACATCTTCAGCGCCTCGGTTCAGGAGGTCGTGGGGACCCGGTATCTCTCGGAAGTCAGCCCGGATTCCATGACCCTCGCCCAGCTCCATATCCTCAAGCTGATCTCGTTTCACGGACAGCACCAGGTGAGGGAAGTGGCCGAGTCCCTGGGCGTGAGCTCGCCCGCCGTGACCAAGAACATCGACAAGCTGGAGAGGCTGGGCCTCATCACACGGTCGCCTTCAAAGGGAGATCGACGGGCCACCCTGCTCTCGGCCAGTGCCAGAGGTCGCGCCCTCGTGGATGAGTACGAAGAACTCAAGGTCAACCGGCTGACTCCTGTGGTTGATAAGTTCGAACCCGACGAGCTCGAGAAGTTCTCGGATTACCTCCAGCGTTTTTCGGTTTCTCTACTCAAGCAAGAACGGCCGGAGCGCGGATTCTGCCTGCGCTGCGCCGTCAACATAGAAGACGATTGTCCAATTGGCCATGTCCGTGGTGGCTGTCCGTATCAAGAGCCACGTGGAGAGCGTCCGAACAAGGTGGATGACCAATGAAATACTGGCGAAAACCACTGGACCTCGACAAAGTCAAGGTCCCGCACGGTGAAGTGCACATCATCCAGGACCGCTGCAAGGGCTGCGGTTTCTGTATCGAGTTTTGCCCCAAGGACGTCCTGGAGTTCTCCGAGGCGTTCAACCGCAAGGGGTATCACCCGCCGAAGGTGGTGAAGCCCGATGACTGTATATGCTGTGGAGAGTGTGAGATGCTCTGTCCGGACTTCGCGATTTTCGTCGTCTCTACGACCGAGGGGAACGGCGAAGCGACTACTTCCGAGAGCGGAACGTCGAAGACCGATGATGCCGGCCGCCCTGAAACGGCCGGCAGCACGGGGGGGAAGGGAGGCAAGAATTGAAAGCCGATCCAGCCGGTGTATTGACCGGAGCGCATTATCTCGACGGTGACCACGCCTGCTCCGAAGGAGCCATGGCCGCGGGTTGCCGGTTTGTCGGGGGGTATCCCATCACCCCGTCCACGGAGGTCGTCGAGCGCATTGCCCGGCGGTTTCCCATGATGGGCGGCACGTTCATCCAGATGGAGGACGAGCTGGCCAGCATGGCGGCCGTGGTGGGCGCCTCCTGGACGGGCACCAAGTCCATGACCGTCACCAGCGGGCCGGGATTCAGCCTGATGATGGAGAACATCGGGCTCGCGGCCATGATGGAGACGCCCTGCGTCGTGGTGAACGTCCAGCGGGGCGGGCCGTCCACGGGACTGCCCACCATGGTGGGCCAGGCCGACATGATGCAGGCCCGGTGGGGCTCCCACGGCGACTACGAGATCATCGCCCTGTGCCCCCGGTCGCCCCAGGAAGCCTTCAACCTGACCATCGACGCCTTCAACCTGGCAGAGGAGTACCGGACCCCGGTGCTGGTCATGCTGGACGAGTGCGTCGGCCACATGACCGAAAAGGTGGTCATTCCGACGGCAGACGAGATCGACGTCGTGCCGCGCCGCCTCACGAAAAAAACCCCCGAGGAATTCCTGCCCTACGAGACGAACGGCAGCATGGTGCCGGAGTTCGCGCGCGCGGGCGACGGCTACAAGTTCCACACCACCGGCCTCACCCACGACGAGCGCGGCTACCCGGATATGAGCGTCGCGTGCCAGAAGAAGAGCATCTGGCGCCTCGTGAACAAGATCCGGGAGAACGCCGACGATATTGTCCGGTTCGAGGAGAGCGGGGTCGAGGGCGCGGACGTGGTGCTGGTGACGTACGGCATCACCGATCGCGTGGCCCGCATGGGTGTGGAGATGGCAAAGAAGGAGGGGATAAAGGTCGGCGTTGTCCAGCTGGTCATCGCGTGGCCTTTCCCCGAGAAACGCATCCGGGAGCTGGCCGGGAAGATCAAGGCCTTCGTGGTGCCCGAGATCAACTGCGGCCAGATGGTCCTGGAGGTGGAGCGGCTGGCCGGCGGGAAGGCCGCCTGCATTTCCGTTCCCCACGCGGGTGGGGGCGTGCATGACCCCGAGGAAATATACGAAGCAATTGTGAGGGCAGCGAAGTGAGCAATCAGAGCGAACAGAAGGAGGTTCAAGGCGAAGCGCACCCGATCTCCCCGTTCATTCGCATGGATCGGATGCCTCACATCTGGTGCTCCACTTGCGGCATCGGAACTGTGGTGAAGTGTTATGCGACGGCGCTGGAGGAGCTGAAATACGACCTGGACAAGGTGAGCATCGTCTCCGGTATCGGATGCACCGGCCGAGTGGCCGGATACATGAAGCTGGATGCGTTCCACGCCACCCACGGCAGGGCCATGCCCTTCGCCACGGGAGTGAAGCTGGGGCGCCCAGAGCTTCTGGTGACCGTCTTCTCCGGAGACGGAGATCTTTCGGGTATCGGCGGAAACCACCTCATCCACGCGGCACGCCGCAACATGGACCTGCTGGTGATCCTCGTCAACAACTTCATCTACGGCATGACAGGCGGCCAGAACGCGCCCACCACGCCGTTGACGGCGAAGTCCTCGACCATGCCGTTCGGCAACTTCGAGCAGCCCTTCAACCTGCCGCACCTGACGGCCAGCTGCGGGGCGACCTACGTCGCCCGGTGGACCTGCCTTCACGTGCGCCGGTTGACGAAATCGATCAAGGAAGCCATCGGTCGCAAGGGATTTCGCTTCATCGAGGTCATCGCGCCGTGTTCGACGCTGTATGCGCGGCTGAATCGGCTGGGCACCGGCTACGATCTGTTGAACTACTACTACGAAAATTCTGAAATCCGGAATGGAGCCGACACCAGGGACGTGGACCTGGACTTCCAGAGCGACCTGGTCTGCGGAAAGTTCGTGGATGAGCCGCGTCCCACGTTCCTCGAGGCCATGCAAACACATTACAAGGAACGGCTCAGGGACAAGTTCGTCCCCATGCCGCCGGAGGGAGGTTGGATCCATGAGTAGAACGGAGATTCGCATCACCGGCTTCGGGGGGCAGGGGGTGGTGCTGTCAGGCTACATCATTGGGCGGGCGTGCTCCATTCACTCCGACCTTCACGCCACCATGATCCAGAGCTTCGGCCCGGAGGCGCGTGGTTCGTCCTGCAGCGCGACGCTGGCCATCCAGGACACCGAGGTGCTCTACCCCTACATCTCGGAGCCGACCATCCTGGTGGCCCTGTCGTCGGAGGCGTACGAGAAGGCCCGGGACGAGCTCAGCGATGACGGCATCGTTGTCCACGAGCTGGATCTGGTGAAGCCGGTACTGAAGGGGAATCAGCGGGCGTTCGGAATCCCGTCCACCCGCATCGCGGAGTCCCTCGGTCGCGTCATCGTTCAGAACATCGTTATGCTCGGTTTCTTCACGGCGTCGACGCAGCTCATCACCCGGGAGCAGATGCGTGAGGCCGTGCTGGGATCCGTGCCGGCCGGGACGGAAGACCTGAACCTCAAGGCCTTCAACGCCGGCCTCGACTATTTTGACAAGGAATACGGCGGCAAGAGTGGAAACGAAGAATCCGTCGCAACGGACATGACCAAGGAAGCGTAGCCCGGTTTGAAACCAGTCCACATGGCTACCCCGGAGGTGTGATAGCGTGATAGCTGAGAACAAGAACGAAACAGAATCAACGGAGCCCCGGAGCAACAAGCGTGCTCTGGTCATCGGTGGAGGGATCGCCGGCATTCAGGCGGCCCTGGATCTGGCCAACGCCATGGTCCCGGTAACATTGGTGGAGAAGTCGCCGTCGCTGGGGGGCCGTATGGCCCAGCTCGACAAGACGTTTCCCACCATGGACTGCTCCATATGAATCTTGGGGCCCAAGGCCCTAGATGCCGGTCGGCATCCACTCATCGAGGTCGTCTCCAACGCCGAGGTCATCGGTTGTGAGGGAGAGCCCGGAAACTTCAGGGTGAAGATCCGGAAGAATCCTCGATTCGTCAGAGAGGACCTTTGCGTGGCCTGCGGCCTCTGCGTCGACGTCTGCCCGCAGGTCCAGGGGAATGAATTCGACATGACCCTGAAGGCGCGCAAGGCGATCTATCGCCCCTTCCCGCAGTCGGTGCCCGCCACCTACATCATCGACCGCGAAGCGTGCCTCAACAAGAAGATACTCGTATGCAACCACTGCACCGAGGCCTGCGATCCAGGAGCCATCGACTTCGACATGCTTCCCGAAGAGAGGGAAGTGGAGGCGGGGGCGATCCTGGTGTCCGTGGGATTCCAGGAGTTTGACGTCAGCAAGCTGGGCAACTACGGCTACACGCGGTTCCCCGACGTCATCACCAGCCTGGAACTCGAGCGTATGCTGAGTCCCTCGGGATCCACCGAGGGCCACGTGGTATGTCCTTCGAACATGAAGACTCCGCGCCGGGTCATCTTTGTCCAGTGCGTCGGCGCCCGCGGCGACGGAGGCCGCCCCTACTGCAGCCGGTTCTGCTGCATGAACGCCGTGAAGGACTCGCTGCTGATCCGGGAGCACGATCCCGAGGTGGAGGACGTGACCATCCTCTACACGGACCTGCGTGCATTCGGCAAGGGATTCGATGACTTCGTCCAGCGTTCCAGGGACGAGAAGAGTGCCGAGTACGTTCGCGGCCGCCCCTCCAAGATCGTCGAGAATCCCGAGGGCGGCGGTCTCGTCGTCCACGTGGAAGACACCCTGGAACACGAACAGAAGCAGCTCGAGGCCGACCTCGTGGTGCTCAGCGTGGCTGCAGAGCCCAGCGACGCGGCTGTGGAGCTGGCCCGGACCCTGGGCATCAGCACAAACGAGTACGGCTTCGTGGCACCCAAGGATCCCGCCGTTTCCGCGGTGGAGTCGGACCGGGAAGGCATCTACGTCTGCGGCAGCGCCGTGGGACCCCAGGTGATCCCCGACGCGGTGGCCCAGGCTTCGGCGGCTGCGGCGAGAGCCGAGCTCTATCTCTGCGGAAGCCGGGTCCAGAAGTCCGGGGAGAAGCCCGAGCCCCTCGACCTGTCCGGACCCCCGCGCGTCGGCGTTCTGGTTTGCAGCTGCGGTATCAACATTGCCGGCGTCCTGGACGTCCACGACCTCAAAGAGTATGCCGAGACCCTCGACGATGTGGTGGTGGCCAGCACCGACCTCTTCGCCTGCGCTACCACGGGTCAGGACGTCATCAAGGAACTCGTCGCCGAGCACAAGCTGAACCGCGTGGTCATCGCCGCCTGCACGCCCCGGACCCACGAGCCCGTGTTCCGGGACACCCTCGCCGAGTTAGGATTCAACCCGTACCTCCTCGAACTGGTGAACATCAGAGACCAGTGCTCCTGGGTTCACGCCAAGGAAAAGGACAAGGCCCTGGAGAAGGCCCGCACCCTGATCCGCATGGGCGTGGCCCGGGCCAGGCACCTGGAACCGCTCGAGGAGCGCGAGGTGCCCATGACGCCGGCAGCCCTGGTCGTCGGCGGCGGCATCGCCGGTATCCAGGCAGCCACGGATCTGGCGGTCCAGGGCTTCCCCGTGACCCTGGTGGAGAAGGCCGACCGCCTAGGCGGCCAGCTGGCCTCCCCCAACCTGAAGCACCTCTACCCCAACATGCGTCCCGCCGCCGAAGTGCTCGAGGAGAAGATCAAGCGCCTGGATGAAAGCGGCGCCAGGGTCCTCCTCAACATGGAGGTCGAGAGCATCTCGGGGTACGTGGGCAACTTCGACGTGGCGCTCAAGGGAGCCGAGGAGCCGGACAAGTTCGGGGCCATTATTCTTGCTATCGGCGCCGACGTCTACGAGCCGAAACAGGGCGAGTACGGCTATAGTGATCTACCCAATGTCATCACCACCCAGCAGCTCGAGCGCGAGTTCTGCAAGAACGGCGACAGCATCACCGTGAACGGCGAGAAGCCCGAGAGCGCCTCGATCATCATGTGCGTGGGTTCCCGGGACAAGGACTGCTATACCGGCTGTTCCCGGTACTGCTGCCCGACGGCCATCAAGCAGGCCATTCAGCTCACCGAGCAGGGCATCGACACGACCATCTTCTACCGCGACATCCGGACCATTTCCGCCGGAGCCGAGGAGATGTATCGCAAGGCCCGGAGCATGGGCGTGCTCTTTATCCGCATCCCGCCCGACGCCAGGCCTGATGTCCTCGGGGACGGCAAGGCCAAGGCGGTCCGGTGCTTTGACGAGCTGCTGAACCGGACCGTGGAGGCCCCGGCCGACCTCGTGGTCCTGAGCGTGGGCATGAAGCCCAGGCAGCCGGACACGCACTTCTTCCACGACATCACCAAGTGCAGCGTCGGCCTCGACGGCTTCTTCCTGGAGCGGCATCCCGAGCTGGCGCCGGTGGAGACCACGGTGGAAGGCGTGTTCCTGGCCGGCACCGACCAGGGGCCCAAGGACATCGTGGACACGGTGGCCCAGGCCTCGGCCGCGGCGTCCAAGGCCTCGGTGCTCCTGTCCCACGACATCGCGATGCAGCATCCGGCCATCGCCGTCATCGACGAGGAGTCCTGCCAGAAGTGCGGCGTTTGCTCCAAGGTGTGTCCCTTCGGGGCCATCACGTGGGAGAAGAAACAGGTGGCCGAGGTGGTGGAGGCAATGTGCGCCGGCTGCGGCACCTGCGGTGCCGCGTGCCAGTTCGGTTCCATCACCATGCGCCACTTCACCGACGTCCAGCTCCTGGCCCAGGTGCGCGCCATGCTGTCCGACAAGCCCGAGGACAAGGTGTGCATCTTCGCCTGCAACTGGTGTTCGTACGCCGGCGCCGACATGGCCGGTATCTCGCGGCTCCAGTATCCGGCCACGACGCACCTGATCCGCACCATGTGTTCCGGCCGCGTGTCGGAGGAGATGGTGCTGGAGGCATTCCGGTGCGGCGCGCCGACGGTTCTCGTGTCCGGCTGCCACCTGGCGGACTGCCACTACGTCAACGCCAACCGCCAGACCGTACTGCGTATGCAGAAACTGTGGACCAAGCTGGAGAAGGCGGGGGTCCGGCCGGATCGGCTCCAGATGGAGTGGATCAGCGCCGCGGAAGGCCAGAAGTTCGCTCACGTCATGAAACTGATGGAAGAGAAACGACTGACGGTCACCCCCGAGGAAATCGCGCATGCACGGGAGGTATTGAAACCGAAACCCAAGAAGGCCAAGGCCGGTGCCGGTACCGAGCAGTGACCGGAGCCCGAGACAGGAGACAGCCATGGAATCCAAACCACAGGCTTTTCAATGTATGATGTGTGGGCACGTGTACGAGGAGATGGTGGTGAAGGGCGAGGACAGGGAACGGTCCTGTCCTGAATGCCGCTCCAACAGTATCCGACTCTTGAAGAAGAAACCTCAGGCAAAGGGGTGATCGGAATGATCCAGGAGAACAAAGACGACGTCGTCAAGATCGATTTCAAATTCAAGCGCGAGCTGGCCAAGAAGATCGAAGGAAACCTGGCGAGCAACTGCTACCAGTGCGGCGCCTGCGTGGGCGACTGTCCGGCCACCACCTACGGCGAAGATTTCAATCCGCGTGAGATCATGCTGAAGGTCCTCTACGGCCTCGGTGACGAACTCATCGCGGAGGACTCGGTCCTCTGGCAGTGCACCAACTGCTACAACTGCCAGGAGCGGTGTCCGCAGGAGGTGAAGCCCGCCGAGGTCATCATCTCCATGAAGAACATGATGGCCGACCGCGGCATCTACCCCGAAGGCGTGGAGAAGGTCATCGGTGCCTTTGAGAATACCGGCCGTACGGCGCTGGTGAACCAGACGGTGGAGCGGAACCGGAACAAGCTGGGCCTGCCGCCGATGACCGAGGTCCCCATGGGGGAGATCGCACAGGTGCTCCAGCCCGTGGAGGGCGAGGAAGACATCGTGGCCCCGCAACTCCACATCGAGGACGAGGACGCTCCGCCCGAGCCGGTCAAGACCGAGGCGAAGAAATTCGCCTTCTTTCCCGGTTGCCTGATCCCGGTACGGTTCCCGTCCATGGAGCTGGCCATCCGCGAGACCTTCGAGAAGCTGGGCATCGAGCTGGTGGACCTGGAAGGATCCTCGTGCTGCCCCGACCCGATCTACTTCAAGTCCAAGGACAAGATGGCCTGGCTCACGGTGGCCGCCCGGAACCTCTGCCTCGCCGAGGAGAAGGGCGTGGACGTGGTCACCAACTGTTCGGGCTGCACGGCCACCCTGTCCGAGGCGTATCATCTGCTCGAGGACGATACGCTGCGCGCCAAGGTGAACAAGCGCTTGGAGAAGATCGGGAAGGAATACAAGAGAACGAGCCGCGTTCGCCACTGCGCCACCATCCTCCGGGACGAGGTGGGGTACGAGGCGATCCGCGACTCCGTGGTCCGGCCCCTCGAGGGCTTGAAGGTGGCGATCCACTACGGATGCCACCTGCTGAAACCGAGCCAGGTCATGGGCGTGGACGATCCCAACAATCCGACCATCATGGAGAACCTCATCGCCGCCCTGGGCGCCACCCACGTGCGCCACAAGAACTGGCACCTCTGCTGCGGCAAGGCGTGCGATAACGAGGACCTCCCCGCCGACATGATGCGCGACCTCTTGAAGACCGTCCAGGACGAGGAGGCCGAGCTCCTGTGCCTCATCTGTCCCACGTGCTTCGGCCAGTTCGACCACGGCCAGATGAAGATCGCCAAGCGCTTCGAAGAGGACTTCCACACGCCGCCCCTCTACTACTTCCAGCTCCTGGCCTTCGCTCAGGGCAAGCCCTACGACAGACTGGGAACCGATCGGCAGCGGTTCAAACCCGAGTGCTTGAAGCGCTTCGAGCAAGCGGCCGCTCCAGCCGACTAAACCGAATGTAGCCGAGACAAGCTCCTCCGGTCAGCCCGCCTGACCGGAGGAGCTTGTTTTTGTACCTGTTTTTTCATTGCGGATTTCTTCGTCCTGTTCGTTGACCAGGGATGTCGTTCCAAGGTAAGGAAATGTAAAAAAATAACTGCCTCAATTTAGAGAAATTCGAAAACTTTGA
>CAZAKZ010000128.1:0-15362 GCA_964485695.1 uncultured Planctomycetota bacterium | reverse complement strand
GTGTCGTTGTTCGAATCACTTATGGAGTGCTAGGAATCAAGACCGGCTATTTAGCAGCCTGTAAAAAATGTGGATTTATCATTTCGCGGGCCCTTAGGCCTTGGCGAAGATTATCCAGGTCCCCTATAATCCTCGACCATGTCTTACGTGAAAATATCTCCTTCCATCCTGTCGGCGGATTTCGCCCGCCTGGGCGACCAGGTGCGCGAGGCCGAGGCCGGCGGTGCGGACTGGGTGCACGTGGACGTGATGGACGGCCATTTCGTGCCCAACATCACCATCGGCCCCCTCGTGGTGGAGGCGATCCGGCCCGTATGCAGTCTACCCCTGGACGTGCACCTCATGATCGAGAATCCGGATCGGTACATCGGTGACTTTGTCCGGGCCGGTGCGGATATCCTCACCGTGCAGGTGGAAGCCTGTCCCCACCTCCACCGGACGATCCAGGTCATCAAGGAGCACGGCGTCAAGGCCGGAGTGACCCTGAACCCGGCCACTTCGTTGGAAACGCTCCTGGAGGTCCTTCCGGACGTGGATCTCGCCCTGATCATGTCCGTGAATCCAGGCTTCGGGGGGCAGCGCTACATCCCCTTCAGCACCGACAAGATCCGGCGCCTCCGGGCCATGCTGGACACCCTGGGATCCGGGGCCGAACTGGAGGTGGACGGTGGGGTGAAGGCCGACAATGTCCGCGAGGTGGTCGAGGCCGGGGCCACGGTGCTCGTCGCCGGATCCGCGGTGTTCGGCGGCAAAGGAACTGTGGCCGAAAATCTTACCGCGTTACGAGCAGGCATGGGGAGGTAACATCAACCTGGTTCATTGAGGAAGCCTCAGCAATGTCCAACCGAATTCAGCAGCTCCGCGATCTCGGACAGTCCGTCTGGTACGATTTCATCCGCCGGGACATGCTCCGGACCGGGGAGCTGAAGCGACTCGTCGAGTCCGGTATCACGGGCGTGACCTCCAATCCCGCCATCTTCGAGAAGGCCATTGCCGGGTCCACCGAGTACGACGAGGCCCTGGTGCGCCTCGCCGAACAGGGCCTGGACGTCGAGGTTCTGTTCGAGACCTTGGCCGTCGAGGACATCCAGGGGGCGGCTGACGTGCTCCGCATGGTGTACGACGGCACCGACCGCCGCGACGGCTACGTCAGCCTCGAGGTGAGTCCCGAGCTGGCCGACGACACCGAGGGCACGGTCCGGGCAGCGCGTCGCCTGTGGAAAGCGGTGAACCGGCCCAACCTGATGATCAAGGTGCCGGGGACGGAAGCGGGATTTCCGGCCGTGGAGACCCTCATCCGCGAGGGCATCAACGTCAACGTCACCCTCCTCTTTGCCCTCGAGGCCTACGAGAAGGCGGCCGAGGCCTACATCGCAGGCCTGGAAGGACGCCGGCGGGACGGGGACGACGTCTCCGGAGTGGCCTCGGTGGCGTCGTTCTTCGTCAGCCGGGTGGACACCGCCGTGGACGAGATTCTGGACGAGATTCTGGACAAAAAGGTGAAGGACGGCCACGCGGTCCTGGAGGCCCTCAAGGGCAGGGCGGCCGTGGCCAACGCCAAGCTGGCGTACGAGATCTACGGCCGGATCTTCGGCGCCGATCGATTCAGGGCCCTCGAGGGGGCCCGGGTCCAGCGGGTTCTCTGGGCCAGCACCAGCACCAAGAATCCCGCCTACCGCGATGTCATCTACGTCGAGGAGCTCATCGGGCCGGACACGGTGAACACCGTACCCCCGAAGACCCTCAAGGCCTTCGAGTCCCACGGTGAGGTCCGGCAGACCCTCACCGAGGGTGTGGCCGAGGCGCATGAAGTCCTGGCACGGATCCGGGATGCGGGCGTGGACATGAGGGCGGTGACCGACAGGCTCCTCGATGACGGCGTGGAAGCCTTCAAGAAGCCCTTCAGGAGCCTGCTCCGTGAGCTCGATACCAAGTGTAGCCGCCTACTCACGGGAAGCAGCTGAAATGAACATCGCCCCGGGACCGCTGGAGGCCGCGGTGGAGTCCGCTCTGGCCGGCCTGGAGAATGCGGGTGTGATCGAGCGAATCTGGGCCAAGGACCACACCGTGTGGATGCCGGAGTCCGACGAGATCGCCAATCGCCTCGGCTGGCTCCACGTGGCCCCGGACATGCGCCCACACCTTAAGGGCCTGAAGGCCTTTGCGGAAGAGGTTCGCGGGGCTGGCTTTTCCGATGTGGTCCTCCTCGGCATGGGGGGTTCGAGCCTGGGCGCCGAAGCGCTGCAGTCCAGCTTTGCCGTGCCCGAAGGGTATCCGCGCCTCAAGATCCTTGACTCCACGGTGCCCGCATGGGTAGACCGCATCACCCGGAGCCTCGATCCGGGGCGGAGCCTGTTTCTCGTGGCCAGCAAGTCCGGAACCACCCACGAGGTCATGGCTTTCTTCAACCATTTCTGGGCTCTGGCCGAGGCGAGCCTGGGCAAGAGCCCGGGCAAGAACTTCGCGGCCATCACCGATGCAGATACGAGCCTTGCCCGTTCCGCGAAGGAGAAGGGATTCCGCCGGGTGTTCCTCAATCCGTCGGACATCGGCGGCCGGTACAGCGTCCTATCCTTTTTCGGTCTCTTGCCCGCAGCTTTGGGCGGCCTCCCGGTGGAGAGCCTGGTGGGCCGGGCCGAGGCCATGGCCCGGGCCTGCGGGGCCGAGGCCACGCAGGAGGACAATCCGGGGCTTGGCCTCGGCGCGTTCCTGGGTGCCGGCGCACTGGAAGGGCGAGACAAGGTCACCCTGCTTATCTCCCCGCGTATCGCCACTTTCGGCCTGTGGGTCGAGCAGCTCATCGCCGAGAGCACCGGCAAGGGAGGACGCGGCATCCTGCCCGTGGTGGGTGAGCCCTTCGTCGGGATGGAGGCCTATGGCCGGGACCGGACCTTCGTGTCCATTCGTCTGGCGGGTGACGACAACGAGGTTCTGGATGGGCGGATCGAAGCGCTCAGAGCGGTGGGGCAACCTCTGGCAGAGATAGCCCTCGCTTCACCCGATGACCTGGGGGGAGAGTTCTTCCGCTGGGAGCTGGCCACGGCCGTGGCCGGGCACCTCCTCGGCATCAATCCCTTTGACCAGCCCGACGTCCAGGCCTCCAAGACCCAGACCCGGCAGGTCCTGGCCTCGTTCCTCGAGGGCGGAAAGCTACCCGGAGTGGCGGCCGGAGGCTCTCTCAGCTCATTGCTCGCTGAAGCCGGCCCCGGGTCCTACGCGGCGATCATGGCCTATACGGACGCGTCGATACGTTTCGAGACCGAGGTGGAAGCGTTGCGCCGCAGACTCCTGCAGGAGAGGCGCCTCCCGACCACCTTCGGATACGGCCCGCGGTTCCTCCATTCCACCGGACAGCTCCACAAGGGCGATGCAGGGAACGGCGTCTTTGTACAGGTGGTGGCGCAGGAAGGGAGGGACCTGCCCGTGCCGGGCGAGTCCTACACCTTCGGGGTTCTGGCCGCGGCCCAGGCTCTGGCCGACTTCCAGACCCTCGAGGCCAGGGGCAGGAAGGTGGTGCGTCTGGATCTCGGTGATGATCCGGCGACGAGTTTACGCGCATACGTGTCGACACAGCTGGGATGAAACCTGTCGACCCGATTCGATCCGATACTTGTTCCTCTGGGGTGTGAGGATGAGACCATGGCCAAATCCGTTCTTGCCGGCGACGTCGGTGGTACCAAGACCCTTGTAGCTCGATACGAGGTCCGGGATGCGGACGCAGGGGGGAAGGACCTCGTGCAGATGCACGAGCGGACCTTCCTGAGCCGGGACCACCCGAGCCTGGAGCAGGTGATTACCGAATTCCTCCAGGAGGATCCCGGACCGGTGTGTGCCTGTGTTTTCGGCGTGGCCGGTCCAGTGCTGGAAGGCCGGGTGGTCGCCACCAACCTGCCCTGGGACACTATCCGGGTCCAGGGTCTGGCCCAGGTTCTGGGCCTGGCGCCGGGACAAGCCCGGTTGCTGAACGACCTGGAGGCCATGGCGTACGGCGCCCTCTACCTCGACGATTCGGACCTCCACACCCTCAATGCCGGAGTCAAGCGCCGGGGCAACATCGCCGTCATCGCCGCGGGAACCGGCCTCGGACAGGCCTTTCTCTTCTGGGACGGGCAGCGCCATCGGCCGTCGGCCACCGAAGGCGGCCACACCTCCTTCGCGCCCCGAAGCGACCGGGAAATGGAGCTCCTCCGATTTCTCCAGCAACGGCACGGTTCCGTTGCACACGAGAACGTCGTGTCCGGGCCGGGTCTCGGAAACCTCTTCGATTTTCTGGTCACGGTGGAGAAGCGGGTGGTGTCCGAGGAACTGCAGGAGCGCATGAAGCGCGAGGACCCGGCCGCCGTCATCGGCGAGGCCGGCGTGGCGGGCGACTGCAGCACCTGCAGGGAGGTCGTGGACTGGTTCGTGGAGATCTACGGCGCCCAGGCCGGAAACCAGGCCCTCACCGTCATGGCGCTCGGGGGCGTGTTCATCGGCGGCGGCATCGTCACCAAGATCCTGCCGAGGATGGCCGAGGGCGCGTTCCTGGAGGCGTTCTGGAACAAGGGCCCGAACGAGAAGCTGCTCAGGGAGGTGCCGGTCAAGATCATCCTGAATCCCGGGACCTCGCTCCTGGGCGCCGCCCGGACAGCCAGGGACCTGATCCAACGGGACCGTAGAAGAAAGAATCCATGAACCGGGCCGAACGGACGCGGCTGGTGAAGGACAGGGCTCGCGAGGCGGGCTTCCACCGCGTCGGTGCGGCTCGGGCGGACCGGGTGGAGACAGTGGACTGCTTCCGGGCGTGGATCGAGGCCGGCTACCACGGCTGCATGGCCTACCTGGAGGATCACCTGGAGGCGCGAGTGGATCCGAGGGTGCTGCTGCCCGGCGCCCGGAGCGTGGTGTCGGTGGCGCTGAACTACTACTCGCCCGGGGTGGATATGGATCCTGTCGGCGCCGGGTGGGGCAAGATCTCCCGGTACGCCCTGGGCGACGACTACCACCACCTCGTGAAGGACCGGCTCTTCCAGGTCCTGCGTGGCCTCGAGGCGGCGGATCCGGGCCTCGAGGGCAAGTGCTGCGTGGACTCGGCTCCCGTCCTCGATCGCTACTGGGCCGGCCGGGCGGGAGTCGGATGGATCGGGAAAAACACCAACCTCATCACCCGGGATCTGGGCTCCTGGGTGTTTCTGGGGGAATTGATCCTGAACCGGGATCTCGACTACGACGAGCCTCTGCCTGAATTCTGCGGCGCTTGCACCCGGTGCCTCGATGCCTGCCCCACGGGGGCTCTCCTCGAGCCGTATCTCCTGGACGCAACGCGGTGCATCGCATACTGGACCATCGAGTATCGCGGCGACGCCTTCCCGGCCCACATCACGGAAAACCTCGACGGCCGGGTGTTCGGGTGCGACATCTGTCAGGAGGTGTGCCCATGGAACCGGAAGTTCGCCCGGCCCACGGACGTGGAGGGCTTTGTCCCGCGTCCGGAAAACGTGTCCCCTTCTCTGACAACTCTGGGTAGAATGGACGAGATGACGTTTCGCCAGCGCTTCCGGAAGAGCCCCGTGAAGCGGGCGAAGCTTGGGGGATTGTTGAGAAACGTCCGGCATGCCCTCGAGAAGAGAGAGGGGCCGGGGAACGAAAGTCCTTCGGAATCATGAAAGTATTCATACCCCTGGAGAGCTACTGGGACTGGAGGAAGATCTGGAAGGCCCAGCGGTCCAAGTCCGCCGGACCCATGCTCCTGTTCAAGGTTTCCCCCGACTGTCCCAACAGCCGCGCGGCCGGGGACCGTATCTACCGCGCCCTCGAGAGTCTCGACGAGGAGATCCTGGATCGGGTCCAGATCTATTCGGTTCACGTCATCGAGCAGAAGCGCCTCTCACAGCGCATCGAGAAGATCACGGGCGTGATGCACCAGTCCCCGCAGGTCCTGGTGTTCGGCCCGAAGTCTACCCTCGTCTGGAACGCCTCCCACGCGAACATCACCGAGACGGATGTGGCCCGGGCGCTGAAGTCGGTCTGAAGTAGATAACCATGAGGAGAATCCTGTCGTACTCGGCCCTCGTGGCTATCGTACTCTCGGCGTCCCTGGGGATGACCCCGGATTCACCGGCCCAGGAGGTTTCCCGGGCCGGGGAAGAGGGGCTCTTTTCGGAGCGGGACTTCCGGGCGCACCTGAAGTTCCTGGCCCACGACCTGTGCGAAGGCCGGGCCCCGGGAACCCGGGGCGGAGACCTGGCTGCTCACTACATCGCCACCCGGTTCGAGGCCGCCGGCCTGGCCCCCATTTCCAGGAAGGCGGGCTATTTCCAGCCTGTACCCATGCTGGGCAATCTCACGGACTCGAAGACGGTGCGCATGGCTCTCATCGCAGGAGACAAACGCGTCGAGGTCGCTTCCTTGAAGGAGGCGGTGCTCGGTAGCGAAGTCCCCGCAAAACGGATTCACCTCCAGGACGAACTCCTCTTCGTGGGGTACGGCATCGAGGCGCCGGAGCTGGGCTGGAACGACTACAAGGGCGCGGACGTGCACGGCAAGGTTCTGGTGATGCTGGTGAACGATCCCGACTTCAAGAAGACCGGGTTCGGCGGCAAGAGCCTCACCTACTATGGCCGCTGGACCTACAAGCAGGAGATCGCGCGCATCAAGGGGGCGCGGGGATTGCTGTTGATTCACACCGACGCATCTGCCACCTACGGCTTTCCCGTGGTCAGGTCCTCCTGGGCCGTGGAGCGCGTGAGCCTCGAGGGCGAGATCCGGAATCCCCTCACCGTGAGCGGATGGATTTCCCGGCCGGCCATGGACCGGGCCCTGGCCCTTGTCGGCCTGGATTACGACGCCCTTAGGTGCAAGGCCGAGGACAAGAATTTCAAGCCCTTTCCCCTCGACCTCGAGGTGGACGTCGCCTTCGACCAGACCTACCGGGAGTTCTCGAGCCCCAACGTCATCGGGATCCTGCCGGGTACGACCCTGGCCGATGAGGCGGTCCTCTACATGGCCCACTACGATCACCTCGGCGTGGGCCCCGAGATCAAGGGCGACCGCATCTACAACGGCGCGGTGGACAACGCTAGCGGCACCGCGGCCCTTCTGTGCCTGGCCCGCGCCTTCGCCTCGGCCCTGGAGCCGCCGAAGCGCACCGTGATCTTCCTCGCCACCACCGCCGAGGAGAAGGGGCTCCTCGGCAGCGAGTACTATGCGGCCCACCCGGTGGTGCCCCTGAGCAAGACGGTCATCGCCCTGAACAAGGACTGTTGCAACTTCTACGGCCGAAGAGACGGCTTCGTGGCCTACCCGGTGCGCTACACCGATGCCGGGGAGGTGTTCAAAAAACTCGGTGAGGACCTCGGACTGAAGCTGCACCTGAGCGGCGTGGACCGCGGCGGCGGCGTCTTCCGCATGGACAGCTTCCCCCTGTGCGCCCGTGGGGTGGTGGGACTCTCCATCGGCCTTCGGGGAAAGTACCTCACCATGGATCCCAAGGAGGTCAAGCAGCTGAGGGCGAAGGTCGGGCGGTGGTACCACCAGCCCAACGACGAGATCCGGCCCTTCTGGCGCTACGACGGCATCCTGCAGGAGCTGGCGCTGCTCTACCACATCGGCCGCCACTACGCCGACGGCGCCGCCCGGCCGAAGCCCGGCGCCGCCGATCCCTACGGCGCGGCCGTCCGGGTGCGGGACCGGAAGTACACCCGGCGAAAGAAGCTGTAGGGGCTTTCGGTCGTTCTGCCCGAGGATCTTCTGAATACCGGGCTCAGTCTTTTTTCGGGCGTCTGGCCTCGATGAACTTGTAGGGATCGAACCACCCACGGCAACGCTTCGCGTACCCGGCGATCCAGCCGACCTGTGCGCTCATGGGAACATTGCCGACCGCGACGGTCAGCACCGAACCGTCCGGCACCTTCACCTTGAGGCCGAGACCAGGAAATTTGTGCTTGTCCGGTTTGTCGGGCAGGTAGACGTATCCGATGACCGGGGCTTTCACGCGTTTGCCCTTGTAGTCGAAATTGAGCGCGGAGCCGTCCCTGTAGATTCCCTTCGGCTTGCGAAACGGGCCGTCGGCGATACCGAAGTGAAGGTGTGCGCCGTAGCCGCCGTTCTCCACGCTGCAGGAGAGGCCGACCGTTCCGATCTTCTGGCCTTTCTTCACGACGTCCCCCGGCTTCACGAGGATGTCCCAGGAGATGTGGCCGTAGACGGAGCAGACGTGGTCGCCGACGGGCAAACGATGTTCGATGAGCACGAGAAATCCCCAGTTTCCGCCTGCCCCTTGCACCATGCGAACCAGGCCGTCGGCCACCGCGAACACCGACGCACCTTCCCGGAACCAGGCCATGTCCTCGCCGGCGTGGCCGCTCTTTCCGCCGAAGGACCGGCGCGGAAAGGCCATGAACAGCGACCCGTGGTACCAGGAGATGGGCCAGTCGAACGACTTCGCTTCAGGGTAGTCCAGGGTCTTGGCGTCGTAGCGGTTGAACTTTCGCCGCCCCTTCACGGTCCACGCCCACTCCACCCGGCGCGCATCCTTCGGCCCGACCAGCTTCTCCTCCCACGGCTCGTAGGGTTTCGAGTTGGAATTGATGAGCGCAATCGAAGCCTCGAGGCTCGCTCGCACATACCGGTCCGTCTCGCCGGCGTGGGCTTCCCGGAGGGCCTCCACTTCACCGGAGCCGATGCGGCCGAGGCAGTTCGCGGCCATCTCACGAACATGGAGGTTCTTGTCCTTCAGGCACTTCGAGACCGCGGGCACGACGGACGCGTCCCCGATCATCTTCAGCGCGTAGAGGGCACGGGCGCGGATGGGCCAGTGCCGTGCAGTCAGAAGCGGAAGAAATACGTGCTTCATGGCCGGAACACGGTATCGGATGAGGTTTTCAATGCGCTGGCCCCGTCCGTATTTCCTGGCGATCTTCACCCCCAGCGAAGGCCGTTTCTTCTCGTTGGCCTGCACCAGCGCCTCGACGAGGGGATCGATCCTGGCCTGCCATTTCGCGAACTCGGCCTTGCGCGTGCAGGCGCCGACGGTCTTGTCCCGGGCCTTGTGCTGGGCGGCGGCCGGAATCATAAGCAGGATGCACGCCGCAAACGATAGGACAAGGCGCGGGCATCGGGATGTTGATGACATCATGGTGAACTCCGCAGCTGTGCGATCCTGTCCGCCACGCCAGATGGAGCCACCGTCCTTCCACCGACATTATAGGGATATGACCGTACGATACAATCCGGCTGGTAAGGTCTCAGGGATTCAAGCACGGGTGGATTGGTGACCAGGTGCGATACGCCTTCATTCCACGGGAGGTATGCTCCCGAGGGGAAGAAACATCGGGACCGGCAGCGGCCGGGACTCGACGCGCCCTTCGATAAGGTCCAGGGGCATGAAACCGAGCTTCTCGTAGAACGCCTCGGCTTCGGGCTTGGCGTCGACGACCACACCGACGCAGCCGTAGTCCTCGGCCAGACGCCAGGCCAGGGCGAACACGTGGCGGAGGAGGGCGTTCCCCACCCCCTGTCCTTGCGCCGACGTATCGACAGCGAGGCGCGCCATCCTGAGCACAGGAAGCGGGTAGTGAGGAAGCCGCTTTCTTGAGACCTTTCCCGCGTCCTCTGCATCCAGCTGGGCGGGCGAGACGGTCGCGAAGCCCAGCAGTCTCTCGCCCTCCGCGGCGACGTAGGTCGTTCCGACATGATGACGGAACTGATTCTGCCCCGCATACAGCTGGAAGAACCGATCCAGTTCGACGTTGCCCGAACGAAAGGCCGACCGGTCATCGCTCGAGCGAAGCCTACGTATCTCCATCGCCTCGCATCAGCTTTCGCATCGCAGGTTTGGGTTTGGGCGGATGGAGCACCTTCTGAAGGAGGGCGTCCTTCGATAGCCTGGACACCACCAGTCTCGGCGGAACCAGCACGTCCTCCGGGAGCGCATCCAGAGCCTGGAGGTGGTGAAGGAGCGCCATCTCGATGACCCGCGCCTTCTTGGTCCCCGAGGACCGGACGTACTTCTCGAGAAGGTCTTTCGTGGCCTTGGATATGAGGGCCGAAATCTGGATTTGAGAGGATTCCACGGCGTCTCCTGAGGAGTTTTGTAGTTATTTATACATTTTTGTAGATATTTATAGATTATTGTAGCCCAGGATCTCCCTGAGTCAAGCCGGAGGAAAGAATCCTCGGCTATGAGATGGATGGAAACTGCAAATCCAGCGAGCTTTTTTGTACCGATGGTGGCCACCGTAGCCCCCACCGAGGGTGCTTCTTCAAGCCACCCGCAATGGGGATGGTTGATGACTCTGGGTGGATTCTCCACCAGTCAGGAGAGGATCGGACCGTGGCACCGACCTTGCTCATCGGCCTCGGGATGGAGATAATCGGCTTGTGGAGACCGAACGATTATCTACATCCTGAAACTGGACCTTCACCGCATGACGGAACCACCGGACGTCAATCAGCTCCTGACCGAGACCCGGCACGGCGATCGAAGGGCCATGGATCGGCTGTTCACGCTGGTCTATGAGGAGCTGCGCTCCCTGGCGGCCCGCATGCTCTCCAGGGAGCGCTCCGACCATACACTCCAGGCCACGGCCCTGGTCCATGAGGCCTACTTCAAGATGGTCGATCAAAATCGGGTGATGTGGCAGGACCAGGCCCACTTCTTCGCGGTCGCCGCCCACGCGATCCGCCGCGTTCTCACGGATCACGCCCGGGGCCGCAGCCGGGCCAAGCGTGGCGGCGGGCGAACGAAGCTGCTCCTGGATGAACGGCTGTTCGCCGCCTACGACCGAGTCGTGGACCTGATGGCGCTCGACGAGGCCCTCGAGGCGCTGGCCACGACGCATCCAGATGAGGCCCGGATCGTGGAGATGCGCTTCTTTGCGGGCCTGAACCTCGAGGAGACCGCCTGCATTCTCGGTGTCTCCACCCGCACGGTCGAACGTCAGTGGCGGTATGCGAGGGCTCGCCTCTACCAGGAGCTGTCCGACGACGAGGATCCTCGCCCGGAAGGCGGCAAAGATGGCTGATCCATCGCCCGCCGATGCGAGACGGATCTTCGAGGAAGCGCTCGATGTCTCTCCCGCGGATCGATCCGCGTTCCTGGACCGCGCATGCCGCGGGAATCCGGCGATCCGGACCGAGGTGGAGGCCTTGCTCGAGGCGGATGCACGGGCCGAAGACTTCCTCGAACCGCCGCTCCGGCGCGGTTCCAGTCCGGATCGGCCCACCAATTCGACCGAGGACCTCGTGGGCAAGCACGTGGGCCGCTACCGGGTGCTCCGGGTGATTGCATCCGGCGGCATGGGGACGGTCTACGAGGCCATCCAGGATCAGCCGCGGCGTCAGGTGGCACTGAAGGTGCTCAAGACCGGCCTGGCTTCGGCGGATGCCCTTCGCCGTTTCGAGCACGAGGCCGCCTTTCTCGCCCGGCTCCGGCACCCGGGTATCGCTCAGATATACGAGGCCTGCGCCTCGGAGACAGGTGGCTCGGCGCCGTTCTTCGCCATGGAGTTCATTCCGGATGCGAGGACCATCACGGAATACGCTCACCGCGGACGGCATACGGTCCGGGAGAAGCTCGAGCTCATCGCCCGGGTTTGCGACGCGATTCACCACGGCCACCAGCGGGGTGTTATTCACAGGGACCTGAAGCCGGGCAACATCCTGGTCGACGGTTCGGGGCAGCCCAAGGTGATCGACTTCGGAGTGGCGCGAACCACCGAGGCCGACGTGACCCTGGCCACCCTGGACACCCTGCCCGGCCATCTGGTCGGGACGCTTCGCTACATGAGTCCGGAGCAGTGCCGGGGCGATGCCGCCGAGATCGACATCCGGTGTGACGTCTACGCCCTCGGCGTGGTGCTGTTCGAGCTTCTAACCGGAGAACTCCCCTACGAACTCACGACACACTCTCCCTTCGAGATGCCGCGGCTGATTCGCGAGGTGGAGCCCCGGCGGCCGTCCACCCTGGACCGTTCGCTCCGGGGTGACGTCGAAACCATCCTGTTGAAGGCGCTGGAGAAGGAGTGTGAGCACCGATACGATTCCGCCTTCGCCCTGGGACAGGATATCCGGCGCTACCTGCGTGGTGAGCCCATCGAAGCACGGCGGGGGCACCGCTGGTACGTGCTGAAGAAGAATCTCTACCGCCACCGGGTCGCGGCTGCGGTGGCCGCCCTCTTCGTGTTGCTCGTTGCCGCCTCGGCTGTCACCCTGGGATTGCTCTTCCATCGCGCCAATGTCCATGCGGAGGCCCTTCGCGTCAGTGAGTACTTCAACACCATCGCCCTGGCCCAGAACGCCTACGAGACGGGCGGCACGTCGCGGCTGAAGGCACTGCTCCGCCGATGCCCGCAGGATCTCCGTGGGTGGGAGTGGAACTACCTCGACAGGCTTTCCGATATGAGCCTGGCCACCTGGTCGGGCCACCCCGGCGGGACCACATCGCTGGCCGTATCTCCGGACGGACGATGGGTCGTATCCGGGGGCTGGGTGCAGGATCCGACGATCAAGCTCTGGGATGTGGCGACCGGTGCGGTGATCAAGACGTTCGAAGGCCATCGGAATATCGTCTCATGCGTCGCGTTCCTGGCAGGGGGCGATCGAATTTTATCGGCAAGCTACGACACCACCGTCAAGGTCTGGGACTCGAGGACCGGCGGCTTGATCCACACCTTGGAGGGCACGGAGGAAGTCTATCGCGTCGCTTGCACACCTGACGGGAGGAGAATCGTCTCCGGCGAGGGGGAGGACCTGGTGAAGATCTGGGACGGCGAGACCGGCCTCCTTCTCCAGACCCTGTATCACCGGACCACGGATGGGAAGAAAGATCCGGCAGAAAAAGACGAGCAGGACGCGATCTCGGCCCTTGCGGTCTCCGGTGACGGAAAGTGGATCGCGTCCGGCAACTGCGATACAACCATCATGGTGTGGGATGCGGAATCGGGGCAACCTCGGCTCACGATCCCTGCGCATTCCAAGCGCGTCGCGTGCCTCGCCTTCACCCCGGACGGAGAACGGCTCTACTCCGCTTCCTGGGACAAGACGCTGAAGATCTGGGACACGGCCACGGGGAAGCACATACGGACTTTCGGCCGCGGCGACTCCGTCATCTACGATCTCGCCCTGTCCGCGGACGGCCGGCGTCTCGCCGTCGCCCGCGGCACCATCATCCAGTACCTGCGGCCGGAGTCCGCCGAGTCTCCGATCACTCTCCTCGGCCACGGTGATATCGTACTCAGACTCTCGTTCTTTCCGGAGGCATCGCGCCTGGTCTCCTGCAGCCGGGACGGCACCCTCAAGATCTGGAACCCGGGCCGCGGCGGCAGGTCCTCAGTCCTGGGTCGCCACGCATACAAGGTCGACGGGCTGGCTTGTTCGCGGGACGGCCGATGGCTGGCCGCACTCGGTCGCCCGAATGTCGTCAAGCTCTACGACCTCGATACTGGTTCCGAGGTCGGGGTGATCCGGCAGGAAGGGCAATGGACCACGTCCATCGCTATCAGCCCGAACGGGCGGCACCTCGCCAGCGGAAGCCTCGACCACCGGGCGAGGGTGTGGGCCCTTCCGGCCGGAACCCTGGAAATTGACCTCGGGGACCACGAAGGTGCCCTGGTCGCTGTCGCCTGGTCTCCGGACGGCCGCTGCATCGCCTCGGGTGGCGTGGGTCGCACCGTGAAGGTGTGGGCGGCCGGAAGCGGCGATCCAGGTGCGACGATCGTTGCCGACGAGGAAGAGGTCATGGCGCTGGCCTTCGCGCCGGATGGGAAAAGGCTGGCTTCTGCAGGCATAGAACGCGTGGCCCGCATATGGGATGCGACGACCGGCGCCTTGCTCGTCGAACTGGCCGATCCGACCGACGCGGTCCCCGTTCTCGCATGGTCCCCCGACGGTACGCACATCGTGACCAACGGCCCGGACCGTACCCTGGTGATCCGGAGCGTCGACACCGGGCGAACTGTCCGGATCCTGAGAGGCCACGACCACGTCGTGCTGGCGGTTGCGTACTCGCCGGACGGCCGGCGCATCGTTTCCGGTGCGAGGGACAATACCGTGAGGATCTGGGACGCGGAAACAGGTCAGCTCGGGATCACCTTGCGCGGCCACGCTTACGAGGTGTCCGGGGTGACCTTCACCCCCGACGGCCACCGGGTTCTCTCGACCAGCCACGACAAGTCGATTCGCGTGTGGGACGCCGGCCCGCGAGAGTAGGCCCAGAAAATCCGGATTTCCTGTCGGGAAACGGTGCGTTTTGTCGCGTCCAGGATTCGGACTGTCTGAAAAGCGCGGTACGAGGCCGCGCCGGCCCGAAAATGCCTGGAGAATCGCCATGAATGCACCAAGACCACGCGGAACGACCGCCCTCCTTGCCGTTTTTCTTGCCTTTTGGATCACTTCCTCCGTCCCGGCCTACGAACTCCAGAGTGCCGGACAGGTGGTGATTCACGCCCCTACGAACAGCTACACTGTCACGACGAGCACGGCATGGACTGATCTCGCGGCCATGAAAGGCGCCGTGACCCTGCCCAAGGGCGGCGATCTTGTCATCACCCTCACCGTGGAAGGAAATGTCACCGGGAGATCGACGATCGTGTACGTGCGCGCCCTCGTGGACGACCAGGCCACGAGCACCTCTCTAATCAAGCTGTTCGCCAATCCGACGGGGCTACGAACCACAACGGTCACCTTCGTGAAGAAGGGGCTCGCTGCGGGAACTCACCGCGTGCGGATTCAGTGGCAGGCGTATGCCGGTACGACCGCCACGGCGTATGACCGCACCCTGGTGCTCCGATTTGCCTCTCCCGATTCGCCCCACATGCGGCTGGTCCACGTGGAAGCGGCATCCATCTCCCGGCAGAGCGGCAGCTGGGTGGACATTCCGGGTCTCGCCGCCTCCGTGGTTTGCCCCTGGGATGCCGACCTCCTCGTCACCGTCTCCGGCGAGTTCAAGGCCCTGTTTGCACGCAAGCGCATCTTCCTCCGGGCGATGCTGGAGGGAAAGGTGGCGGGCCCTACCGACTATATCGTGGCCACCGGCGACTCCGAGGGCAACCGGTCCGTCACCTTCAAGGTTCCCATGCAAAAGAAAGGCACGCGGCAGCTCAGGATCCAGTGGCTCGCCGATGACTCCTCCCTGGTGCTCTACCCGGCGCTGACCGTTGTCGTGGTGCCTCACGGCCCCCAGAAGCAGACCGGACTGCTCCACCAGACACCGGTCAGCGGTCCGCTCGTCTCCTGCAACTCCACGAGTTTCACCGCCGTTCCCGGGGTCGGTGGACACATCGCGGTCCCGGTCAAGTCGGACCTGACGGTACGGTTCAGTGCGGAGACCATAGTTAGTTGTTGTTGCATAAACCGATTTTCAGCGAGGCTGTCCACCAATTTTT
>CAZAKZ010000127.1:0-15674 GCA_964485695.1 uncultured Planctomycetota bacterium | reverse complement strand
TGAAGATGTGACGAAGTTCGGCGATGAAAAATACGGCTTGTTTCAACAGGAACTAAGTAGTTTTCATACTGGAAGATAAGCCCCCAACGGTCGGACCGTTCCAACCCCGACCGGAGTTCTGTCGGCTTAACCGGTTGGTATCAAAAAACATATGGTATTTTCCGGGGTGTTTTCTTATCCTGGTTGGGTATCGGGGTCTCAATTCACTTCGAGGAACGATTCCGGCTCAAACCGAACTGCCGCCACTCAATCAGGGGTCATTACAGATAGTACGTACAGCTCGCTTATCGGAGGATCACTACCATGAGAAGGCTCTGCCTGATGCCGTGCTTCACGGCCCTGTTCCTGGTCGCAGGTGTCCTGAACGCACCCGTTCCGGCTCAGTATCACGTGGACAACACCTGGGGTTTCAAGCTCAAAGTACCCAGGGGCTGGAGGGAAATCCCGCTCAAGGTCAATGAGCGCTGGATCCTCGCCAAGTATCAGTCAAAGCAATCCTACCTGAACGAGGAGGGCATCGACTACAAGGCGGAGATGATGATCATCGTCTTCCCCGAGGAGCGAAAGAAGGAAAAGCGCACCCGGAAAGTGGAGACCGACGGCGAGACCGTCCGGGTTCAATTCAAGACCAAGTACAAGGACTACAAGGACTACCTCAAGAACACCATGGTGGGCGGCGGGTACTACTTCAGCAAGGAGGATGAGGGGGCAATCGCCGGAGTCAAGGTCTCCCAGTGCGAGATCAAGGTTGAGAAGGCCGCCTACTGGGGCAAGCAGCGCATCGTCACCTGGATCTACCACCTGCCCGACGCAGAACTGGCCGTGGACTTCCGGGTCCTCGAGAACCGCTACCGGAAGCTCAAGTCCTCGGTCTACAGCTCCCTGAAGTCGTTCAAGCTGATCGAGCGGACGGGCCAGGCGCCCGGCCAGGGCTCCGGGGCCACGATAGAGGTCCCCACCTCTGACAAGTGGAAGAAGATGTCCCCCATCGAGCGGATGAAGTTCCGTAAGAATCGGGCGGACCAGATCGCCAAGAAAGCCATCGAGGCCCTGCCCGACGGCTGGAAGCACAAGGAGTCCCCCCACTTCACGATTCTCACCCACGTCGACAGCCGGTACACCAAGAAAGTCATCAACCAGGCCGAGGCCATCCGCAACTGGCTGGACAAGAACCTGTACGAGATCGGTGAGGAATACGTTCCCAAGGCCATCCTCCGCATCTGCCTGGACTGGGACGAACGCAAGGGCTATGCCCTGGGCTCCGGCGACGCGTTTTCCTTCGATTCCCGGGAAATCGTCCTGGCCAAGAAAGGCGTCTTCAGTCGCAAGCACGAGATGGAGAGCCTCAGCGAAGGCATCTGCATGCAGTGGTTTTCGGACAAAAACAGCGACCTCAGCATCTGGGATCTACCACCATGGATCTCCAGGGGTTTACGGCAGTACGTGGGCACGGCCCTGTGCAAGGGAAAGAAGCTGATCTTCAAGCCGGACGACTGGGAAAAGGAAAACCTTCGCAAGGGGAGGCGTGAGAACAAGCTGGTGAGTTGCCTGGATCTGATAAAAATGACGGACGAGGAGTACTACAAGCAACTCCGCAAGTCCGACCAGGCTCTCATGAGCCAGGCTGGTTCTCTGGTGCGCTACCTCATGTCTTCCAGGTGCCGGAAGAACAAGCTCACCAAGGATGTCATCGTCATCTACCTGAAGCACTTGAATGACGTGGTGACGGAAGTGAAGAAGAAGGAGAAGAAGTCCGGCAAGAAAAAGGAAGCCAAGACCGCGGAGGAGGAGCAGGCGCAGCGTAAGGCCGACAAGGAGGGGGCCAAGAAGCGGGCCCGGCACGTCCTGGACGAGACCTTCAAACGCACCTTCGGCAGCTGGACCGACAAGGATTGGGCCGCCTTCGAGCGCGGCTGGGCCAAGGTCTCGCTCTGATCCGACATCCGAGGACTGACGAGTAACCGTGACGCAATCATGACCTGGAGTGAAACATGGCCTCTATGAAGATCCTCTTGACGGCGGCCCTGGCGGTCCTGGCCCTGGCCGTCCTCGCCGCAGACGTGCCGGCCGACGTGCTGCAGCTCAAGGACGGCCGCATCATCGAGGGAAAGCCCCTCGAGCAGGTAAAGGGGGGCATCAAGATCAAGTACAAGCACGGAGACGTCTTCGTGCCCCAGAAGCTGATCCTGGACGTCATCTTCTCCAATCCGGACGGGACCTACAAGCCCCGGAACGACAAGGAGGCGGAGAAGCTGGCCAAGGGATTCGTCCCCTACAAGGGGAAGTGGATCCCGAAGAAGAAGCTCGAGAGCCTGCTCAAGAAACAGGCAGAGAAGAACAAGGAGAGGGTCGAGGAGGCCAAGAAACACAAGTTGTGGCGAAGCCGCTACAAGTCGGCAACCAAGAACTTCGCCTTCGAGTACACCATCCCCAAGGAGACCGCAAAGGAGTTCATGGACCTCTTCGAGGTCTACTACAAGACATTCACCAAGGCGTGGGGCATCCGGCCCGGTAAGAAGCACAAGCTCAAGGTCTGCTTCTACCACGACCAGGGCTACTTCGATCAGGTCAGCGGCGGGAAGGGGGCGCTCGGCTATTTCCGATTCGTGGAACCCATCGAGCTGAACGTCTTCAACATGCGCAACGACAAGGACATGACCATCAGCGTCATCTTCCACGAGGTGAACCACTACCTGACCCACCTCATCAATCCGAAGTTCCACTATTCTCTCTGGGTCAACGAGGGCCTGGCCGAGTACTACGGCTCCTCCAAGTGGGACCCCAAGAAGAAGAAGATGACGGTGGGGCACATCCAGGAGGGCCGCCTCGTATCCATCAAGGACGACATCGACGACCAGGACTGGCTGGGCCTCGAGGAAATGATCAACATGGAGGGCGGCACCATCAAGCACTACACCTGGGGATGGTCGTTCTGCCACTTCATGCTCCACACACCCAAGTACGCCAAGAAGTTCAAGAAGTTCTACAAGACCCTGGGCACGGGCAAGAGGGTGAAGCGGGAGCCGTTCCACTCCGGCCTGAAGAAGATCGGCCCGGAGGAGACCATCAAGCTCCTGAAGAAGTTCCTGGGCGTCAAGGACCTGAAGACCCTCGAGAAGGAGTGGCACGCCTACATCAAGACCAACCTCAAGTCCACCTCGGCCCGTGGCTACGTGGAGGCCGCCAGGATGGCGAGCCGGAACAACCTGCCGCTGACGGCCCTGGGCTACTTCGAGAAGGCCATCAAGGCCGGCGGCAAGAGCCACCGCCTCTACTACCTCTACGGCAAGAAGCTCTGGGAAAAGGACAAGAACGAGAAGGCCGTGGAGATACTGAAGAAGGCTATCGAGATCGATCCCCTGGACCCCTATGCCTATATGTACACGGGCCTGGCCTACAAGGATATGGGCGGCAACAAGAAGGAGAGCGAGAGGTTCCAGCGCCTTGCCATGGAGATCGACCCCGACAACGACGACCTGGAAGACCTTGCCGTGCTGAAAAAGAGAATCCGCCGGAGCAAGCCCTGATCCTGGAAGGGGCGGCGGAATCCGCCTGCCGCCCCGAACGTAAAATCACCTTCCCACAGGCGATACCAGGTTGACTGAACCCGAGATTTCGTTACCATGGTTGCCCTAGTATGTTTGAGAGGACGTTCCTCGCACAACGAGACGCTATCGCAATCAGGATCCGAAATTCGAGGTTCGCATGCCGCAGGGAAAAAGTCCGTCCCGGAAGGTGAGGTCTCGAGGAGAACCACGGAAACCCGCGAAAAGAGCCGCCCCGAAATCTGGCAGGACAACTAACAGGACCGGCAGGAACAGAACCACCCCTCAGGAAATCAGCTATCGCCTGGGAAGGCTCCAGCGCCTGGTCCTGGTGGCCGTGGCCGAAGCGGAAAGGGCGCAGAACCCCACCCCCCTGGCAAAGCTATCCCACATGGTGGCCCAGGTCCGGGGCCATACAACCCGGCCGGACCGTAAAAAGGTGCACAAGAACACCTTCTACCGGGCCGTCCAGAGCCTGTGTGAAAAGGGGTATGTGCGTCGCGGCTCACCCGTCAGAGGCCTGCGTCTGCTCAGCAAGGGGCGCAAGGTCATCCAGGAAAGAGACCTCTGCTGGGACGAGGAAAAGACCACGGCCCGCAAGGTGGAACGGCGCCTGCTGCGCAGACAGTCCACCTGGAAAAAGAAAGGCAAGGTGGTGGGCGGCACCCATCGCTGAGCCGGTTCCTTTCCTGCACCAGGATCATTGGGAAGGTCATCAGGAGGGTCATTGTCTGACCGTCACCGGTCCGACGTCGGCGCTTTCCAGCAAGGCCGCGACAGCGGCCACGTTCTTCAGACCGTCCTCCCCGTCCACCCAGGGAGGCGTTCCGGTGAGAATCGCCTGACTCACCGCTTCCAGTTGGAGGCCGTACGGGTTCGGGCCCTCCACCTCCAGGACCTCCTCGCTGCCCCCCTTCTCCAGGATCAACCGGACGTCCTGCTGGGGCTGGAAGGCCATGGGGATGTCCAGGCTGCCTTCCTCGCCCCATACCCGGATACGGCTCTCGAACGGTTCGAGGAAGCTGCACTTCACCCGGGCCTCGACACCGCCCCTGAACCGGAGAGTCCCCTCGAAGTCCAGGTCCACGCCCCGGTCGGACCGCACAAGGCCTCTGCATTCCGCCGTCTCCGGCTCCGACCCCAGGAGAAACCGAGCCGCGTGAACGCCATAGCAGCCCACATCCCAGAGCACACCTCCCCCGAGGGCGGGCCGGAGCCGGATGTTGGGGGTCCCTCTATCCAGGGTATAGGTGAACACGGCCTCAAAGCCCGTCGGGCGGCCAATATCGCCCCGGTGCAGGACCCGGCCCGCAGCCTCCATGCGGGGGTGGTAGCGGAACTGAAACGCTTCGGCCAGGATCCGGCGGTGTTGCCCGGCTGCCGCCACCATGCGGCGGCAGTCCTCCACGGTCACGGCAAGGGGCTTCTCACACAGCACGTGCTTGCCGGCTTCGAGGGCCTGGAGGGTCCACGCAGCGTGCAAGGCGTTGGGCACGGGGATGTAGACCGCATCCACGTCCTCGTCCTCGAGCAGGGCCTCGTACCCCACATGGATCCTCACACCCTGGCGCTCTACCTCGAGATCTCTACAGCCGTCCTCGCCCCGGCGGGAGGCCACGGCCGCCAGGCGAGCCCGTTTCGCCTGTTCCACGGCCGGCAGAAATCGCCTGCGGAAGACTCGTGCGTTGCCCAGGACTCCCCACCGGACCTCCTGGAAGGAATCACTCAATTTCTCAACTCCGACGATCAATCCTGAAAAGCCTTAAGCTCAACTACTACATGAAGTTGCCTGCCCTCCGGCCGTCGCCACCGGCGCCCTTCCTCGCGAGATCGGCCTCGAGTCCGGCGAAGAATAACCTCCGGGCCCCGGTTCGGCCGATAGTATCCGAAAACGACGCCGGCATTTCCACGGGTCGCTCCGGCCGTCCCGGCCGGCGGCTCCTGAACCGGCTCAATGCCTCGAATCGGAGATCGGAGTGATGAACCAGGATATCCGCTCGCTGCTGAAGAGCGGCGCCAACCCCTTCGAGAATGCGTTCATCCGCACGCCCTGGGATCAGGACTTCACCGATGTCCCGTCCATAAACGGACAGGCCACCGATACCATATTGAAGAAGCTGTCCAAGATTCGCGAAACGGGCCTGCCCCAGGGCGTCCTTCTCCTGGGAGAGCCCGGCTTCGGAAAATCCCACCTACTGGCCCGGTTGCGGAATCTGGACCGAACCGACATGGTCCTGACCTTCGTGGAGCCGCCACCCAGCCCGGAACGGGTGCTCCGGCACGTTCTTCGCGAGACCGTGGTGCGCCTCAGCACCACCCCGAACGAGGGCCTGGGCCCGCTGGCGCAGCTGTCCGCCAATTTTTTTCTGAAGCTGGCCCGAGAGGCCGTGGCGGCCAAGGCCCTGGACTCGGCCGACGTGGCCAGACTGGTGAGCAAGCCGGATGACAGACTTCCGTCCCCCTTCGAGTTCCACGCCGTCCTGGAGCCGTTCTTCTGGGACCTTCAGAACCAGGCCATCGGTTTCGATCCCGACATCGACGCCGGCGCGCTTCGAGCCCTGTTCTTTTTGATCCATGAGAGCATGAGCCTGCGCGTCCAGGGCATGCGGTGGCTGCGCGGCGACCTCCTTGCCGATGATGACCTGGCCAGGCTGGGCATCCCTCGCTCGCCCCTTACCCGGGATCCAAGGGGCGGCGAGGACCACGCCCGCGGGACCCTGCGCCAGATCCTGAAGATCTGTAGGACTGCGGGAAAGGTGTTGGTGCTCTGCGTGGACCAGATCGAGGAGGTGAACGACGGCCCGGCCACCGCCGGCACCGGCATCCGTGCCCTGGCCGAGGCGCTCAGCAACCTCATCCAGTACGAGACCTCGCTGCTGGTGCTCACCGCATGCCTCCGGGACCGGTGGGAGGTTTTTTCGCGAGAATACCTGAACAAATCCCAGTCCGACCGCATTGCCCAGCCTTCCATCACCTTGAAGCCTCTGGTCTTCGACCAGGTGGTTGAACTCATCCAGAGCCGCCTGAACGCCTGGATGAGCTCCAGGCGCCGGGTGGAGGCAGGCCGGGTATTCGACTTGAAGGCCCTTGCATCGTGGATGGAAGAGGAGGTGGTGGTCCATCCCCGGGCGGTGATCCAGCACTGCAGCAAGCTCCTCGAGGAGTATCGCGACGGCATCCTGGGCCTGCCCCTGGGAAAAACCGATTCCGGCATCCTTCCCATCCCGGAAAAACTGAGGGTAGAGGTGGAAAAGGCCGAGCGCCTGCGATGCAGCGGCGTCAAGCACCTTTCCCCCTCGCGGTCCGCCGGCGTAACCACGGACGGGCCCTCCCTCATCGAACCACCCATACAGCGGCCGGTCCGGGACAAAAACGAGCCCATTTTGTCCCTCGATCCCGTAGGGTGGTATTTCGGCCTGTTCGAACAGACCGTTCGCGACCTGAAGGCGGATCCGGCACGCACCCTCAAGAACGTGGATGAAGAGGACCTTGCCTCCACCTTGCACGAGCTGCTCACCGTCCTGAACCGCAAGGGTTCCCGCCTTGCCGGCGGCCGCATCTCTTCCGTGCGACTCGGCCATTACCTCAAGGACCCCAAGTATTTCGGTAATACTCTCGAAGTGACCGTGAGCCGAGGCGGCCCGGAAACACAGCGGGGTATCGTGATCTCCAGCGCGGATCACTTCCAGAGCATTCGCGCTCTTCTGGACCAAACCCTCGAGGCCATGCAGCACACGCCGGGATTCCTGATCCGCACCATACCCCTCCGGAACACCTACAGGAAATCACGGGAAATCATGCAGAAGATGCCGCTGGGTGCCGCCTTCATCATGAAGGAGAAAGACTACCTTCCGATGGTGGCAGCACAAAAGCTCCGGCATGCCGCCGCCGCCGGCGACCTTTCCATGGGTCCGAAGGTCGTGGATCGCGACGAGGTGGACAGCCTGCTGGTCCAGAGCGGAGTCCTGGATGACAACCGCGTCATTCGAACTGCATTTCAAAATACACCAAGACTGGTAAAGGCGATGGCAATGAAGTAGAATCCTCCGAGCCTAGAGAAGGCGGCTCGGGAGGGAAGCCGGGGTCAGGGTTTAAACCCTGCCCCGGTTTTTCTTTTGTACCGAGGGCACGGCCGTCACAGACCCACCACGTTCGTGAAACTCCCCGGTGCATACGGAGCCGAGGAAAAGACCAGACCTTGAATCTGGATGGGCTTGGTGATGCCCGGAGGGGGAAGGGTGATTCCGAGCCGGCCATCGGGCGCCGACACGAAGTAGATCCCGAGAATCATGAAGGTGTTCAGATCCAGGTAAAGCGAGTGGTGAAAGGGTGGGACAGAGGTCGGGATAGGGGAAAGCCCCAGGGAGACCCCGAGCCAGAGCTGGTCGCCGGTGTGTCCATGATAGGTGAGCCGGACGGTACGGTCGGGGAGGGCCGCCTCCTCGAGGGTGAGAAGGGGCCGGACACCGAGACCGCGCAACAGCGTGGCAGCGCTCCGCGGCGTGGTGACGTCCACTCGCTGCCACCCGGGCACGCTAGAGCCGGGCAGGACAAAGGCCACTTCGGCCCCGGATATCGGCATCACGGCCGTGGGCTTGCCCGCCACGCGGATACCGGGGAGTCCTCCCACGCCCAGTTCGGCTCCGTGCAGCACCAGGGTGTCCTCCCCCGCAGGAGCCAGGTCCACGAACCAGGGCCGCACGGCCATGGGCCAGGGCACGGTTCCGGTCACCGGTTCGGCGATGACGGGTGAAAAACCGGCCTGGAGCACGTGCCCGGAGCCGGAGAGTGGACCACCCGATCCCCCTCCGGCCTCCCCGATTTGGCCCACGAGGAGATATTTCGCGTCCCGGGCGACCACGCCGTCCGCGGTCACGCCGGCCGGAAGAAAATACGTCGCCCCCGATGCCTGGGAGGAGACGATTCCGGCCACCACGAGGACGAGGCACAGGGCGGCGATGCCGGACGCACCCGCGGTCGAGGTCATCTTGCACCTCCCCGGCTCTCGACAGGATCGCTCAATATCCAGCCCAGGCGCCGGGCCGTTTCCTCGTTCGGCGTTCCATCCGCGTTCAGGATGCCGTTACGCACCAGGATGCGACGAAGGCCCTCGGGACAACCGGTTGCAAAGGGAACGCCCCGCTCCCGCGGCACAAAGGCGCGGTTGCGCTCCAGTGGATCGAAGTCGGCAAAGCCGCGGCGCACTCCATTCACGAAATAATCAAATTCGACCTCTTCTTTTCTGTCGCACCCCACCACGATGCGGTTGCGGCTTTTCTCCACGATCCAGACCTGGGCGCGCCCCAGGGGTGTGACCTGGACGGTGATGCCCTTCTCCTCTGTCACCAGCGTCCACGCCTCGGGTATGGGAATCTCGGCCCGGCCCCCCTTGATGCGGCCGGAGCCGCGGAAGTAGGTGCCGTTCTCGTTGCCCTCGAGACATACGAAGAAAATCTGCCGGGTTGGATCTGTGGGGTGCGGCTGCACGAATCCCTTGTTGGAGGTGGCACCGAACCGTCCCTTGGAAAAGACGCCGAATCCCGAGGTGGATCGGGTTTCTCCCACCACGCCGTAGTTGGCTCCGGAATTGCTGATACCGAGGCCGCGCACGCCGGTGCCGGTGTCGTGAATGGCCGTGCCCTGAACCCCGGTGCCCGAGGTTGTGGAGGCGTTTCCGACCACGCCGTACACGCCGGCCTGTGACACGAGGCCCGTGCTCTGGGCGCCGGCACATTCGACGCGCACGCCGCTGGCGCTGGCGCCGTCCGCCTTCACGTAGGCCCCGGTGGAGCCGCTGCCCCGGACCTGCATGGAGAGGCCCACGGCCGAGCCGCTCAAAGCCGAGGTCTCCACCTGGAGGGCGTTGCCGAAGGTGGCGTCGTGGAGGATCTGGACGCCGGTGGGAGAACCGGTGAGCGACGAGGAATGGACGTAGAGACCGTGGCCCGTGCTGGAGTCGTTCCGGGCATACACGGCGTAGGAAGCGCCGGTGGTGGAGGAGGCCCGGGCGTAGAGGGCTCGCCCCGTGGAACCGGCCGCCTCGGCGTGGACGGCCCAGCTTCCTGCACCGCTGGCCCACCCCTTGACGCCGACACCGAAGGTGCTGTTGGCGTTCCCTCCCTCGAAAGTGGGCCCGGTGGAGGTGCCTCCGATGCCCAGCGGAATCCGGAGCCGGGAAGGACTTACACTGCCGAGGGCCAGATCCGATTCCTGGATCGTGTTGTCGGCGATATGCACGCCCTGAATCACCCCCGGGGAGATGGTGGTGGTCGGGGTCACCTCGTTGGGGCCGGGGGGACCGGAAGGACCCGCGGGGCCGGTAGGACCGGCCGGGCCCGAGGGGCCGGCGGGGCCGGTCGAACCCGCGGGGCCGGTCGGACCGGCGGGACCCGAGGGGCCGGTGGGACCCTGGAGGCCGGTGGGGCTCCCCACCCACTTTCCCGTTCCGTCGATGACGGGGATCGTGTTGATCCACACCTCGGAGGGATGAATGCTGCGCCCCTTCACGTCCTGGGCATTTTCGGCCAGCCTGGCATAGGCACTGGAAGTGACCTCGAGCCTGGGCACCATCTCGGGATTCACGCCGATCTGGATCCCGAGGTAGCGGGGATTGCCGTCGAACAGCCCCGTGGGGAAGGCCGTGATCCCTCCCAGCTTCACGTGGAAGATCCCGTTGGTCATGGACACGGCAGAATGGACCTCGGCCCACCTGGGCGAACCCCCCGATGCCGTATCGTAAAACCGAAATGTCATGGTCAGCACCCCGTTCACCGGACCTCCACCCTGCAGGGCCAGCCGGCCCATGAAGGGCAGGGTCTGGGGCACGGTGACCTGGGCAACACCGCTCGAGACGAGCAACAGCAGGGCCGCGGCCAAAAATTTACCGATCATATCGCTCCTCCAGCCTGATCGAGGTTCGGCCCCGGCGCTGCACCGGGACCCGTTGAAGTACGAACGTTCAGCATCTTCATCATCAGGAATCGGGCGGCCGGATGCAAGCGGGAAGCCCCCGGAGCGAGGTCGGACGTGAATCAGCTTGAGACGGGAGTGCTTCCTGCTGAACGGCCGGCCCTGTCGAAAAGCGGGGCTAATCAAAAAAAATCCGATTCTCTTCGAAACTCTCCGGACTTTCATACGACCCACCCCCCTGTCCGGACACTGTCGCGAGTAAAGGAAGACCGCCTTTGCCATTTTTCCCGTACGGAGAGTCCGTCTGTAGGAATCCATGCGATAAGAAAGAGAGAACCATGACAAGTACCCATCCGGTATCCCTGATTCTGATGCTCATCTTCATCCTGGCTCCGGGCCTCGCGCCCCGGTCCACGGCAGGAGCGCAACCCCAAGCCCTGGTGCTCAGCCTGGCCAAGGCGAGCGAGGCCCGATCCGGAGTCTTTCAGTCCTATCACCCCGTGGACGTGCTCAGGTTCGAGCCGGGTCTCAGCAAGGAGGCCTATCCGTTCCTGCTCAGGCAGAACTTCGAGGTTTTCCTCGGCGACGCGGACGCCAACAATGAGTTCGACGATGCTCCGGGCAACATCGACGCCATGGCATCCACGGCGGGGTCCAGGAGGCCGTCCGTCTACAACTTTCTCTTCAGCTTCTCCGCGGCCTCGACCCGGTTCCCGGGCGGCAAGGCCCTGGACGGCGATCTGATCCGGTTCCAGCCCGGGGGTGGATTCAAGGTCTTTGCCGCCGAGGCCGTGGTCTCCTCGGTGACCGGCACCCGCACCATTGACATCGATGCGGCCACCCTGACGTCCGGAGGCGAGCTCATTTTCAGCTTCACCGACAACGAAATCACTTCCAATTCCATTCTCATCCAACAGAACAACTTCAAAACCACCCTGGGCGACGAGACCCTGCTGGGATGGATGCCCGGCACCACCAAGGTGCGCGTCGTCCACACCGCGGAAGCCCTCCTTGCCATGGTTTCCAAGGCCGCGGGGAAATCCCTCACCTCCATCGTGGACGTGGTGGGCCTCACAACCGATCCCATGAATCCGGGCCACTTCCTGTTCACCACTGCCAGCACGGCCAAGGGCCTCGCCGGCGCCGTGTTCACCACCGCCGGCGGCGGCGCGTACGCCGTCGTGAACAACACATCCCTCGACGGCACCGGAGAGTGGGGCCTCAAGGCCGCCCCCGTCCTGGACGCTCTCTCTAAGTACGCCGGCGGCAAAGACCCCCTCTGTCTCGAAGTCCTGGGCGAACGCATCGTGACCCCCGGCACCGGGGCCGCGGAGGTCCGTTTCCACGGCGCCGTGCCCAGCGGAACGGTCCAGCTCTACCTCACCTATGCCGGACACCCGGTGCCCAGGCCCTTCCCCCTCCCGCCGCCCCTGAACGGCGTACTCCACGGATACGTCACCGCAGGAGATCCTCTTCTGTTCGCCAGCGTCCAGAATCCCCTCCTCAAGGTGCCCGTGGGCCTCGACGGCCGGGGCCAGGTCCGGCTCTCGCCGGGCCCGGTGCTCCCCGGAGTGAGCTTCCTCCTCCAGGGCGTGGACCTGAGCTCGTACGAGGTGTCCGAGCCGGTGGTCATCGATCTGGTCAAGGAGTGACGATCCAGTCTGATGCCCTGCTGGGGTTCTGACCCTGGCAGGGTGTCGGAGGGCTACGGCTCCCCCCTCCCTCTCAGAGGGAGAGAGCGTTCAGGTGACCTCTCGATCCCCTCAGTCTGTCAGTGCAGACACGGCGCAGACCTCCCGGGGTAAGCTCGATCGCATTGGCGTGGATTCCCGCTGTCGTCCAGTCCGGGAGGAGTAGGTCTCCAGCCCCCTCTTCGTCCGGAATCATGCGACTCGTCACATCGATCGTGATAGTCCCCACAGTGGTGGTCGTAATACTCCCAACAACGGTCGCAATAGATCCATTCCTTATGAACAATCACCCAGGACGTTCTTGAAGGAGGCCCGACCGATAATTCTCTCGGTATGGTTCCCATGGACGTGACTCTGCCGTCTTCGATCCAGAAGACCACGATCGGATCCACGTGCATCCACACCCATTCAGATGTGCGGCTCATGCCGATGCGGAGCTTCCAGAACTGGTTCACGTATCGAAGCTGATTCAAACACCGGTTCACCGCATCCGGCTCCCCCATGATCCTCTTCACTTCAACCGCGGACATGCCTCTCTCTACCAGGTGTCCATTGTAGTCGATGGCATCGCACAGGGTACCTGCGCATCCGCCGACTGGGATCAGGCAAAGAAGAAGGACGGGCCACTTCATTCCGGTTCTCCGGAAACTTTCAATCCCTCACAAGATATGGAGACGAGCGGTATGCAAAATCCGTACCTCGTTGTCATGAATGCCGTGGTGTGCCACGAGGGAGGCCGTCGAGGGGATTCAGAACCAACTCCAGAGGAAACGTGTTCCCGTCAGTAGACAATCCCATGGCGATGAGAGGACAGCTCGGCCGGCTCTCCAGCCTTCACCTGGATTCAGGAGGCTCCCGCTACTTCGCGATCGTGAATGAATACGTGCTCGAGACCGTCCTGATGCCCGACGGCGCAGCAGGGTCCAGGGACACGAAGGCGGTGTTGATGCGTATGCCGATGAGCGCTGTGATGTTCGGAACGTGAATGGCGGCCCCGGCCAGGCCCTTGGCGTCGAACATACCGCGGAATCCGGAGAAGATCGAGGGCCAGTAGTTGTTCACCGTGACGATGAGGAGGCTGTCCGGACTGAGGTTGAGGCGGCGCGAGTCGATGGGAATCGGTCCGGTTCCGAGGGAGGAACCGAGCTGGAAGGGGAGCCCCGCGTCGTTCAACGAGGTGAGGGAGAGAACCACCTTCCCGCCCGGGCGCGGGGCGCCGGTGGCCGTGATCAGCGTGAACGAGACCTTCGCCACGAAGGCGTCAACGCTGCCGCCGTTGTAGGTGAGATCCGGGCCCCGGGTCACCGGAAACGTCAGGTGATCGGACCGGGTTTCCCCCGTCACAAGGGCGTTACCGAGGGAGTCCACGGCGATGGCGTGGCCCTCGTCCACGTTGGCACCACCGATGTAGCCGCAGTAGACGAGGCTGTTGCCCACCGGGTCCACCTTCACCACAAAGGCGTCGAAGAGCCCGTTGAAGGTCAGGTCGGGGCCGACCTTGACCGGAAACGTCACCTGATCCGATTGTGTTTCACCCGTCAGGTAGGCGCTCCCGGCCGTATCCACGGCGATGCCGTAGGCGATGTCCACGCCGGCACCGCCGACGTATCCGCAGTAGCTCAATGCAGTCCCCTGCAGATTCACCCTGGCCACGTAGGCGTCGTGGCGACCGTTGTGGATCAGATCGGGGCCCACGGTCACCGGAAACGTATTCTGATCGGACTGCGTCTCCCCCGAGACGTAGGCATGGCCGGCCTGATCCACGGCAATGCCACGGCACAGGTCTGTGTTCACACCGCCGATGTAGCCGCAGTAGAGCAGTCTGGCCCCCTTGGGATCCACCTTGGCCACGAAGGCGTCGAATCCACCGTTGTGGGTCAGGTCGGGGCCGACCATGACCGGAAACGTCTGCTCGTTGGAAGCGGCCCACCCCCCCACATAGGCGTTGCCGGATCCGTCCACGCCGATGGAACCGCCCCGGTCGTTCAAGCTGCCGCCAATATACCCGCAGTAGACGAGGGCGCTTCCCGTTGCATTCACCTTGGCCACGAAAACATCGTCGTTGCCGTTATGGATCAGGTCGGGACCGACCTTGACCGGAAACGTCTGTTGGGTGGACTTGGTGTAGCCCGCCACGTAAACGTTGCCGGCCGCGTCCACGGCGATGGAGTCGCTGTAATCCGAAGAACTTCCACCGATGTAGCCGCAGTAGACGAGCCCGGTCCCCTGTGCATTCACCTTGGCAACGTAGCAGTCGAGGCTGCCGTTGTGGGTCAGATCCGGCCCTACCTTGACCGGAAAGGACTGCTCGTTCGATTGTACCCGCCCCGTCACGTACGCGTTGCCGGCCGTATCCACCGCGATGCCCTGCCCGGTGTCGCTGGCGCTGCCGTCGATGTACCCGCAGTAGACGAGTGCCGTCCCCTGCGAGTTCACCTTCGCCACGTAGGCGGCGTTGCCGGCGTTGTAGGTGAGGTCGGGGCCGACCTTGACCGGGAAGGTCTGCTCGCTGGACTGGGTGTTCCCCGTCACGTATAGGTTGCCGGCCTTGTCGACAGCGACACTTTTGCCAAAGTCCACGCTCGATCCGCCGACGTACCCGCAGTAGACGAGAATCGCCGGGTCGAGGACCAGCGGCCTCGTCCGGTCGTAGGCGCCGATCTGGAAACCGAATCGAGCCGTACCACCCTCATCGAGGGCATAAGCCATGGCCACCTCGGTCTGCCTGCCGCCGACAAGCTGATACGCCCGCGGCGGCGCGTCCTCGAAACCACCCTCCGGCGTCTCCACCTTCAGAGCCCCGGCTTCGGTCAGGACGACTGATGCGGCCCCTTTATACTGGAGCCGGATTCTCCCCGGATCGGCGCCGGGTTTGACCACGAACTCGTACTTGAGCTCGTTGACCGTTCCCCGGTAGACCAGATCGATGCCCGGCCAGAGGTCCTCGTAGAGGATCTCTGCGTAGGAGGGCAGCCCGGTCTTCCACTCCTTCTCCGGCCCTTTGAAATAACTGAATACGGCTTGTTGCTTTTCTTCCCCCAGCGGCATCACGTCCGGATTCACGCCCACGAAATCCAGCTTCACGACCCAGCCGCGGTCCTTGCCCCTGAGCCGGAACGTGATCCCACTCCTGGTGAACAGCAGCGTCTTGTCCGCGCCCTGGACGTAGTAGTGCACCTCCTCCGGGTAGAGACCACGGTTCTCCACGAAGTTGATCGGGAGCCTGGATAAAGAGGTCTTGAGAAAGGAAGGGGATGAGGGCCTGGCGTCCTGTCCGGTGGCGACGGTGACCAGGATGACCACCCATCCCATGGCCGAGCTGATCCTTTTCATACCGATCTCCTCGAGAAGGAAGGGGGGAACTGGAGTCCATTATACTCGATCCGAGGGCAACGTGGGACGCGTCCTAACAGTTGCTTATCACGCAGGTTAATCCAATTCCTGCAGTCATCGCCGATGCATTCGGATGCAAATCGGCCCGTTAACCGGCTAATCTCCGCATAGAGTCCCTCTGGATCAAGGGAGGAGG
>CAZAKZ010000126.1:0-15783 GCA_964485695.1 uncultured Planctomycetota bacterium | reverse complement strand
GCGGCAGCTTGAGCCAAAAAAATACGTCAACGAACTTTCGGGCTGGGGCACTAAGGAAACATTTTCACGATGTTCGACACCGTCAATGTACTCGGAGTGCCCATCGCCGCCGTCGACCTGCCGGAAGCAGCGACACGGGTGGAGGATTGGATCCGCAGGGGGGATCCGACCTACGTCACCGTCACCGGAGTGCACGGGGTCATGGAATCCCAGCGGGACCGGGACATCAAACGCTTCCACCAGGGCGCCGTCATGTGCGTGCCCGACGGCATGCCCATGGTCTGGGTCGGCAAGCTCCGCGGCCACCGGAGCATCCGCCGGGTCTACGGCCCCGATCTGATGCTGGAGATGTGCAGGCGGTCGATGGAGAAGGGCTACACCCACTTCTTCTTCGGCGGCAAGGAGGGTGTTCCGGAACTTCTGAGAGAACGCCTCCGGGCTCGATTTCCCGGCCTGAAAGTGGTCGGCGTTCACTCCCCCCCCTTCCGCCCCATGACGGAGGCGGAAGAAGAGGATCTCCGGAGCCGCATCGAAGCCCTTGAGCCCGACATCCTCTGGGTCGGCTTAAGCACCCCGAAACAAGAGGCCTGGATGGCCGCCCACCTGGGCAAGCTGAACGCCCGGGTGATGATCGGCGTGGGCGCCGCATTCGACATGCATGCCGGACTGCTCCGGCAGGCGCCCTCCTGGATACAGACGGCAGGACTCGAGTGGTTCTTCAGGCTGTGCATGGAACCCGGGCGCCTGTGGAAGCGCTACGCAACGAACAACCCGAGATTCATCATCCGGATTTTCGAGCAGCTTCTTGGAATCAGAAAATACGAGTTGAAACGGTACTCTACTTTTGAGGAGGGCCCTGATCGTGTCCAATGCAAAACGTGTTCTAGTGACCGGAGCAGGCGGCTTCATCGGCAGCCACCTCGTGAACTATCTGACTCGAAAAGGCTACTGGGTCAGAGGGGTGGACATCGTGAAGTCGAAGTTCATGAAGCCCGGAGCACATGACTTCCAGCTGCTGGATCTCAGGAGGTGGGAAAACTGCCTGAAGGCGACCGACGGCATGCATGAGGTCTACTCCCTCGCGGCCAACATGGGCGGCATCGGATTCATCGAAACCGTCCATGGCGAGGTCATGCACGACAACATCCTCATCAACACGCACATGATCGAGGCCGCCAGGCAAAACGGGATCCAGCGCTACTTCTACTCCTCCTCCGCCTGCGTCTATCCCACCTTCAAGCAGGAGGAGACGGACTGCGCCGGCCTGAAGGAAGACGAGGCATATCCGGCCGATCCCGACAACGAGTACGGCTGGGAGAAGCTCTACACGGAGCGTCTATGCGCAGCCTACCGGCGGGAATACGGCCTCGAGACCCGCGTCGCCCGCTACCACAACATCTACGGCCCCTTCGGGACCTACGAAGGCGGCCGCGAGAAAGCGCCCGCCGCCATGTGCCGGAAGGCGGCCAAGGCGACCGACTACGGCAAGATGGAGATCTGGGGCGACGGCCGGCAGACCCGGTCGTTCTGCTACATCACCGACTGCCTCGAAGGAACTTACCAGCTGATGCGATCGGACCATCACGAGCCCCTCAACATCGGTTCCGAGGAGATGGTGACCATCAACGAGCTGGCCGACATCGCCATCGAGCTGTCCGGGAAGCACATCGACAAGGCCTATATTCCCGACAAGCCCCAGGGCGTACGCGGCCGCAACTCCGACAACACCCTGATGCGGAAAGTGCTGGGCTGGGAGCCTCGGGTCACCCTCTGGGAAGGCATGGGCAAGACATTTCCCTGGATCGATACTCATGTGCGGTGGAGCAGGGTGAAGCCCTCTTTCGAGAAAGAAAAGACCGCCGGCAAGAAGAAGAGTGCCCCCAACTTTTCCGTAGAGGTGTGATCCCATACGCGGGTCGGTGAGCTGGGTCCGGACTCTGGCGCCGGTGGACCGCGTTCGTACACGGCGCCTCCTGAGGATTCATGGGAGTGATGCAAGACAAACCGAACCTCTCGGACAGGGTGATCCTCGGCCTCCTCGCGGTCCTGGTCGTGTTTCCGGCGCTGGCCATGGGCGGCGTGGCCCCCTGGGCGAGATGCACCCTGCTCTGCCTGGCCGTTCTTCTCCTCGCCGTCTGGTTGGTGAAGTCCGCCCTCGACGGCCGCGCGACGATCCTGCGGCATCCGACCTGGCTGTTCATTCTCGGGTTCTTCGTCGTGGTCGCCCTCCAGCTGGTACCGCTGTCTCCGGGCGTGCTGGAAGCCCTCCAGCCGGAGACGCACGCCTCGTACGCCCTCACGCTACCGGAATATCCGGAGGCGAACGAGGCCAGGCCCCTGTCTCTGATTCCCTACCATACCGGGCGGGAGATCCAGAGGCTGGCGGTTCTGGCCCTGGTTTTCTTCGTCGCCGTCCACACCGTACGGACCCGACGCCAGATCCTCTTTCTCGTGGCCACCCTCATTTTCCTGGGCGCGTTCGAATCTCTCTACGGATTCTACGAGCATTTCTCCGGCCGGAAGCACATCTTCTGGCAGTCCCATCCCCATGCATCCGAAGCGGTCACCGGGACCTTCCTTAACAAGAACCACTATGCAGGTCTCCTCGAAATGATCGCGCCCCTGGCCCTATGCCTGTTCCTCGCCTCCGGAAGCGTGAGGTTGCCCGGGGCCGGAAGGTCGAGAAAGATCAAGCAGTTCGCGGTCCATCTTTCCATCCTCGTCACCTCGAGCGGATTCGCCGTGCGGATCACGGCAATCCTCCTGGCCATGGCGATGGTCCTCGCCGTGGTCTTTTCCCTGTCGAGGGCGGGTATCGCCTGCCTGGCTGCGGCCCTGGTCGGCCTGGTCCTCTTCGCGCTGTCCACGGCTGGATTCAGGCGGTATGCCCTGGTCGTGGTGGGGATCGGACTCCTGATCGTTGCGGTGGCAAGCTCCATCGGCATATCGACGGTGATCGATGGCGTGGAGGACGCCGCTTCCGGGCAGTCGGCTCAGTGGTTGGACCGGCTGGATCTTTCCAGGACCTCCATGGCCTGTATCCGGGACTTTCCCCTGCTCGGCGCGGGTCTGGGCACCTTCGGGGACGTGTTTCCCAGGTACCAGTCGGGCCGATTCGGCGACCGGTGGGCGAACTTCCTCCACAACGACTGGTTGCAGCTGTTCTGCGAGACGGGCGTCCTCGGCGCAACACTGGTGATCCTGGGCCTGGCGTGGTTCCTCGCTTCGACGATCCGGAACATCCGGCAGCGAAAGGGCGTATTCAGCCGATGGATCGCCGTGGGCGGACTCGTGGGCATCGGGGCCATGGTGATCCACAGTTTCTTCGACTACAACCTCTCCCGCATCACCTCCAACGGCATCGTGTTCGCCGTGGTCCTCGCCGTCACCTATCGGGCGTCGATCCTGAGGGAGGACGGTAGTGTCGACGGGGAATCCGCCCGTTTCCTGAACCTGTCCGTCGCCTCGGCTCCGGCCCGCATCGCCATGGGCTCCCTCGCGCTGGCCTGCATGGCGGCCGCGGCCGTAGGGGTCTACGGCCCCCTCAAGGCCGACGTGCAGTTCAACCGCTACCTGACGGCAGGCCCGTCCGCGGGCAAATCCGAGGACTACTTCTTTCTTCCGGCATCCCCGAGCTGCTCCGGGGCAAGGCCGGACCTCCTGGCTCGAGCCCACGCGTCGGAACCGGACAATCCCGAATTCTCCTACCATCTGGCGCTCAACGCCCTTGAGGACGCGGGCCGTCTGGTGAGGCACAGGGCCCTGGAAAACGCCCGGCGCCTCGTGGGATTCTCGGGGGCCGGGAACTCCGACGACGTCGATGCACTGGCCGCCTCCCTCGAATACAACCTCAAGGGAGCGATGCGGGAGGAGAGAAGACTCCATCTCGAAAAAGCGAGGCGACACCTTTGCCGCGCCATTTCCCTGGCTCCGACGCGTGCAGCGTATCACGCTGAACTCGGTCGTGTCCTGCAGGAACTCGAGGGACGATCCGGCGCCGGCCTGCGGGCCGTGAAGACGGCGCTTCGCCTGTCTCCCAACAAGCCGGACATCCTCTACCGGTGCGGCCTGTTCTTCCTCGGCCGAAGGATGTCCTCCAGCGGAGAAGCCGAAGCGGCCGGGAAAGACCTCGGTGTCATCCGGGACTGTTTCCGCAAGTCGATCCAGGGCGATCCCGCCTACGCCAAGAAGATACTGCCTGTGGTCGCGGCGACTCTCGGAGACACGCAAGCTCTCGTGGACGTCACGCCCAGAACCCTGCCCGGATACGGAAATCTGCTCATCGCGCTCTGGAACGCGGGGGACTGGAGCCGCTACCTCCCGTGTCTCGACGCCGTGGACGAGATGGCCGCCGGCAAACCCGCCGTGAAACTCGACGCCGCGCAGAAGCGCTGTACGGTCCTGAGCATACTGGGGCGATGGGAAGAACTCGCAGCGGCGGTGAAGGAATACCGGAGGCGTCTCCGCCTGGGCCTGGAGCCCGAGGTGGAAGAGGCCCGGCGCCTCAGAAGGTGCGGGCGCCATTCAGAATCCATGAAGATGCTGACCCGGATTCTCGACCGGGACTGGGGTCATCCACGGGCCAGGCTCGAGGCGGCTGAGATCGCGTCATTGCCCCGGATTCGTAACGATGTCCCGGCCTGGAACAGCCCGCTCGACCACATCTTCCGCCTGGTCGTGCATACCGACAGCTGGTCGACGCCCGTGTTCGAGAGGGCAATGAAGGTGGTCCGGATGGAAGAGCCGGGGAATCCCGGGGACGCACGCAGGATCGCTTTTCTCCGCGGTGCCGGACAGATTCGCTCCGGGAACACAGCGGCAGGCGTGAAGACGCTCCTCGAGGTCGAGGAAGCGAACGGGACGGTAAACCGATCCGGGGCACTGGATACCCTGGTGTGGTACTGGCTCGGACAGGGATGCGAAGAACTGGGCCGGGTCCGGGATGCCGTGGGGTATTACCGCCGGGTTGTCGAGGAGATTCCGAACCACCGGGACGCCCTCGTTCGCCTGGTCGATCTCGGAGAGGACGACCTGCGATCCCGCCTGGACGCTCTCACCCCGGCGGTTCCCTGTCGCATGGATTTCGGGGGCAGGGTCTCTCTCCTCGGGTATGACCTGATAAAGATCCCGGCCGCCAGTCGGCCGGGGTGGACCCTGACCACCTACTGGATGTTCACGGAACGCCTGGATCCGATCTACAGACCCTCTGTGCATTTCCTGGACGGGTTCTGGAACCTGATCTTCACCGCTGACCACCGGATCTCGGCTCTCACGCATTCGCCGCGGCCGGGGGAAGTAGTGGTGAGGAAGGTCCGGCTGCGTGAAGACCCGACGAGGGTCAGATTCATGCGGGTCGGACTCCTCGGAATCGAAGATACGAGTGACAATCCCCCGGCCCTCCACCCATCGTGGGGTAAGCGGTACGCGCCGACCACGGTGGACTTGAAGGGGACACCCCCGGTCTCGGAACGCGGAGCTGGAAGACCATGAGACGCCACCACTCGGCCACACGCTGGTTTCTCATCGCTGCCACGGCGGCTCTGTTACCGGTCTTTGTGTGGGCGAGCATCTTCAAACCCGAAATCCTGGCCGCCGTTTTCCTCGGGGCTCCCGTCATCTTCCTGCTGTTCTGGAGCCTGAACTGCGGTATCGAGCGGGCCCTCCTGGCGTATCTCGTCGTCCACGTCTTCGCCGACACCTTGAAGCGGCTGGTGGTCATCTTCGGCCCCGAGATCACCGTCGCCCAGTACGTGCCCCTCGGCGTGAAGCTCGCATTCCTGGTCATCCTGGGTTCCAGGGGATTGGTCCGCCGCGTGGCCGACCGCCGCATGGACGGTCCGGACCGGGCGTTGCTCGTATTCCTCGTGCTGTCCGTCCTGGGAATCGTGGTGTCCGGTTCCCTGTCCATCACGGCCAAGGTCTTCATGTTTCCCTTCACGGTGGGCCCCTTTCTCGTCTATTACGCCTTCCGCGAAGCAGTCCGGACACCAGGGTGGCGGCCTCGATTTCTCAGGGAATTCGCGGTTCTCGGGGTGATCTCCGCAGGGTACGGGGCCATGCAGTTCGTATGGGGGCCGACCTGGATCGACGAGGCATGGGCGGAGATGTCCCATGGATTCTCCATCCAGGCGAAAAACGTCTACCTGGCCATCACGACGGACTCCCCCCTGCGGCCGTACTCCTTCTTCGCCGATCACTTCTCCTACGGATATTTCCTGGTCGCGTCCTTGCTGGCCGTGCTGGCCGGATCCTGGCCCCGGAAAACCTCCACGCGTTTCCTGGTGATGGGATTCATCACCGCAGCCCTCCTGGCGGCCATGACACGCGCGGCGTGGACGTCCGTTCTCATGACCATGGCCATCGCCGGACTGCTGGCTGTGGGAGGGGGCCTGCAGAGGTTCCTCCCCCACCTGGTTCTCGGGCTCTATCTGATTCTGACCCTGGCCATCAATCCGCTCTACGAGATGGTCTTTTCCAGCCAGTCCTTCGTGACCACCGCCGAGAGGCAGTTGTTTTCTCTGGGAACCCTGGAGGCGCGGAAGGACGCCATCGAGGCCTTTGCCGCCGCCGCGCAGAGGTATCTGATTCTCGGGGACGCGGGAGAGGTCTCGGGAACCTATTTCATCACGGCCAAGCTGTCCGGCGACCTGTCCGAGGCGTCCGGCCGCAGCGCCGTGAACGACGCCCACAATTTCCTGGTGAGCCTGGTGGTGAAGGCGGGCCTGCCCGGCCTCGTCTCCTTCCTGGTCTTTCTCCTCCTCATCCTCAGGCGGAGTGTGAGAAGCGGCGGCCGCTCGGTGTGGTTCGTGGCGGGAACGTGCGGGATGTTCCTCGCCGGCGTGGCGGCCAGCGACACCTTCCTGTCCGGTTTCTTTCTCGCCTGGTGTGCTTTCTCGACGCCCGATCGGAATCCCGGGCCGGCGGAGGCCGAGGACCCCGCCCCGGTCTTGAAACCGAACCTCGCCGGAGGTGTACATGGCTGACGAAAAGAACCTGGCCGTGGTGACATCGCATCCCATCCAGTACCAGGTGCCCTTGTGGCGGGCCCTGGCGGCGGAGCCCGGGCTCTCGGTCACCGTTTTCTACGCCTCGGTGAGCGGTGCGGCCCGCTACCACGACGTCGATTTCGGCCGAGACCTCCGGTGGGATATTCCGCTCCTGGACGGCTATGCGTGGCAGGTCCTGCCCAATCGGCCACTGGCGGGGATCAACTGGCGCCTGGCCTACCGGTGCCCCTCCGTCGGCAGGGAACTCGCCCTGGGTGGGTTCGACGCGGCGCTCCTGGTCGGAAAGGAGTTCTGGTACTACCTCCAGGCCATCCGGGCCGGCAATCGCCTGGGCATTCCCCTGCTCCTGAGGGCGGAAACCCCGCCCGGAAAGGTGGGAAGGACCGCGACGCGGGCCGCGGACTGGTTCCGGAGCCGCACGTTCAGGCGATTCTCGAGAATCCTCTGCGTGGGAGAGTCCCAGGCGGACTTCTACCGTGGATACGGCGTGCCCGAGGAGAATCTGGGGACGGCACCCTACTGCGTGGACAACGAATTTTTCAGGGCCTCCCACAGAAAGCTCGAGCCGCGGCGAAGGGCGCTGCGCGCCGCCCACGGTTTCACGGACAGGACCCGGGTCATCGCCTTTGCGGGAAAATTCACGCCCAAGAAGAGACCTCTGGACCTGGTCCGCGCCTTCGAGCGGCTGCCGCCCGGCCGTGAATACGGGCTCCTCATGGCGGGAAGCGGGCCGCTCCATGAGGCGTGCACGTCGTACGTGAGCGAGCGAAAGATCCGCAACGTGGCATTCACCGGTTTCAAGAACCAGACGGAGATCGGGGAGATCTACACGGCTGCGGACTGTTTCGCCCTGCCCTCGGACCACGGAGAGACATGGGGCCTGGTGGTGAACGAGGCCATGAATTTTTCGCTGCCGGTCGTGGTCAGCGACCGGGTGGGTTGCGGGCGGGATCTCGTCCGGGAGGGGCAAAACGGATTTCGCTCTCCGTGCGGGAACGTCGACGCCCTCGCCGAGGCCCTGGCCCGGGTGCTCGAGGACGAGAAGAGACGCGTGGACATGGGGCGCAGGTCCCTGGAGATCGTGGACGCTTACTGCATCCAGGCTTGCGTCCGCGGCATCCAGGAGGCCGTGGAGGCGGTGACTCGAGGAACAGAAACCGCTTGTGTGGAGGCTCGAGTATGAACCCTGAAAGGACTCGACGGCGGGAATTCCGCACCCGACTCTACCAGAACTACCTCACCCTGGGAGGGGGTGTGCGCCTGAACGAACAATATTATCGCAACTGGGCCCGGGTGGCTCGCGGCCATTTCGGGAAGCTGCTTCCGGAGGACAGGCGGGCGGAGATCCTCGACGCCGGGTGTGGCCACGGAACCATGCTCTACACGCTGAAATCCATGGGATACGGCAATATTCACGGCGTCGACTGCTCGCAGGAGCAGGTCCGGGAAGCCCGGCGGATCCATCCCGACGTCGACCGGGCCGACGCCCTGGACTACCTGAAGTCGCAGAGCGAACGATTCGACACCATCGTCGCCATCGACCTCCTCGAGCATTTCACCCGGGATGAAGGCCTCGAGTTCCTGGAGTCGTGCCGGAAGGCGCTGCGCCCGGGAGGACGCCTCCTCCTCCAGCTGCCCAACGCCGATTGCCTGCGCGGCGTGCAGACTGTGTCGGGCGACATCGGCCACGAGGCCGGGTACACGCCGCGGAGCCTGGAACAGATGCTCTCCATGGCGGGATTCGAGGACATCGTGAGCCGGCCGGACGGACCGGTTCCCCATGGATTCACGAGCACGATCCGATGGGCCCTGTGGAAGATGATCGTTCTCGCAACCCTCGTCTTCGACCTGGTCGAGACGGGCACTCCGGGGAGCAGAATCCACACCCGGGTCATGGTCGCCGCCGGGCGACGAAAGAAACAACGTTCGACGGTTCACCGGCAGGAGAGATCCGTATGCGTGTCCTGAGAATGCATGCACGCTATGCCCGGACCGGAGGGGAGGATCGATCGGTCCGATCCGAGGTGGACCTCCTGCGCCGGGAAGGCGTGGAGGTCATCCCCTGCTTCCGGTCCAACGCGGACCTCATCCGGTCGGGAGCCGTGCGGACCCTCGACGCCCTGCGGCGAGCCGCCTACGACAAGAAGCTCTACGAAACCTTGCGCGAGGTCTGCCGGAAACATCGCCCCGACGTCGCCCACGCGGACAACCTCTGGTTCTCGCTGTCTCCCTCGGTGCACGCGGCCTGCCATGCGGAAGGCGTGCCAACGGTGCAGTCCCTCAGGAACTACCGGCTCCTGTGCCTGAACGCCAATCTCATGCGGCGCGGAAAGCCCTGCGAGGCGTGCCTCGATCGGGGGCCCTGGATCGGCGTCGTGCACAGATGCTACCACGCCTCGGCTTTTCTCTCGGCCCTGGCGGCGCGCGTAATCCTCAGGAATCGACGCCGTGGGACCTGGGACCGCGACGTGGACCTGTTCATCGCGCCCTCGGCCTTCACGAGAGCCAAGTTCGTCCAGGCCGGGATGGATCCCGGGAGGATCGTGGTGAAGCCCAATTTCATCGCGGACCCGGGTCCGACCGGCCGGCCCGGTGCGGGGGGCATCTTCGTGGGCCGGCTCTCGAAAGAGAAGGGTGTCGAGACCTTGCTCGAGGCGTGGAAAGCCCTCCGGCACCTTCCCCTGTCCATCGTCGGCGACGGGCCCCGGCGCCGGCGCCTCGAGGACACCTGTCGGCGGGAGGGACTCGAGTCCGTCCGGTTCACCGGGTGGCTTCCCCCCCGGGATTGCCTCCGCGAGATCTCAAGCGCCGCGTTCCTCGTCTTTCCATCGCAGTGTTACGAGACCTTCGGCCGATCCATGGTGGAAGCGTACGCCCTGGGGCGTCCGGTGATTGCATCCCGCCTCGGCGCGGCCGCAGAGATCGTCGAGGAGGGAACCACGGGGCTGCACTTCGAGGCCGGAAACCCGGAGGACCTGGCGCAGAAGGCGACCTGGATGGCGACCCACGCGGCCGAGCGCCGGGAGATGGGCCGGAACGCCCGCGGGCGCTACGAACGACTCTACACGCCGGAGAGAAACGTGCGCATGCTGATCGCGCTCTATGAAAGAGCCGCAGAGGCGTTCGGGCGGAAATCCGCGGCGATCCTGGACGGAGTCCGATGACGAGAGACGGTTCAACCACGCCGACCCTGAGCCGGAAGGCTGCGCCGGCCAATGTCGCCGGGCGTTCTCCAGCGCCAGACAGCAGGGATCGGATCCGTGATCCCCTGGTCTCGCTGGCCGACCAGGCCGTGGTTTCGAGCACCAATTTCCTCACCCGGCTGTCCGTGGGATATCTCTGCGCACCGGAGGCGTTCGGCCTCCTGGTCCTCGTGTTCACGCTGCTCATGCTGTGGGAGGGGATCCGGAACTCCTTCCTGGCCTCCCCCATCGCGGTGTTCCTGCCCCGAAAAACGGGCCAGGACATCGGGCCCTACATCGGATCCACCCTGATCCTGCAGGGAATTCTCCTGGTCGCGGGCGCCCTGTTCCTGGCCGCGTCCTCGGGGATCTGCCACCTCGCCGGAGAACCGCGGCTACCGGCCGCCCTTCTGGTGGGCATCATTGCGCTGTGCGGCTGGTCGAGCCGGGAGCACGTCCGCTGCCTCCACTACGCCCGGCTCCGGGTCTGGCCGGCCCTGTGGACCGATGCCGGCTGCTGCCTGGCCCAGGTCGGATGCCTGGCGGCGCTCTATTTCACGGGCCGCTTCAACGTCCTGGCCGTGCTGGCGGTGATCGGCGTCTGCCAGGGCGCGGGCGCCCTGGCGGGTGTCGCACTTCTCCGGAAGGAGATCACGTTCAGGAAGGTCAACCTGTCCGGGATGCTGGCACCGCACTGGAAGTTCGGGCGCTGGATCCTGGCCGGTACCGCGGTCTACATCGTGGCCAGCGAGGTCTATCCCTGGCTCCTGAAGGGCACCCACGGCCTCGAGGCCGTCGCGGCCCTGGGCGCCTGCCAGCTGCCGCTCTTCTTCGCCAGACCGCTGGTCCTGGGCCTGAACAACATCCTCACGCCCCGGATGTCCCACGACTACGCGGCAGGAGGAATCGCGAGCCTGAAGGCGAGCGTGCGGAGAGCCCAGATCATGCTCCTGGTGCCGCTCTCGATGCTGGCGGTGGCCATGGCAATATTCTCCGGGGACATCCTCGGCCTCCTGTTCAAGGGGAACTACATCGAGTACAGCGGGATTCTGTCCCTCCTCACAGTACAGCTCATTGTCCTGGCCGTGGTGACCCCCATCAACCAGGCCTTCCTGGTCCTGGACAGACCCCACTACCACTTCTACATCACGGCCGCCGGAGCGCTCTGCACCCTGTGCGCGGGTCTCTACCTGACCTGCACCCTCGGGGTGACCGGAGCCGGTTACGGCCTCGTCATCGTGATCAGCGCCACGGGTATGCTGTCCCTCTTCCTCTTCGAGGCCGTGGCTTCCGGTTCCACGAAGAAGGCGCCGCACATCCTCTACCTGAATCTCGGAACCTATTCGGTGCTGGGGGGAATCGAGAACTTCAACAAATCCTTCGTGACGGCGTGTGCGGAATACTCGGCCGTGCGGTCCGGCCGGGTGACGGTACTCTCGCTGTGGGACGACCCCAAGGGGGCGAGCGAGACGTTCGAGGGTGCCCCCGTCGTCTACCACGGCTGCGGCCGGAGCAAGATCCGGTTCATGCTTAAACTCGTCCGGCTGGGGCTGTGGGGCAAGGCGGACGCGGTCATCGCGGGCCACGTCCTCCTCGCTCCGCTGCTCCTCGCCATCAACCTGGTGCGGCCGGCGATCCGGAGGGCAATCGTTGCCTACGGCATCGAGGTCTGGGAGAGACCGGGCCCCTGGGCGCGACTCGCACTCCGGAGAGCCCACAAGGTCATCACGGTCAGCCAGTTCACCGCACGGAAGATCGCCGAGGTTCAGGATTTTCCCTCCGAAAAGATCGATGTCGTGTATTGCCCGGCGCGCATCGACGACCGGGAGACACTGGAAGAGGTCGACCTGCCCGGGAGATACAACCTGCTGTCCGTTTCCAGGCTGAGCGCGGACGAGAAGATCAAGGGGCAGGACCGGGCGATCCGGAGTATGCCCGAAATCCTCAGCAGGATCCCCGATACCCACTACCTCATCGCGGGCGAGGGAGACGACCTCCCCAGGCTGAAGGGCCTGGTCGCGTCCCTCGGCCTCGGCAAGAACGTGCATTTCCTCGGACGGGTTTCCGAGGGCGAGAAAAACTACCTGATGAAGGCGTGCGATGTGTTCCTCATGCCGTCGCGGGGGGAGGGCTTCGGAATCGTGTTCATCGAGTCCATGATCCGGGGCACGCCTGTCGTGGCCGGAAACCGGGACGCCTCCCGGGAGGTCGTTGCGGACGGAGAGACCGGAAAGGTGGTCGATCCCGAGTCACCGTCGGAGATCGCGGACGCCGTGGTGGATCTGCTGTCCGACGAAGCCGAGCGGACGCGCATGGGGGAAGCCGGAATCGAGCGGGTCCGGAGCCGGTTCCTCTATCGCCACTACAGGGACCGGGTCCGCTCGGCCCTGGAGGACCTCACCCGCGGAGACCGTGAGGAGGTGGCCCGTGGTTGAGATGCGATCATCTGTTTCCAGGTGGTGCTGCCGCCGCCTCAGGCGGTTCCGGGACATCGAGGGAGAGAACGCCCGCCGGTCGGACTTCTACGCATCACACCGGGAGCGCATCGCCGCGCACCAGGTCGAGAAGTTCAACCGCATGTGGCGATCCGCCGTGGTACACGTTCCACATTACCGGACGATGCAGCAAGCGAGGCGCCTTCCCTCGCAGTTCGCCACCCTCGAGGAGATCGCCGACAGGGTGCCCATCCTGGACAGGGCCGAGGTCCAGGCCGACCCGAAGCGCTTCCTGTCCGACGTGGCTCGTCCCGGGTTCTGGGCCCGCACGGGCGGTTCCACCGGAGAACCCCTGCCCTGCTTCTGGGGCCGGGACGCGTACCGAATGAACCTGCGGGACGGCTACCACTACCAGAGCCTCTGGGACATCGACTGGGGGGACAGGACCTGCTTTCTCTGGGGGCATGCCCACACATTCGACAGAACCCTGCGCGGGAGGTTCCGCGGCCTGAAGACCGCGGTGCAGGATCGCCTGCGGAACCGGATTCGCTGCTCGGCCTACCGCGTGGACGAAGAGAGCCTTCGATCCACGTACGAACGGATGCGCAAGAACCGGGTCGAGAAGATCTACGCCTACTCCAGCGCGGCCTACCTGATGGCCAGGGCGGTGGAGGGCACCCCGCCCCTCGAGTCGCTGCGCCTGGTCGTGGTCAGCGCCGAGCCGCTCCCTCCCCACCAGAAAGCGTGCATCGAAGGGGTCCTGGGGCGCCCGGTCTGCATCGAGTACGGCTCAGTGGAGCTAGGGCTCATGGCGGCCTCATTCGACGCCGGCCCGCTGCGGGTGCTGGACCGGAGCGTCCTCGTGGAAACCCTGCCGGGGGAGGACGGCCGCTACGACATCGTGGCCACCAACCTGAGGAATCCCGATTTCCCCCTGATCCGTTACCGGACGGGCGACGTGACGGACCGGCCGATCCAGATCCCGGACACGGGGCCAGCCATCCTGGGTCCGGTCCTCGGCCGTACCCACGACACCCTTGTCAGTCCTTCGGGCCGGAAGGTGCACGGGGAAGCCGTCACCCACCTGATCAAGCGCTATCCGGACGTCGTTCGGTTCCAGGTCCACCAAAACGAGACGGACCGGGTTCGACTCAAGGTCGACGCCCGCCGGGAGATCAGCGCCTCGGATCGAAGGAAGCTGGTGGATTCACTCCACCGGTTGCTTGGAAATGACATGCGGATCGAAGTCGAGGAGACGCATTGCATCGAGACCACCACGGCCGGAAAGCACCGGTTCATCGTGAGCTCGATCGACAATACAGAGGGAGGGTTCCAGTGCCGGACGCCAGCATCTACACCCTGAGCGGACTGGGCCACAAGCTGCCGCAGGTGATCCTGTCCCACCTTCCGGACGGAGAGCACTGCTCCATCGTCATCAAGCCCAACTGGGTCCTGCACCAGGAGAGCCGGGATTTCCCCATCGAGGCCCTGGTCACGTCCACGGACCTCATCGACGCGGTGGTCCGGGCCTGCCTGGAAAAATATCCTGATGCAGAACGCATCACCGTGGGCGACGTGCCCCTGCAGAGTTGCGACTGGGAGGCGCTCATCCGGCAGACCGGCGTGATCCGCCTCATGGAGAAATACACGCACAAACAAAAGCCCGCGGTCCGCTTCCTCGACCTGCGCCGCGAGAAGGTTGCCAGGCGAAACGGATATATTACTGAAGCCCGGGACGGGGAGTTCGGCGATCCACTGGGATACCGGGAGATCCAGCTAGGATCGGACAGCTACCTGGACGCGCTGGACGATTCACGGAACAGGTTCAGGGTCTCCGACTTCGACCCGAAACTGACGCGGGACAGCCACGGCCCGGGGACCCATAGCTACTTGATCTCGGGAACCGTGCTGGAGGCAGACCTGGTCATCAACCTGCCCAAGATGAAGACCCACCAGAAGGCCGGCATCACCGGCGCCCTGAAGAACCTGGTGGGAATCAACGGCCAGAAGGCCAACCTGGTCCACTACCGGCAGGGCACGCCGCGCACGGGCGGGGACGAGTTCCCGCCGGACGTTCCACTGCCGGTTCGCATGCAGTCACGCATGCGAGAGATCCTGCAGGGGCGCTCGAGACCGGCCTTTGCTCTCGGCCGCGCGGCATGGAACGTGATCCGAAGGGCTCGGGGCATCGAAACCCGGGGCACCCGCAAAAACCTGGACCGGACCTTCTACAGCGCCTGCGGAGCCTGGTACGGCAATGACACCATCTGGCGCATGATCTACGATCTGAACAGAATCGTGCTCCACGCTCCACCCGCGGGAAAAGCCCTCAAGCCCACGCCGCAGCGCGACTACCTGGCCATCCTGGACGCCGGCATCGCCGGCGAGGGCAACGGCCCGCTCCAGCCCCTGCCCGTGGAGACGGACAGGATCGTGATCTCCCGCGATCCCTTTGTGATGGATTTCATCGCGGCCAGGATGATGGGATTCGATCCCCGGCGGATCCCACAGCTGGCCCACCGGAAGGACTTCGCCGGCGGGACATGGGGGGAGTTCACGCCCGAGCGCCTCGAGGTGAACATCGACGGCCGGGCGTGCACCGGCCTGGAGTCCATCCCGGTGGCCAGCGAATTCCTTCCGCCGCCGGGGTGGAGAAGCCACATCGAGGCGGAGGGTCAGAGGTACAAAAGGGCCCAGTGACTTTCGGAGCCCGGCGGCTCGGACAGAATCTACCTGATGGCCACGAGTTACAGTGGGCACCAACAGGGATTAGAAACATCTTCTGCGAGGAACCTGTCCATCCGGCTCTTATCTTCAGCTTCACCAACGACGATGCGACGGATCGGAAAAGCTAAACCAGATAAGTGAACAGTGAACGCTCTCTGTTTTGATCCGGCGATTGGTGTAAAGACCTGCGCAGGAATGGGATGGGGATGTGATTGGTCCGACTCGCCGTACTCTCCGTTTCACAACCATCAACCCAGGAAAATCGGAAATCGGGCCGTTAACCGGCTAATCGCCAGGCTGGGCAGAAAAACCTTCCTTGGCCTTTATGTCCTTCGGAGAGTACCCTTTTTTAGGGTGGATCTCATTCCCTATATATCTCCTCTGGGGTATCCATTTAACCGGACCGGTGGTAAGCTGAGTCGATGGATCACC
>CAZAKZ010000125.1:0-16514 GCA_964485695.1 uncultured Planctomycetota bacterium | reverse complement strand
AAGCATATCACATCACGACTACTATGTCCCGATAATTATGTGAGGCTGTATATCTGGCGCGTGTATGGCAGTTCTACCTCACTTTGGCGGGGGATACCCAGCAGCTACGGGCAACCCAGCGCCATCTGTCGAGATGGAAACACCGGCGACTGGATCGTGGGGACGAAGCTGAATTTCAACGGGCAGCTGTTGCGGATCGACCGCAAGTCGTTCGGTATCTCCGTGCTGAGTACCCTCCTCGGTCCCATCGTCGGGGTCGACTGGATCCCGCAGACCGGTGAGTACGTTGTCGTCTCCGAGCGGACTCTCACGTACACGAAATCCCTCTCCTGGGTCACACCCTCGGGAAAGGTCCGCTACTCGGCCCACGCGGCGGCCGCTAACTGCGTGACGGTGAATCAGAAGACCGGCCAGGTCTTCGTCGCCAACACGAGGGGGAGCGTGTGGGAGTACACCTACAGCGGCTCGTACAAGAAGATCGTCAACTACGGAGGCAGCTATAGCTTCACCGGCATCGACTGCTGGGAGGACCAGAACGTTTCGGTCACCACCCATACCTCGCGGAAAACGGTCCACATTCAATTGGCATTCAACCGTTCACCAAGCGCCTCCTGCTTCCTGGCATTGTCGTTCGCGCCGAATCCCGGGCTCCAGTTCAGCCCCAACCACTGGCTGAACCTGAATCCGGACCCGCTCTTCTTTCTTACCATGGCAGGGAAGCTGCCGTACTTCACAAACGGATTTGCCGGAAGATTGTCGAGCGTGGGGAATGGGGTCGCCTATTTCGTGATGCCGATTTTCGGCGTCCGAGTCTACGTCAGCGCCGTGGCGGTGAACTCGGCGTTCCCGGACGGCCTCGATGTTGGCAACGTCGAGGTCGTGGATATGTGGTGACGCCGAGGGTGCGCACGAGAATACTTACCCTTCTCGGTGTAAGCGGCTGCCGATCGGGGTCGGGCCAAGGCCGAGCGACGATCCGACCGCGCCGCGCTCCTGGCCCTGACCCTGGCCAGGCTGCAGGGTTGACAGCCTGTGGATAACAGCCTCACGAAGTCCCTGAACTTCAGTCCTGCCGCACCCGGATCCGGACGTCCACGGCCTTGCACGTCTGCACCGTGGAGCCGGCCATGAACGGATTCAGGTCCATTTCCAGGATGTGATCGTGGTCGGTGACGAAGGCCGAGAGGCGCTGGAGGCACTCCTTGAGGATATCGATACGGGAGGACGCCTCGCCCCGGACACCCTGGAGCAGCGGATAGCTCCGGATACTTTCCACCATGGTGGCGGCGTCCAGGTCGGTGATGGGGGCCAGGCGCAGAAAGGTGTCCTTGATGACCTCCACGTACTTCCCGCCCATGCCGAAGAGCAGCAGGTCGCCGTACGAGCAGTCGTGGCGCATGCCCATGAGGACCTCTCTCTCGCCGGCCACCATCTCCTGGATCAGGAAGCCGGTGAACTCGGCCTCGGGATCGTACCTGTCCAGATTCCCCCGCATTTCCCCCAGGGCGCGGCTGAGGGACACCTCGTCCTGGATACCCACGCGCACACCCTGGATTTCGCTCTTGTGCACGATGCCCTTGCCCCCCAGCTTCGCGGCCACGGGAAAGCCGATGTCCCGGGCTGCGGCCAGGGCCTCGGCTGCGGTGGAGACGAAGGCCCACCGGGCCACGGGGATGCCGTAGTGGGCCAGCACCTTGAAGGCCGCATCGGTGGGCAGGTAGCCGGTCGCGTCGGCCGTGGCGGGGTCCACCAGGGCGGCCACGGCATCCCGGTCGGCCTTCACCTCGAGGATCTTGCCTGCCGGCCGGTTGCGCCGGCCGGCGTACTGGTGGAGGGCGTGCAGGGCCTTGGCCGCCGCTTCGGGGAACAGGTAGATGGGGGGGTGGTCCGGGAGCTTGGACCGGAGTTCCATGTGTTCGAACAAGGTGGAAAGAACCACGCTCACCACTGGTTTTTTCAGGTCCCGGGTGTGGTCGAAGATGGTGCGGACGATGTCGTAGGGATTCACGGTGAGGGGCGGCACGAAGATGGTCATGATCGCGTCCACGTTTTCGTCCGTGCTGATGCAGTCCAGGGCCTTGCCGTAGTCCGCGGGCAGGGCGCTGGCGATCATGTCCACCGGATTGCGAAGGCTGGCCTCCTCGGGCAGGAAGGCCTCGAGACCGGCGAGGGTCTTCTCCGAGAGCTTCGCCATCTCGAGCCCCATGTTGATGATGGCGTCGGTGGCCATGATGGCCGGTCCACCGGCGTTGGTGAGGATGGCCACCCTGGGGCCCTCGGGAAGGGGGCTCCGCATCAGGGCCTGGATCACGTCAAAGAGGTTTTCCATGCTGGTGACCCGGACCACGCCGGCCTGCTCGGTGAGGGAGGTGACCGCCTGGTCCGATCCGGCCAGGGCGCCCGTGTGAGAGGATGCGGCCCGTGCCCCGGCCTCGGTGCGTCCCGCCTTGACGAGGACGATGGGTTTTTTCCGGGTGATGCGCCGGGCCAGCTCCTTGAACCGGCGGGGATCGCCGACACTCTCCAGATACATGGCGATGATGCGGGTGTCGTCGTCCTTTTCCAGGTACTCCAGGACCTCGTTGGAGTCGATGTCGGCCTTGTTACCGAGGCTGACAAAGGCGGACAGACCCAGGCCCAGCTGGCGAGAGATGTTGAGGATGGCGACGCCCAGAGCGCCGCTCTGGCTCATGAATCCGATGCAGCCCCTGGCGGGAGGCTCGGGCGCGAAGGTGGCATTGAGGCGGACGTCGGGGGCGGTGTTGATGACGCCCATGCAGTTGGGCCCCACCATGCACATGTCGAATTTCCGGACCAGGTCGAGGAGACTCGCTTCCAGTTCCACGCCCTTTCCGCGGGTTTCCTTGAAGCCGGCAGTGATGACCACGAGGCCGCGGACGCCCTTGTGGCCGCACTGTTTCACCACGTCGAGAACCCCCTCCTTGGGGACGCAGATCACCGCCAGATCCACGGGGTCCGGGATGTCGATGACCCGGCCGTAGCACTTGATGGAGTGAATGGTCTCGGCGTGGATGTTCACGGGGAAGAGCTTGCCGTTGAAGTCGCTGGTCACGATGTTGTGAACGATGAACCACCCGATGGAACCCTTGCGGGTGGATGCGCCGATGACGGCGATGGAACGGGGTTTGAATATGGGGGTCAGATCTTTGGTCATGGATCAGGGTCGCCTTCCTGAGACAGGTGATACATCGGAGACAGGGTACGGGTCCAACGGATCTTCAAGCCCAGCAGGATCAGGGTAAGGGGAAGGACGAACAGGAGGGACAGGAACCGGGTTTCGCCTTCCATGAAGAGAAACACGTCGTACGCCCCGTGGAACAGGATCCCGATTCCGAGGCCTGCAATCATGAGAACGCACCGCCTCGCCGGACGCGTGAACTTGGCCAGGCCGAAGAAGAAGCCGATGGAGCCGGTGAAGGCGACGTGGCCGAGGGTGGCTGTGAAGGCGCGGACCACGACCACCGACGCGTCCTCCATCCTGAACAGGTAGACGACGTTCTCCACCGAGGCGAAGCCGAGGGCCGCAGCGATGCCGTAGATGATGCCGTCCAGTGGTTCGTCGAGCTCGGAGTGGAAGTAGGCTCCGACGAGAAAGGCCGCCACCTTGGCCAGCTCCTCGAACAGGGCCGTGACCACGAAGGCGTCGACCACTTCCCTCTGCCACCCTGTCGCATCGGGCACCAGACCGCCGTAGGTGGGCCGGAGAAAAAGGACCAGGAAGGCCGACAGACAGCCGAGGAGGAAGACCCGGAGCACCAGGAGTTTGGGCTCCGGCTCCAGGTCGTCCTTGCGTCGGAAGTACCAGAGCCAGAACAGGCCCGGGGCAAAGCCCATGAGAACGTACTGAAGGGTGGTCATCGCAGGATTTTAGTGAAGGAACCGAGGTCGTGCCACCCTTCTTCCACCCTACCGGCTGTTCCCCGCCGGGAAATGGGTGTATTTTGAACGTGGGGTCAGGCATAGATTTATCCGGTGAAAGCCATGAGAATCAGCACGACAAGTCCTCTATTTCTCATTCCCGCGCCCGCTATGGCAGGTCTTCTTCTCTTCCTTCTCCTCTCCACCGGGGCCGTCGCCCAGCAGATCCCGCCGGGGCCCGGAAAGGTCGTGCCGCCGCTGACGGGCGGCGGGAACCTGGGCCGGTTCGTCCGGTTGCTCCGGCCCGGAGCCTCGGGCCTGGCCCAGGGCCGGGGCGCTTCCTGGCAGGTGTGGTGGGAGCTGAACAAGGACTGGTACCTGGGTCTGGCCCGCCGTCATGAGCTGAGGAGGAAGGATGAGACCGGGAAGGACGGTCCGTTTCTGGGCAAAAAGACCGGCACGGCTCCGGATGCCCGGCCGTTCGGGGCGGACCTTCGCGTCCGCCTGATCCGTCCCGACCTGGAACTGGCGCTGAAGGACCCCAAGACCACGGTCCGGATCAGCGCGGCGTTTGCCCTCGGACTCCTCGGGAATTCCAGGTCCACGGAAGCACTGGTGGTTGCACTGGGAGACTCGGGATCGGAGGTCCAGGATGCAGCCATCCTGGCCCTGGGCATGGTGGATGACTCCCGGGCTCTCGAGATCCTGAAGCACCTTGCGGCGGGGAGTTCCGCGGCCGCCAGGCTCCTCGGCCGGGACCAGGTCAATGACCAGCGCCGCGCCACCGCCGCCGTTGCCCTCGGGCTGACGGCGAGAGAGGGTGCGATCGAGACACTCATGAACGCGGCCCTGCGGAGGCGCGAAGCCAGGGAAGTTCAAGCGGCGGCCGTGGTGGCCCTCGGCCTCCTGGGTCTGGATGATTGTGAAGCCCCCCTCGTGAAGATACTGAACCAGAGCGGGATCCGGATCCAGTTGAAGGCCCTGGCCGCCACCTCCCTGGGCCGCCTTTCCGGGGAACGGGCCGGCACCGCGCTCCTCGAGGCTATTCGTAGCAAGCGGACCGAGGTGCGCCGGGCGGCGGCCCTGGCCCTCGGCGGTTTCATGCCCGGGGAGCCCATGCAGACGAACTACTGGGCCGCCGTGAGAAATCGCCGCGAGGCTGGCGAGGCGGCCCCCGAGGTCATCGCCAAGCTCGACGGTTTCGTCAAGGAATTCAGGAAGCCGGCGGAAGAGGAGCTGGAGCGGCTTCAGCGGTTTCATGCTGCCAGACGCAAGGCGCTTCGGGCCGCTGCAGCCGGAGACTCGGAATACGCGGTCCGGCAGTTTGCCACCATCGCTCTGGGGCAGGTGGGCTGGACCGAGGACCGGAATCTGCTCTTACGAATCCTGGCGGACGAATCCCTGGAGATCCGTCCCTTCGCCGCTCTGGCCCTCGGCCTCCTCGGCGGTCGTGGTGGAGACAGGGATGGAGCCGCGGCCCGGGTACTCTCGGCCGAGTTCGTACGGGAAGTCCGGCTGGACCACAAGATGGCCCTGGCTCTCGGCCTCGGTCTCCGGGGGTGGCGAGATGCGGGATCGATTCTGATGCGGGAATTCAAGGCCACGCGCGAGCCGCTCAGCCGCTCCTACTACGCCATCTCTCTCGCCCTCCTCGGATACACCGAGGGGCTGGCCGAGGTGGTGAATACCCTGGGCAAGGTCCGGGACCGGGACGAGATCCAGCAGAGTGCCATGGCCTACGGCCTCCTCGCCGGGGAAAAGAGTGCAGACGGTCTCAACCGGGTTCTGAGGACCAGCAAGGATCGATACGAGGTCATGGGGGCTGCCGTGGGCCTGGCCCTGTTCGGCCGGAGCGAGGATCTCCGACTACTCAGCCGTTTTCTCAGGAATCAGGACATTCCGGCCGCCACCCGGGCCTTCGTCATCGAGGGCATCGGCGTGGCCGGAGACGTGCGGGATCCGGGCCCGCTGGCCCGGCTGGCGGGTGCCTACAACTTCCACCTGAGCTTCGATGCCATCGATCGCGCCATTCGCCGGAAATGGTGATCCCGGGGCCACTTAGCGCTGGCACCTCGACGTGAGTTCCCTTTTCAATGATTCCTGTCCCCGGCAGCGGCCTTGGATACAAGAGGCTGGATGACGGGACCACGGGTATTCAGAGAGAATTCCATGGCCTTGAATCGCAATGTGTCGTTCCGGATGTCCGACAGGGATCCCCCCGATGCCCGGGATCTGTTCGAGATCCTGGTCCGGGAAAACTCCACCATGCTGACCTCGTACCTGCGCTGTGCCGTGCGCGATCCCACCACCGTGGACGACCTGTTCCAGGAGACGTTCCTCATTGCCTGGAAGAACCTGTCCAGGTACGACCGCAGCCGTCCCTTTGCGCCGTGGATCCGCGGCATCGCAACCCGGTTGATCCTGGCGGAGCGTCGCCGCAGGACTCGTTTCATAACCCTGGATGAAAACGATCTGAGCCAGCTGGACGGCTTCTTCGAGGATTTCAGCGCCTCCCCGGGCGACACCTGGAGCGAAAAGCTGGACGCGCTCAGGCAGTGCCTGGACAGGCTGCGCCCGCCGCTGAGGCGGGTTCTGGACCTGAGGTACGAAGGTGACCTCGGCTGTCAGTCCATTGCAGAGACTGTTGGGGATTCCCTCGAGGCCGTGAAGAAGCGTCTGCAACGGGCCCGATCCGCTCTGGCGCTCTGTCTCGAGTCGAATCTTCCGAAAGGAGAGACCGGATGAGTGACCTGGATCGCACGCGGCGCCGCAGGGCGGAGGAGGCGGCCTGCCAGGATCTCGACGGTTCGAGTTCCTCCGAAGAAGATCGCCTCGAGACAGCCTCTACCCTGGAGGAGGAGGAACGAGCGCTCTACCTCAGGCACCTCTTCGTCCACGGTCTCCTGGAGTCTTTGACCGAGGTCGATACGGAGGAAGTCCGGGAAGCCGGAGAGGCTCGGGTCCTGAGGGTCGTGGATACGATCCGGGGGCAGGAGTCCCCGGCCGGAGCATCACGCCGGTGGTTCCGGTACGCGGCCGTAGCCATGCTGATCGGGGCTCTCGTGGTCGCCGGGATCCTGGTCCTTTCCAATGGCGGTATTGAGGTCGAGGCGGCCATCGACCACGCCCTCCACCAGGCCAGCAAGGAACTGGATCGCAAGTACGAGGGCGAAATCGTCTTTGACTACAAGGACGGCACGCGGGACGAGTTCGGGCTCGAGTTCATCAGCGGCCCCGGCCGGTTTTACGCGGAGGGATTCTTGCCCATGGGGCCGGGGGGCTTAATGATCCCCTTCGAGGCTGGATGCTCGGGCAAGGAGATGTGGTTACAGCTCCCGTTTGTGCTTCTTGTCCGGGATTTGACCGAGAAGGAAGAGCCAGGACGGATGTCGAAGTGGAGGAGGTGGGATCAGAGACTCTCGGATTTCATGGGTGATGTGAGTACGATCTTGACCCACATGAGAAAGAACTGTGACCTGAAGATGCAGCGGCTGGAAAGCGGTCTCCTCCTTGTCGAGGCCCGGCCTCGAAAGGAACAGAGGCACCACGCCTTGAAGGCCGACCTCTTCAAGATGACCCTCAACGAGGAAACCTACGAGGTGAAGTCCATTTCGCTGCACAAGATCTGGTCATCCGGGGAGGAGACCCCCGAATTTTCCATGTTAATGAAACCCATGAAGAAGGCCGCCATTGCTGTCCGCCACGTGAAGAATTTCGTTGCGCCCGCCGAGACATTCCTGCCCCCCTCCCTCGATAAGAAAGACGGGGAAAAGGACCAGGACAAGAAGGACCAGGAGTAGCTGAAGACAGACGAAACCAAGCGCTAGTGGGCCCGGCTCTATACGAAGGATGATAGTGGGGAGTCGACTGAAACGGGCTGCCTCTGGTTACCAGAGGCAGCCCGTTTCCATATACTCGATTCCCACCCTCCCCGCCTTCCGCTACAATCGGCTGTTTCTTCATGAATCGTGGAGAGGATCTACGCCATGCGATTCCGGCTCTTCGTTCTCGTGGTCGCGGTCTTGCTGAATGCCGTCCTGTGCACGCGGTGCGCACGTTCCCGGAGTCCGACCCGAAGTGTTGCCTCTCCGGGAACCGAATGTTCTTCCGGGAAAGAGACTCGCCTGGTGGTTCCTCCTCTCCTGGTGCGTCCAACGGATCGCGGCGTCACGGTGAACGTGGTGCTCGAGGGCAATGCGGCCGACTTTACGCTTCAAGTCCGAAAACCCGGTGAAAAGGAAACCTGGATGCTGGCCGGGGCCCCCGACCGGCCGGGCAAGGACTCGGACAGGGAAGTGGCGCAGTGGGTCCTCGATGATCTCGAACCGGCCACCCGGTATCTCTACCGGATCCGTATCGGGGATCGGGTTGCGGCCTCGGGTGGATTCGTGACCCGCCGCCCCCCGGGCCAGGCCTTCACCTTCGCCCTCATCACCGATCCCCATGTCCAGGTTCGCGATTTCACCGCCGAGGAGATGGACCTCTACCCACTTTCCGAGAAGGTGGTGAAACGATACGGAACCGTGGAGAACGCGTTGTGGACCCTTCGCATGTGGCGGGCGTACAGCCGCGCCATGCTACCGCGGGTGGCAGAGCTGGTGCTGAAGGAGCGCCCGGATTTCGTCGTCAACCTGGGCGACATCATCGACCTTCACGGTTTCGGCTTCAACATTCCCGTTCCCGAGGGCCGGTGGGCCAGAAAGGGACTGCTCGCCTACCGTCGTCTTCTCGGGCCGCTGGGAGCTCAGGTGCCGCACTTCACGGTCATGGGCAACTGGGACGGCGAGAAGGGCTACTTCACCGAGGAAGAAAAGGCACGGTCCCGCACCCAGCGCGTGAAGATCTTGCCCAATCCCCGGCCGGACACCTATCCGGAGGGCGGGAGCCCCCACCAGGACTATTACGCCTTCACCTGGGGGGACGCTCTCTTCGTGGTGCTCAACGTCGTCTCGTACACGCCCACCGAGCATCTTCTGGATCGCTCTCGAGATCCAGGCCGCCCCGACGACTACACCCTGGGCGAGGCGCAGTTGTCCTGGCTCGAGAACACCCTGAGGTCTTCCACGGCCCGGTGGAAGTTCATCTGCATCCACCACGCCATCGGGGGGCGCGGCGGAGACGTCAGTAACTCGGCCTACGGCCGGGGTGGGGGGCGGGCCGCTCGGGTGGGGGAGCAGGCCCGCATCCACGACCTCATGAAGAAGCACGGGGTGCAGATCTACTTCTACGGACACGACCACGTCTTCACCGACATGGTGGTGGACGGCATCCACTACACCCTGCCCGGTAGCTGCGGCGCCCCCTGGAAGTTCTCGAAGAAGGAGACGGGGTACGACCGCTACTGGCCGGATTCCGGTTTTGCGCGGGTGCGGGTTGATGCGGACCGGGTGGAGGTGTCCTTCATCAATGCAGATGGGCAAGGACTCTACCGCTACACCCTGAACGGGAAGTAGTCCCCGTCAGGGAATTCACGCCGGAAAAATTTTCACGTCATTCCAGGGATTTCAGATACGACCACCAGATTCCGAAGCATGGAGTATTGCTCCTGGATCGCATTAGTCATTGTTCGTTCGAATCACTCCGGGACGTGGAGAATGGGGATGAAATACTTCAGTTCGATCGTGGGCCTTGCATGGGCAGTCGTGCTCCTGGGTCTGGGCGCGGACAGCTCCGCAGGACAGGCTTCGAGGATGCCATCGCAGGGCAGCAACCGCAAGCCTCCGTATTACACGGGCCCCTACGGCCTCGTCCTCCCGGGCGGCCGCGGGGTGGAACCGTCCAATCCCTCACAGCCCTCCCCACCGGTGCCCGATCCCGGACCGAGGGGGACCTCCACGACCGGACCCACCGCCGGTTCCCCACCCCGCTCCGGTCGCTCTCCGGTGCCGGGCGGTTTTTCCCGTCACGTCAGACGGACGAGCGCTTCCGCCCGGATCACGGCCCGGTGGGAGGTCTGGTGGGAGTGGAACAAGGAGCGGTTTCTCGCCACGGGCAAGCGGCCGCGTGCCGGCGATTTCCGGGCCGGGGCCTCGTGGCCCTTCCCGGGGCTCGACCACCCGGAGGCCACCAGCGATTCGGAGATCTACAGGCGCGTGCGTTCGGAGATCTTGCTTCCGGCATTGAGGAATAACGTGGCCCACAGCCGCACCGCCCTCCGGGTGGCCAGCGCGTATGCCCTCGGTTTCCTTGCGGAGCGGGAGGTCCTGCCGGATCTGATTCGCGCCCTGTCCGATCCCGACCTGGAGGTTCGAGAGACGGCGGTCACGGCCCTGGGCATGACCGGAGACGTCCGGGCAGTACCGGTCCTCATGGAAGTGGTGAAGGGGCGATTGCCGGGGACAGGGGACTTGAAGAAGCGGCGGGCCACGAATCGGATCCGGGGTCTTGCGGCCCTCGGCCTCGGCCTTCTCGGAGATGCCGACGTCCTCGGTGTTCTGAAGCGAACGGCCTTGAACACCACCACTCCGCGAGAGGTACGGGGTGCCGCCCTTCTCGCCGTCGGCCTGATCCCCGACGCGGAGTCCAGGGGAATCCTGTCCCGGGCACTCCGGGCTTCCTGGTGTGGCACCACCGAGCGGGCCCTGGTGGCGACGGCCCTCGGTTATCAGGGGGATGCCGGGGTTCTGGACCCCCTCCATCGCCTGATGCGGGACCGGGCCTCCGAGGTGCGTCGGTCGGCCGTGCTGGCCCTTGGGGCCTTTCCGCGCCAGGCCGTCCTCCTGGAGAACATCCGCAGCGCCAGGGCGAGATTGAACGCCTCCGGCGATGCGGATCTTTCCGACTTTGCCCGGGCAGCGCTGGTCACCTACATCGAGGAAGTGCGCACTGCCGTGGAGCGGGAGCGGGCGGCCGAGGCGGCTGTATGGAAGCGGCTCCGGACCGCACTCCGGCAACTCCTCACGAAGGACGCGGACAACGCAGTGCGTGCCTTTGCCGCAGTTTCACTCGGCCAGGTGGGGGAGATCCAGGACGCCGAGGTCGTGGGGCGAGGCCTGGTTCACGGGAGGCACGCGGTCAAGGGATTTGCCGCCCTGGGCCTGGGCATCCTGGCACGCAATCATCCGAAGAAAGCCGCACCCCTCGTCAAACTCCTCAGAAAACACCTGGCCGGAACTCGAGATCCCGGCCTGCGCGGCGCCCTGTTCCTGTCTTTGGGGCTGGCGGCGGACCTCGAGGTGCGTCGGGAACTCACCGCCTCCCTGGGCCGCGACACTGCGCCGAGCCTGCGCGGATACGCGGCCACCGCCCTCGGCCTGCTCGGGGATCGGAGTGCAGCGCATCGGGTCGCCAGGGAACTGGCCAGGGCCAGGGATCTGGAGGAAATCCAGAATTCAGCCCTGGGTCTCGGCCTCATCGGGGGGGAGGACGAGGTGCGTTACCTGAAGAGCATCCTCTTCGCCAGCAAGGACACCCGGGAGCAGATCGCGGTGGGCACCGGTCTGGCCTTCCTGGGAGGGCGGGATGTCCTCGCCGTCCTGGTCAACTACCTGACCGCGTCCGCCAGGCCGACCGCGGCGCGGGCCTTCATCGCCGAGGGCATCGGCATCGCTTCGGACCTGCGGGATCCCACACCGCTCTCCAGGATCACCACGGGGCAGAACTTCCTCCTCAGGATCGGGCCGGTGGACCGGGTGGTGGACCTGAAATGGTAGGGGCGTAGCCTGGCTTGAGCGTCCAGGCTATACTACCGGTAGAGGTTGGCATCATGGTCTGGATAGGGGAGTGCCCGGAGTGATTTCCATGCACGAACACACGCCCCTGTTGGGTATTCTCGTGGCCTTCCGGCAGTGCAGAGCGCTTAAGGTGCTGCTCTTGATCCTGGTCCTGGCCGCCGCCGATACGGGAACGGGTCAATCCCGGGAACCTTTCGGTCTGCCCGTTCCCGGCAAGAAGAAGGAACCCGAACCAACACCCGGGAAGCCCAAGCTGCCCAGGAGTCGCATCCCCGGCAAGGCCCCCTCCTCGCCTTCCGTGGGCCGTATCGTGCGGGACCGGTATCCAGAGCCCGCCACCGTTCGCGGCATCACCTGGGAAAACTGGTGGTTCCACAACAAGGATCGCTATCTGGCGGTTCACCAGCGGTTCGCCCTTTCGAGCTGGATCTCGGGGCCGGGCGGCACCGTGGATCTCGGCGCGGAAAAGCGTTCCCTCCGGGACAAAGTGGAGGCGTTTCTCCGGCGGCGCCGGGAGAAACTCCTGCCCTTCCTCCTCAAGGCGGCCGCGAATCGGGACCGGCAGCTGAGTATATCCGCTCTCTTTGCCCTGGGGCATCTGAAGGATTCCGAGGCGGTCAAGCCCCTCCTCGACAGGGTCGGAGATCCGGACCGGACCGTGCGCGAGATGGTGGTCCTCGCTCTGGGCATGATCGGGGATTCGCGGGCGAGGCCTACGCTCGAGGCCATCCTGAACGGAGGAGAACGGGGCAAGAAGCGGGTGGGATTGAGCCGTATCCCGCACCGGCTTCGCGGCCTGGCCGCGCTGTCGCTGGGTCTGCTGAAGAACGAGCAGAAGACGCACGACCTCCTCAGCATGGCCGTGCGCCGGAGGAAGCTCCCCGATGTAATCCGCATGGGAGCGGTGGTCGCCCTGGGTCTCATCGGTGCGGAGAAGACGGTGCCGGAGCTGGCCGCACTGGCGCTGCACGGCAAGGAGAGCCCGTCACTCCGCTGCCTGGCCGTCACGGCCCTGGGAAGGACGGGCCTCACCAGCGCCCTGAATTACCTGGCCCGAGCCCTGGAGGCAAAGCACCCGGATGTCCAGGCCGCCGCGGTCCTGGCGGTTGCAGCGTTTCCCTACGAGACACCGGAAGGGAACCAGCTCAGGGAGGCGGTGAATAAATTCCAGAGGGACAAGGCAGAGAAGCGCCTCACACCCAGGGAGGAGAGTGCCCAGGGCCGGTTCCTCAACCAGGAAATGCTCCGAATAGAAAAGCTGGAGGGGCCCCGCAAGAAGATGCGCGGTCTGTTTCGCACCCTGATCCGGCGTCGGGTGGAGAAATACCGGGGGCCGCGCGAGCGTGGGCTGGCGGCCCTGGCCCTGGGAAGTCTCGGCACGGTGAAGGATGCCGGGATCCTGGTACGATTGCTGTCCAGGGGATCTCTGGAGGTGAAGGGATTCTCGGCCCTCGGCCTGGGGATCCTCGCTCGCCGGGGGGATCCGAATGGTAGGATCGCCCGGAACCTGGCTCTGATGTTCGCAGCCGAGAAGCGAAACCCGCGTCTTCGGGGCGCCCTGGCCCTGGCCCTGGGCATGACGGGGGATCCCCTGGCCGGCACGTTCCTCCTCGAGGCCGTGCAGAAAACTTCCGACCCGGTCTCGCAGGCCTACCTGATCCAGGGGCTCGGCATGCTTCGCCACAGGCCGGCATACCCCGTTGCGAGGGACACCGTGGTCGCAGCCCGTGATAACTGGGTGCTTCAAAACACGGTTCAGGGATTCGCACTCCTGGCAGATCCGACCACGGGCATGAAGATGATTCCCCGGTTCCAGCGGACCCGGAATCAGCCGGAGCGTATCGCCCTCGGTGCGGCTCTCGCCTTCAGCGCCCTCGGTCTGAAGGAGACCCTGGAGCCCCTCCTCCACTACATGGACTCGCGGAAAAATCCCGTTCTGAGCCGGGCCTTTGTGGCCGAGGCCGTGGGCCTTGCCGGGAACCTGGAGAGCCTTCCTCCGCTGAGCCGCATCGCCGCAGGGCATAATTTCTCGGTGGCCACGCCGCCCGTGGATCTCGTGATCCGACTCCGGTGGTAGCCGGGGGGACACAAAGAGATCGCCATCTCCAGGATATTCCTCGTGCTATGAGCCATTTGGTATTCATGGAGATATTCCGATATCCGGGATAGGCACTCTAGGAGTCTGTCCGGCGAAATCGTCGGTCAGAGGATTATGTTTCCTGACTGGGGAAGCAATGATGATTCGGTGGATTCTTGGCCTGTTTCTATGTCTCATGATCCTCCCCGCTCAGGATCCGCAAGCACAGGATCGGGTCGTCCTGAAGAACGGCTCCGCCTTTACCGGCAAGCTCCTCGAGGACAGCCGGGAGTGGGTGGTGATCAAGTCCTCGATGGGCACCATGCGTTTCAATAAAAACGCGGTGGATAAGGTCGAGCACGGATCCTCGCAGTTCCGGGGAGGGGAAAACAAGTCCGGCTCAAAGCGAAAGAGCAAGAGAGGACGGAACAGGAAGAAACCCGAACCGGTCACGGGCTTCGTCAAGGCAGCTCCCGGATCCTTTGGCGACCTGAAGAAGATCCGAGTGGACAGGCATCCCTCGTATGCCAGCCTCAAACGGTCGGAGGTCGGCGCATGGGTTCTCTATACCACGCCCGGGAAGAGGCCTCACCACGACCAGGAGCGATGGGTGGTCAAGTCCGTCTCCGCCCCCCGCTACATCGTGGTCGTCGAGCATTTACTCAGGGGAAGGGTCATCGGATTCGAGCAAAGAACCCTGAATTACCTCGATTACGGTCCTGAAATGCCGGCGCGAATCCAGAAGGAGAACGCCTTTGGAAAGGAGACGATCCGCACCTCCATGGGGCGGTTCGCCACGCTCAGAATCAGCAGGGACTTCGAGGGACTCCCCGGCCCCACCAAGAACTTCTGCCCTGAGGTACCCATCCTCGGGCTGGTCCAGTACCGCATCGGTAACCGTCTGTTCCGACGGGTGCTCCGGTTCGCTTGGAAGGGTGGAGCGGAGGACAGTGGTGCCGGGAAAGGTGCGGCCGCCGGCACGGCGGCGGGGAAGAAGTCAGGTCAATCCCCGGTCCAGGCCCGGCCCCTACCCCCCAATCCTGTGGCCGCGGCCTACCTCGAGGCCAGACCCGGCGACTTTGCGGTGTGGAGGGATCCGAATTCGGGGAAACGCTGGCGTGAGATCGTCCAGGACTGCAATCGAACCGAGGTCACCCTCCAGGTCCAGATGTGGCGGCGAGGGAAGTACACGAAGGCGGGTGTGCGCACTTACGACCTCGGATTCCTCGGGGGAGATTATCTGGACCGCCACGTGGCGGTGCGGGTCGGTGAAGAGACGTTGCGCATCGCCGGGAGCCTCTACCATTGCATGAGGTGGCGCTCCGCATCCGGAACCGTGGAGTTCTTGACCTCACCCAGAGTGCGCGTCGGTGCACTCGTTCAGCACACCATCAACGGGAAAGTCGTGGGCGAACTCCTCGAGACGGGGAACGACGTCAAGCTGCTGAAGCGGTAACAGCCAGTTTATCCACAGGCTGTCAAGGGGATTATTCCGTCCCGCCCTTCCGAAGCACCAGATTCCCCGACACCGTCACCGTGGGAAACGAGATGATCTGCAGGATCGTCCACTCGTGAAAATCCACCTCCAGGTTGGCGATGCCCTGGGCCTGATGGCGGGTGATGAGGTCTTCGACCAGATCCACGGACGACGGCATGTTCAGCGGCCAGGTGAAGAGCCGGAATCCCGATCCGGACAGCTCCACGCGTCTGTCGAGACACAGACCCAGGGTATGGGCCTGGTCTTCGGAATAGAGACGCATGGGCATTGCCTGCTTGGAGTAAGGAGCATAGCATCCGGCCAGGAGGACAGTGGCCAGGAGGACAGTGGCCAGCAGGCCGGGCCGGTACGAGATTTCAAGCCTTGACATCACGGATTTTCACCAGGTCCCCTTTCAGGGAAATCAGGACCACGTGCAGGTAGACACCCAGGACGGGTACCCCGATCCATCCGTTGAGAAACTTGATCAGGTTGGTCTTGACGGGAATGCTCAGGGTCAGGCCGTTTGGAAACTGGAGATCGCTGTAGGTCATCTCCACGTTCGTGATGGCATCCGCGCCGGCCCGGGTGATGGCCTGGTCGATCTGTCTGTTGATTTCGAAGTTCAAGTAGTAGTCCTTGGAATACACCCCTTCCACGTGCGCCCGGCCGAACGTGAAGACCTCATCGATTTTCTGAACCACTTCCAGGGTTTCGTTCTCTTTCAGCATGCCTGCATTGACGTACCGTGCCGGCGTTATGAAATAGGATTTGGGGAGTTCCCGTAAATTGCAGCCGGAGGAGAAAAGGGGGAAAGAGCAGACAAGGGCGAGGAGCACTCGGTTTGTGAGGGTTGTACGGACAAGAGGGCCCTGCAGTCGAATTGCATCGAATGTGCGAGCGTGCAGGGCCCTTTTGGTTTTCAACGGTGAACGTGTTGTTGTTCGCTTGGACCTGTCTGTACGGTCCTGTTTATACCTAGTTATTTCTATTTGTACTTGTAGGCCGTGCCGTACAGGGTGGTGGTGACCTTGGAATACGCACCGAACACGTAGTAGTCGAGCTTGGTGTCCACGGCCACGTTCATGACACCGTCCGCGCCCTTGTCCCGGGCCGCCTGGAGGAGCATTTCATATCCGGCGTTGCCCGTGCCGAAAAAGCCCAGGACCTGATAGGAACATGCCTGGCTGGTCACCGGCCCCAGGATTTCCAGGTCCTTCCGTTCAATAGTGATCTCGTGCTCCATCGTCGGGTTCAAGAGGCTGGGATAGTTGATGTTGGAAAAGATCGCCCCGCCGGAGGAACCGTAAACTCCGGAAAGCTGTTGAAGGCCGCCACAACCGACCAGTGTCAGAGGTAAGTATTCAGTCGTCAGGTAGACACTTGACCCCTTCTTTTTCGGTCTGAC
>CAZAKZ010000124.1:0-16553 GCA_964485695.1 uncultured Planctomycetota bacterium | reverse complement strand
TAAATCCTTTGCAGGTACCGAGTTGCGCTGCACGATTCGAACTTACACTCAATCCAGCAGGAGGAGCACCGGGAGGGAGGCGGCCGCGAGGTAACCGAGGATCACGCTCTTGTTTCTGTCCGTCCTGTCGTTCACTCAACGATCCTGAGAAAAACCACCCGTGACAGTACGATGGTCATGCAGATCAAAAGAGAAACAGTGGTCTCGCGCCGTGCTCTCTGGGAGGGTCGAGGTCCGGAGCCCGGGCCGAACATACACCTGCCGGGGCACGGTGCGACAACCGGCCCCGGCAGGTCATGATTTTCTGTTTCAGATTACTTGATGTCAATGCGCAGGTCGTTGGAGATGTTGGCGATGCCGTTGGGCGCCAGGGGATCCAGCGTGATCATGCAGAAGTAGAAACCCAGGCCGCTCAGGGCCGGGGCCATGGGAATGGCGATGCCGGCCTTGCCTTGGCCGTTGGAATCGAGGTTGCCCGAGAAGTTCTGGAATATCGACGGCACCTGGGTCGAGACCACCAACAGGTTCGTGAGGTCGAGGGGGATGATACGCGAGTCGACCTGGATGCCGGTAGCGTTCGAGAAGCTGCAGGCGCACTGGTAGGCCAGGTTCTTTGTTCCGCGGAGTTGCAAGACGATGAGGTTCCCCGGTGCGGGCGGCAGGCCCTGCGGATCGAGGCGGACAGCGGCGTCGAAGAACTTGAAGTTGTCCATGATACAGCCGCCGAAGCCGGCGATTCCGAGTTTGCCGGCGGCCGGCGTCTGGGTGCTCGGCTTCACCACCACGTGATCCCACTTGCCGTCCAGGTCGATGTCGATCTTCCCGATGACATCCTTGTCGAAGGTCATGAGCCGGACGACGGTCTTCTTGTGGGGCTTGGGATCGACGTACTTGGAGGTTCCCGGGCGGTCATAAACGAAGAACCGATCGAAGTCCCCGCTCGAGTTGTTGTCCTGGATCTTGTCCATGACGCAGGTGTTGACGTTCTGGAAGCGCATGGCACAGCCCCCGAACTGCAGCTTCATCGAAGAACTGGCGCTGTAAATGGCTGTGATCTCGGTGCAACCGTTCAGGGCCGAGAAGGTGTCGATGGTGATGTACTGCCAGAGAAATTTCGGCTCGGACACGAGCTGCTTGTTGGTGTCGACGGTCCAGTCGCCGGCCTGCTCGGTCCAGCCTGGCACCAGGGTTCCGGGCGCGTAGTTGAACAGATCCCAGTAGGTCTGGGACGAGGCGAAGCCGGTGGTTACGGCGAGGACGAGTACAAGGAACACAAGGGTCTTCATCGTTGTTCTCCTATAAGATTCTACAAACTCTCCGGAATGAATAGTATGGATCCATCATACTGAAATCAGCCCGGAAATCAAATCCTCGACCGAAATTGTCCGGACCTGACGGCTCTGATATCACCGATTCTCTCTATCCAGGCCTCGGGGGAGGCCGATACAATGCCGCCGGTGGGTGGGTGCGAACGATCCGGAGCCGGAAGGTCCATGAAAGACAGAGCTTTCGATCCTGCGCAGGTTCAGGTCCTGGACAGCAGCCACGGCCGTCAGACCGTGCTGAAGGTGGAGACGTCCGGGGGGCCGGTGGTGGTCAAGAGGTTCCTGAGAAAGCGGAGCTGGCTGCGCCAGGGGATGATGCAGCTGGGATGCTGGACCTTTGCCGGGAAGTCGAACTCGTGGCCCCGGGGCCGGAGGCGCACCGAGGCGGAGTGCATGGCGCTCTGGCAGCGACACGGCTTCGACGTGTTCCGGGTCCGGGACGCGGCCGTGCCCCTGGAGGTACGGGAACCGCATCTGATCCTCGAGTTCTGTCCGGGCCGTACCCTCTACGACATCCTCGAGGATCCCACGGTGCGGGAGGAGGAAAAGCGCGGGCTTCTCGAACGGTTCTCGTCCAGGTGGGGGGAGCGTCACCACAAGGCCCTGGACCTCATGGAGCCTCGTCTCCTCCACGAGCACGGCTCCTTTCGACACGTGTTCGTCTCCGGCCCGAGGCTCATCACCTTCGATCTGGAAGTGGCCTGGGTCCGGCGGAGGCTCACGCCGCACCTGGTGGGGCGGGAGGTGGCTTCCTTTCTCCGCTCCCTGGGCCGCGCCTCCCGCGGTGAGGGATTCGAGGAGCGCCTCGAGGCCGTGGTCGATGCCTACCCGCATCCCGATCTCCTCCGGACCGTGGTCGAGGATGCCCTCCATCCGTCCAGCCCCGTGCGCAGGATCGCATTCATCGTGGAGCATTTTCTCCGCCGCCAGGATCCCCATGCTCCCGGGGGCGTCTTCAGGTCCTTGCAGCGCCTCCTGAAATGAGGTAATACCACGGATCGAGATCTTGGAGAGCGACAAGTCCGTGCAACAAGACCGATCAAAGAAGCCGCTGCCCGAAGCCCTGGACGATCTGTCGGACCTCCTGTTCCACACCGACGGTCGCGTGGCCCGCGCTGCCGTGAAATCCCTGTTCGTGGACATTGTGGAGCCCCTGGCGGACTCCTATCGCGCCGCGGACCGGCGGGACATGGAGCGGATCCTGGCCCGGCTCGTTACCAGGGCGCGAGATTTCGGAAAGGTGGGGGCCGCGTTCAGCGCCCGGCTTCACGGGTTCGGCCTCGGAGACGAGGCCGCCCTCCTCCGGCGCATGGATCGGATCCGCTGTCCCGCTCCGATGGCCGTGGACCCGGCGCGGATCCGTGCGGTTCTCCTTCTGTCCCGGGTGACCATCGGTGCGGATATACTCCTGGCGGGCCTGGCCGCGGAAAAAGCGCTCCGGGCGTTTCCCGCCGCGGAAATCGTCTTCCTCGGTCCCGGCAAGAACGGGACCCTGTTTGCGGGCAGTCCGCGGTTCCGGACCCGGGAGGTGGCGTACCCCCGCCGGGGAGGACTCGGCGAGCGGTTTTTCTCCTGGCTTGAGGTGGCGGATGCAGTGGAGGAGGAGCGGCGCGCAACAGGCGGCGAAGTGTTGGTGATCAACCTCGACTCCCGGATGCTCCAGAGCGGTCTCCTGCCGGTGCTTCCCGAGGTGGAGGAGAAGGACCGCTTCTTCTTCTGGGATCCGACCACGGAGGCCCCCGAGGTTCCTTGCCGGAGCCTCGGTGAGGACCTCGTGGCGTGGCTGGACACCGTGTTCGGCACGCATACAGAGCCGCTCCATCCCCGCCTGCACCTCCCCGAGGCGGACCGGTCCTTTGCCGAACGGGTGGCCGCGCACTTCTGCTTCGAAAAGCGGCCCTTCACCGTGAGCATGAACTTCGGCGTGGGCGGCAACCTGCGAAAGCGCGTGGTCGACGCCGGGGGGACACGAGACCCTGCCGTACCGTCGGCCTTCGAGCGTTCCCTGGTCCTGGGATTCCTGGATGCGGGGGCCGCCCTGATCCTGGATCAGGGATTCCGGGAAGAGGAGACCCGACCCGCCCGCGCCCTCATGGAGGCTACCCGGGCCGCGGGCCACACTGTGGTGGAGGTCTCCGGCACCGGGGATCTCGACGGCGGGGTCGTGCCCGCACCCGATCGCCCGGTCCTCGTGGCCTTCGAGGGCTCCGTGGCAAGACTGGCTGCGCTGATCCGCTGCACGGACCTCTACGTCGGCTACGACTCCCAGGGCCACCATGCTGCCGCCGCCCTCGGCCGGGATGTCATCGCCGTCTTCGCCGGCTACGACACCCCGGATTTTCCGGACCGGTGGCGCCCCATGGGACCTGGCGAGATCCACGTGGTGCACGCCGGCCCCGGACCGTTCGAGGTGGGGGAACAGGCGGACCTGGCGAATCAGGTGCTGGCCCTGGCGCGGAGGATTCGCGACCGGAGCGTGGGGTGAGTTTTTTTACTCGCCCGCCCCGTAGCGCCCGAACCGGAACTTCTTGATGGCCGGCCGGCACCGCTCCTGGATCATGATGCGCCGGATCTTCTCGACGACCTCCGGATGGTCTGCGGCCACGTCGTGCTTCTCGCCGATGTCCGCCTCGAGGTCATAGAGTTTCAGGGGTGCGTCCGGATTCCTGCGCACGCGCCGGCGGAGGCCCTTCCACTTGCCCGTGCGCACGGCGATCTGCCCGCCGTACCCGGGGAAGTCCCAGAACAGGAAGTCGTGGGTGTGCTGGTGATCCGTCCGGCCGACCATAGTCGACAGGAAGCTGATGCCGTCCGTGTCTGTGGCCGCCTCGGAACCGGCCACGTCGGCCAGGGTGGGCATCACGTCGTAGAAGGCCGACAGGTGGTCGGTGACGATGCCTGGCCGGATCTTCCCGGGCCACCGTGCCACCAGGGGCACCCGGATGCCGCCCTCCTTGAGGCTGCCCTTGAGGCCGCTGAAAGGACCGGCGCTCTCGAAGAACTTCGAGTCGGAGCCGCCGAGGCGGTTGTAGGTGGGGCCGTTGTCGCTGGTGAAGATCACCAGGGTGTTCCGGTCCAGGCCCAGGTCTCGAAGCCGGTCCAGGATGCGGCCGACGTCCCGGTCCATGCGCGTCACCATGGCGGCGTAGGCGGCGCGGGGGGTGGGGTGGGGCAGGTAGCCCTTGCCGCCCTCGTACGGAGGATCGGGCCACTTTCCCCGGTATTCGGCGAGGGAGTCCTCGGGCACCTGGAGGGCCAGGTGCGGGATGGTGAAGGGCAGGTAGAGGAAGAAGGGCTTCTTCCGGTTGTCGGAGATGAATCTCAGGGCCTCCTCCGCGATGAGGTCGTGGGAGTAGTGCTTGCCCGTGAGGCCGCGGTCATTGCCCTCGAGGGGGACCTTCCTGTCGTTGCGCCACAGGTAGCGTGGAACATAGTTATGGGCCTGGCGCTGGCAGTTGTAGCCGAAGAAGTGGTCGAAACCCTGGTTGCCGGGGACGCCCTCTGAGCCCGGGTGGCCCAGTCCCCACTTGCCCATGCAGCCCGTGACGTAGCCGGCCTTCCGGAGCAGGGTGCCGAGGGTGACGGTGCCGGCGGGAAGGGGGCGCTGGCCCTCGGGTTTCACCTCTCCGTTGTCGCGGATGTGGGCGTGGCCGGAGTGCTTGCCCGTGAGCAGCACGCACCGCGACGGGGCGCACACGGCCGATCCGGCATAGTGCTGCGTGAACCGGATGCCCTCGGCTGCCATGCGGTCGATGTTCGGGGTGCGGATCTTCTTCTGACCGTAGCAGCCCACCTCGGCGTAGCCCAGGTCGTCGGCCACGATGAGGATGATGTTGGGTTTACGGGCCCCGGATCTCGAAGGCCGGCGGAGACCGGCAGAGGCGCACCCGGGCACCAGGGCACTTCCAAGGGTCACGCCCATGGCCTTGAGAAACTGCCTCCGTTTCATGCGATGATTTCCTTTGTGTGAAACAATTCAGGTCAATCCGGAGCCGGTCCAGGCGCGCTGCGTCTCCACCACACCACGGCCAGAACCGTGAGGACACCCAGGATCAGTGAGCCGGTGAGCCACACCAGGAAGTTCGTGCCCGGCATGCTCATCAGGAGCCAGGATGCCCGATTCGTTTCATGGAGATGGTGCAGGGGAGAGAGGTCCCAGTGGAGGTAGATGAGATCCTCTGCAAAGATGTTCTGCGCCCGCTGGTAGAACTGGAACCGGATCACGTGGTAGAAGATGAAGATCTCCCCCAGGGCCAGGTAGAACTGCTGGGCCACGCAGATCCAGGCAGCAAGTGCAAAGGCATACAGCGAAATGAACCGCTTCTTCTCCAGCCTGGCGGCGATCCAGGACGCCAGCGGCAGCACCAGGAAGGGGATGCAGGGGACCAGGTATCGCGGGCCCAGGCAGAAACCGCCGTGCCAGTCGTAGTACGAGGCGAAGAACAGGATCCGGACCCCCACCACGGAGAACAGGACCAGGGCGAGGGCGCGGTGTCGCCTGAACAGCCCTGGCCACCCGATGAGGCCAACGACCACCGCGGGGCAGAAGAGGAGCAGTCCCTTGCCCCATCCCACGGTCAGTCCGAACAGGCCGTGCCAGAACAGCGCCGTCCACGGGAGGTAGAATATCACCTGGTTGAACTCGCTGATGGAGCGGCCGCTCTCCAGGAAGCTGCCGAACCGGGTGTGGTTGTAGATTCCCACCAGGAAGAGGATCCCCACGAAGCCGACACCCCACGTCAGGGCGGGCATCCAGGAGGACATCCAGCCGTCCTTCTTCTTGAAGAGGTGGATGAGGTAGAGGAGGTAGAACGGCGCGAACAGAACGGCTGAGATGTGGGCCGAGGCGGCAAAGCCGAGACAGAGGCCCGATAGTGTCGGCCGGAGGAGGCGCGACCGGGAATCACCGGCGCCGAGGGACCGGTCGTAGCCCATGATCATGTGGAGGGATGCCAGGGCGAACAGGGTGGTCAGGGTCTCGCTGAAGATGGTATTGCTGTAGGCCCAGACGAGGGTGCCCAGGGCGAAGACCAGGGCCGCGGCAAAGGCCGCGGTGTCCGACCGCGCGAGGCGCAGGGCCATGAGCCAGAACATCAGCACGCACAACACGCTCGTTACCAGGTTGAAGGTGGTGACCAGGAACCGGAGGGCATGATCCCTGGGATTTCCCCCGGGATTCCCCATGGGATTTGGGTTGATGAGTTGCTGGAGGAACGAATCCACGTAGTAGCTCGGCGGCAGGCCGATGCCTTCGTACCAGCCCGTGGCATTGATTTCCCGGGCCAGCGCCACCATCGGCGCCAGCCACACGGAATTTCCGGGGGGATAGACGGAGTACTCTTTTCCGTCCACACCCTTGGCGGCGCCGAATCCCGGGGCCCCGGCGAGGTCGGAGGTCAGGGCGTAGCCGCGGCCTCCGGCCAGGGACTCGGCCACCTGGAAGACCACTTCCTCGTCCGGCGCCCGGACCCCGCCGTGATGGGTCAGGAAGAAGAATACGAAGCACACCAGGCCGAGGCACAGGGCCTGGATCGATTTTCTGGCGAACATGGCGCGTATCATACTCGTCGTCCCGGCTGACATCAAAATTTCACGCGGATTTCAGATGTCTCCCGGTGTGGGGACGCCTCGAGGCGCCGGAGCGCCTTCATCTGTTTCGTTCCCGCCTCGCCGATGCGCACCGTGTAGCGGCCCGGGCCGAAGACCCAGGGCCGGAACCGCTGCCCCTGGATCCGGAGGGTGTAGACGAGGCTCCCATCCGCCTCGTCCACCACCTGCACCACGGCGTCCGCGAGGCCTTCCACGGCGAGCTCGGGCAGCCACGCTTTCGGCTTTCGCCCGTAGTTGTCGACCTGGCGGAAGCGGACGGGCCATCCCGGATACGGCGCGGCGCCTGCAGCGGATGGATCCGCCCACCGCGGCCAGCATTCGAGCGAGATCTCTCGCGTTTTCCGGTGGAGGCGGGCGATGCCGTACCCCGGCGCCCGGTCGTGGAGGCCGGCGGGCTCCCGGCCCGAGATCACCGGATTGGACACGGCGTGGACGGTGACACGGTTGCCGAAGCCGTCCAGGAATTCCCCGGTGTTTCGCGGCGCTCCTGGATGCCGGTTCTTCCCCTTCACTCCCGGATACCACCGCCGGGGAAAGGTGTTGGCGATGGAGGGTACGCACATGGCGTAGCCGGCGTCGCCCCAGTCGTCCACGCCGTAGCGCACGGTGCTGCCCAGGTGCTGGTCTCCGGCGATGTGCAGGGCGAAGGCTTTGCGCATGGCCCGCAGCGCCCGGTTCCGGCCGGACGGGGGCCAGCTGTTGGAATCGCAGTCGGCCACGCGCACGTCCGTGGCCGGGTAGACACCGGGCGGCGGAATCTTCATGGAGAGGACTCCGGCGTCGGACCGGGCGGGTCGGGGCAGGGTGGCCACGTTGGCGAACAGGGTCTGGGACAGGACCACCTTCATCCAGGCTCCGCCGGACCAGTCTACGGCCCACGATTCAAGCATGGCCAGCTGCCGCGGCCCCAGGAGCCTGGCGCCGGGAACATCGGCACGAGCGACCGGATCGAAATCCGGATTCCGGAACCAGCCGTTCACCACCCGACCCTCGGGCATCAACGCGGCCGGAGCGGACTTCCACATGCGGTCGGCCAGGATGGCGAAGCTCACGCCCGCATAGTCCAGCCGCGTGTGATAGACCGTGATATCGTGGGCGATGGGAGCGGGGTCCTCCGGATCGGGCAGGTGAGACACCTGGGTGCGGTGCACGGCGTTCACGAACCGGGTGGGCATCCGGTAGCCGCCGCGGTCCTGATCCAGCTTGATGTGCTCGGCCGCCTCGGCCCGGACTCCGCCGGCGCCCCAGATGTTGCCGTGGTAGACGTCGTGGTCGTCGGGGATGCACACCGTGGGGATGTCCCGGGCGAGGTCCCCGAAGGCCCAGCACCAGCGGTACCACTTGTAGAGGTAGTCGAGGAGGGCTTTCTCGCAGGGGCGTCTTATGGCCGGGGTCATGTCGCCCTCGTAGACCTGGTCGCCCGAGAAAAAGAGCAGGTCGGGATCGTGGTGCTTCACGGCCCGGACCACATCGCCGTGGGGAAACCAGATGCCGTCGTGGTTCCACCGGAGGCCGCCGGTGTAGGCCTTGTGACCGGTGAAAGCAGCCACGGTGAACGCATCTTGGTGCAAGGGCTCGGCGCGCACCGTCCCCCGATAGTCGTGCCGGGTGGTCGTGTCCTTGCCGGCGCGCAGGTCGTAGACGATGCGGTAGGGGGTGTCCCGGCTGCTGTCCCAGTTCTCGACGCGGAAGGGAAAGGTCCAGGAGTCCTCCACCAGGGTCGACTCCGCCACGGTCCGCCAGGAATTCCCCCCGCCGATCCGGATCTGCAGCCGGGCAGTGCGGGTGTCGGTGTCTCCGAGGGGCGGCATCTGCGCTGTCATCTTGAGCACCCCGCCACTCACGGTGTGGAGCGCGCAGAGGACCGGGCCCCAGGCCCGGTCCTCGTGGACGGCCACCTTGGATCCTTCGATGTGCCAGTCGCTGAACCAGTGGCCCCCTCGGTGCGAAACCAGCGCCAGGCAGCCGTCCATCTGGTCGGGATTCACGCCTTCGAGGATGGCCTCCCTCAGGAGCGCTCCGGTGTCGAGACGATGCGCCGTCATGGTCAGGGCGTAGGTTTCTCCGACGGATTTCCCCACGAGGCGAAGCACCACGGGTGCCGGGTCCCCGTCCGGAATGCCACCGCCGCCAGTCGAGGTCGCCTCCAGCACCGGCGTTCGTTCCGGGGCCACGGCGCCGCCGATGGACCAGGGATTGTTCTTTCCAGGATCCCCGCTGTTGTCGCGGAAATGTACCCGGCCCCGGCCATCCATCACGGCCAGGAGCCCGCCGTCCTCACCGGGCCGGTGGTGAGTGAGGGCAGTGAGGCGGGGGTCCACGTGCGGGCCGCCTCCGCCCACGAGAAAACCGGTCCAGGCGTCGGTAGAGGGTTTCTCCCCGGTGTGCAGAGGGCCGGTGCGCACCGTCACGACGAGGGTTCCGGCCTCCGGCTTCAGGGCCCGCGTGAGACAGTGGAGGGTGCGTACGGGGAGTCGCTTCCGGGCCTGGGTGCACTCGAGACGCCCGTCCTTCAGCCGCCAGTCGGCCAGGCGGTTGGCGAAGAACTGCGGACCGATCCAGGTGCGGTCCGGTGCCGCGTGCCAGGCGCTCCGAAAGCCGTCCTCTTCAGGCGCTGCGTGGTGTACGGAGACGCATGCCGGCAGCAGGAGTAGCAGGTATGCGAGGGGCGCCCCGCACCATCCCGTCATGCGTCTGGTGTCCTGGGCCAGGGCTGGATGAGAAAGTCTGTCGCGATACAAGGGTGAGCCTCTTTCAGGGTTCTTCTTCTCTTGAAAACGCAGGGCGCCATTATGCCAAATGGATCCGGGTTATGATGCCGGCCATGAAAAATCGGTATTGGGCGTGTCCCGGCCGGCATTTTTTACTAAGCTTTCTCGATTGACCCTCGAACCTCGGTGGATGACTCAGGAGAACTGGAATGGAATCTTATGATGTTGCCGTCGTCGGTGCAGGACCCGGCGGCTACGTGGCCGCCATCCGGGCGGCCCAGCTCGGCTTCCAGGTGGCGCTCATCGAAAAGCGGGAGACCTTGGGCGGGACCTGTCTGAACGTGGGCTGTATCCCCTCGAAGTCGCTGCTGGAATCGAGCGAGGCCTACCACGTCGTGTCGCACGGTCTGGAGGACCACGGCATCACGGTTTCCTCACCGCAGCTGGATCTCCGGGCCCTCCTGGCCCGGAAGGAGAGGATCGTCAGCGAGATCACGAGCGGCTTGCGTATGCTCATGAAGAAGAACAAGATCACGACCCTCCAGGGGCTGGGAACCCTCGCGGCGGCCGACCGCGTCCAGATCACCTCGGGCGACACCGTCGAGGAGATCCAGGCCAAGCACGTCGTCCTGGCCAGCGGTAGCGAGTCCGTGGAGCTGCCCTTCCTGAAATACGACGGAGAGTTCATCGTCAGCTCCACCGAGGCGCTGAGCTTCGAGAAGGTGCCCGAGCACCTGGTGGTGGTGGGCGCCGGTGCCATCGGCCTGGAGCTCGGCAGCGTCTGGAACCGCCTGGGCGCCGAAGTCACCGTCATCGAGCTGCTGCCACGCATCGTGCCGCTGGCTGACAAGCGCACGGCCTCGGCCCTGCAGAAGGCCCTGGAGGGCCAGGGCATGAAGATCCACCTCAAGGCCGGGGTCACGGGCGCCGAGATCCAGGGCGGCAAGGCGCGCGTCTCCTTCAAGACTTCCAAGGGGGAGACCGAGGAGATCACCGCAGACAAGGTCCTCGTGGCTGTGGGACGGCGGCCCTACGCCCAGGGCCTCGGCCTCGACAAGGTCGGCGTGGAGCTGGACAAGCAGGGCCGGGTTGTGGTGGACAAGAACTACTCAACCAACATCCCAGGCGTCTACGCCATCGGAGACCTGATCCCGGGTCCCATGCTCGCCCACAAGGCCGAGGACGAAGGCGTGGCCGTGGCCGAGATCCTGGCCGGCAAGCCGGGCCACGTCAACTACGACGCCATCCCCAACGTGGTCTACACCTGGCCGGAGCTGGCCGAGGTGGGGCTCAACGAGGAGGCGGCCAAGGAGAAGGGTCTGAAGGTCAAGGTGGGCCGTTCCTACTTCAGGGCCAACGGCCGGGCCAAGACCCTGGGCGAGGAGGACGGCCTGGCCAAGGTCATCGCCGATGCCGAGACCGACCGCCTGCTGGGCGTCTCCATCGTGGGGCCCCGGGCCTCGGACATGATCGCCGAGGCGGTGACGGCCCTGGAGTTCAAGAGCAGCGCCGAGGACCTGGCCCGGATCTGCCACGCCCATCCCACCCTCTCCGAGGTTCTCAAGGAGGCCGCCCTGGCCGTGGATAAGCGTTCCATTCACGGGTAGAGCGGAAGAATAGTAGATGAATCCATGCCCTCCGGCGTGGATTCCGTACCTTCAGAGCCCGCCTCTTCCGCAGGACGAGGCGGGCTGTTAGAATGGATCGCGGACATTTCCGGGCTCCGTCCCGCGACACTCACTCTCAATTGAGGAACCAGACCATGCGAATCACGACAGCCATTGCCGTTCTCCTTCTTGCCGGCCTTGCCAGCGGCCAGACCATGATTCCGCTTCCGAACTACAGTTACTCCTTTTCGGTCTCCAGCGCGACCCGGGGCTTCTACTTCCAGTCCCCGGTGGACTTCCTGGTCACCGGCCTGCGTGTGCCCGACGAGAAGAAGCACGGCAAGCAGGCCGTGGCGGTCTACAAGCTGGCGGCCAAGGCGCCGGCTTTTCCCCAGAGTGCAACGGGCGGATTGCAGTTCTTCAAGGCCGGCGAGCCGAGCAACAACATCATTCCCTGCCTGGTCAACTTCAAGAAGGGAGAATGGTTCGGTGTCCTGGGTGCCTGCGGTGATACGACCATCATGCACAACTCCTATGGATCTGCACAGTTCAAGAGCCAGGTGCTGGGCCAGCCGGTGACGCTGCTTCGTTTCCTCACCCAGACCAACCTCGTCACAGCCCAGGGCAAGGGGGCCTACTCGAACGAGGACCACGGGTCGATATCCCGTGTCGAGGTCTACGTGCAGAGCGCCGTGAGACTGGCCGGCTCGGGATCCGGAGCGCCGGGGACCACCCTCGACTTCACGTTGACGGCCGCAATCGACGCCGGGCTACCCTATCAGATGGGCAGTTCCTTGGGTAACGGCCCGATCCCCATCGACAGCCGCAAACTCGAACTCACTCCGGACAATCTCCTCGTCGTGAGCACGAGCGGATTTCTGCCCATGGTATTCCAGGACTACACCGGTGTGCTCGACGCCAAGGGCAGTGGTGCCGCGAAGCTCAACATTCCGAACTATCCGGTGCTGAAGGGAGTCCGGATCTTCACGGCATTCGTGACCCTGCTGGCCAGCGCGCCGTCCGGTGTGGCCAGCATCAGCAACACGTTCATGTTCACCGTCTCCTGAACCGGGGAAGTAATTCATCCTCCGGAAAAGCCGGAGGCTTTGAAGATCACGAACCGCTCCCGACAGCTTCCGGCCCACGGCCTGTTTATGTCCTGGATCGGGACCTCTCAGGCTTGTGGGATGCCCCATAACCCTGAAATGTCCCGATCCAGGACATAAGCAGGTCGTGGGATCGGTGGCCCGCAAAAATGCGATTGCACACCTTGGAGAGAACAGCAGCGATTGCTTTCCATCTCGGAGACCCGGTGCCTTACTGCAGATCCAGGGTCCACACGTTGGAGAAGATGCTGGCCTGACCGGAGATCAAGGCCTGGAGATGGACGCGTGCACCCTTCAATACCGGATCGTTCGGTATCGGGACGGGAAAAGCGGCCTTGCCCGAGCCGCCCAGGGTGCCGTGGAAGACGGGGTAGACCGGAAGGCCGAGGTCCATGACGCCGATGCCCGGGATCTGGACCGGACCGAGGGACCCGGAGAGGGCGAGGACATAGACGCCGTTCAGCTCTCTTGTCGCCTGGATCGTGATGTGAAGCGTGGTGCCGACCGCGGGGGTGTGGGTCTGGGCACGAAGGGCGGCCACGTTGTCGTCCAGGTAACGAACCTCAACGTCGTCGATGAGGGCATCGCAGATCGTCATGAACTCGGGATCTTCGGCCCAGAACCGGATTCGCATCGTTCCGGAGTAGGGCCCCGGGATGGCCAGGTCCTTCACGGTCTTCCAGACCGAAGCGCTGGTGCCGGTCTTCCAGATGTTCTTCCAGGTTTTCCCGTCATCCGCGGACACGCCGGCCTTGAGCTCGTCGTTGGGGGTGGTCCAGTCGGTGAACCAGTAGGCAAAGCTCAGGGTGGCCGTGCCGGGCGGGATGCTGCTCAGATCAAAGGGCGGGCTGATGATGGTGGTCTTGCCGCCGGTCACGTCGTAGAGGCCCGGAAACTTGCCTCGCGGTCCGTTCTCGGTTACGTAGCAGCGTGTCCCCGGTCCCGGTGTATGGTCGTCTTCCGGCTGGCAGTCGAGGTAGCGGCCCGTGTGGAAGGCGTAAAAGGGATCCACGCGCTCGAAGCGCCCGGTGGTGGCGGTATCGTCCTTGGCCGGTTTCCAGCCCCTGTCCGTTTCGAAATCGTCGGCCAGGGCCACGGTCTCCCGGGCCACGTGGAACTTGAAGGGCACGTTGTTCGAGGGCAGGGTGGCCGTGTTGTTCATCGAGTCCTGGGCGCTCAGGACATACTGGATCAGGGTCACGGCGGATTGGGCCGGGATGGTGGCGATATAGGTGGATCCGCTCACCCGGTTCATGGGAACCGTGACGGAAGGCCCGATGCCGACCCAGTAGGTCAGGGAGGCCTTCTGGATCGTGCCCACGAGGGAGAGGATCTCGGCCGAAATCCTGTAGTCGTTCACCGTATCCCGCGTGGCGGTCAGGGGAGCGTGCTTGAACTGGACGAACTGCGGGTCCGGGGGCCGTGGTAGGAGGTGGCGGTCGGCTGCCGCGGCAATCTCCTTGAAGTTCGGCGTGCCGTTCAGGAGTGTGGCGTCATTGTCGTCCTGGACGAACACCTCGCGGATGCCGTCCAGCATGTCCGGGGGATTCCGGGTGTAGGAAGCGATGGAGATGGCCTCGGCGATGTCCACTCCCTTGGCCGCGCCGTGTCTGGTAATCAGGTTGTCGCGCATGTCCATCATGGTGCCGGCCCAGATCTCCCCCGCTTTGTGCGAGGTCTGACCCACGGGAGGCCACTGGGTCTTGTTGGCCGCCCCGCCCAGCCGGTAATCGCGGGTGAACCGAGCCTGCGCATCGATACCGCGTCCGAAGACGCGCTGCCCGGTGATGTAGAGGGCCAGGTGATCGGCGATGCCCTCGGAGAAAGTGGCCGGCGAGGCCTTGCCGTGGAACCAGGCGTGAAATCCGTGGCCCCATTCATGGGCGATGAGGTCGGAGAAGGCCGTGTTGTTGCAACAGATGGTGCCCTGGCAGCCGCCCATGGTGAACTGGATGGCGCTACCGGTCCAGGAGCCGTTGCAGAGGAAGAACAGATTCACCTGTGTGGTCAACTTCGGCAACCCCTTGAAACCCGGGATCCGTTTTTCCACGTAGTAGTGGCACCGGGTGACCCAGTCGTAGGCCGTGGCCTCGGCCGTGGGGTACTGGTGGACGTGGGTGGGATTCAGCACGATGTTCACCGAGATCCCGGGGGTGGCCGGCCGGGAAAAGGTGGTCGGGGTGCCGAGGCCGGCGTTGACCGTGCACCAGTCCCCGGCGAAGCCGCCCGTGACGGTGACGGGGGCCGTGCCGCTGTGGGGAATCCTGAAGTTGCCGTTTACATCGGTCTTGGCCGTTTTGCCACCCACGACGCTCACGTAGAGGTCCCGGGCCGGCTTGACCGAGAAGGGCACGGCCGGCGGTGTTCCCGCCGGGCCGTCCAGACCTCCGAGGCTGACCTGGCCGATGACGTCGGCCCGGCGGATCTCATCCTTCACGCGGAGGGGGGCCCCGGTCCGGGCGTCCAGGATGACGGACCACAGGTGCTGTGGGTTGTCGGTCTGGATCCGCACCTCGTGAACCAGCCGGCCCAAGGCGCTCGAGTCCTCTGCCAGGCCCGCCAGGACGTAGGTTTCGAATCTGAATACCCGGCCCGTGCCCGGGGCGTACCCGGGAAGAACTTCATGTGCCAGCCGGATCGCTTTCTTGCGGTCGATGACTTCTCCGGTGTCCACGCGCAGGCCCGGAATCCACTCCGAGCCGAGATTGGAGAGCCGGCCGCGGGTGAGGTCGAACCGGAACAGAACACGCCGGTGTGCGTCCAGTGTGCGGACGTCATACCCCTGGAGGGTCTGTTTGAAATCCACACCGAGGATCCTGTGGCCGTGGGGATTGGGTGTTGCTTCCACCCGCATGACCTCGAGGCCGGTAAGATCATCGATGCCGAGGGGGCCGGCCAGGCGCCGGGCCAGATCCCTGGAAAATCGGACGGCCTCTTCCTGCGACATCGAGCCGGTGCTCGGTGAATACCCGGGCCCCAGGATCCATCGCGGGGAGCCGAAGGCCCCGTCCCGGGTCACCTTCCAGCCCGATCCCAGGACGGCTTCGAATTTCTTCCAGGGATCGTCTTTTCTGTCCGGGTCGATGAGGCGATCCACAGCAATCCACGTCCCGGAGTCGAGGGGCAATTCGAGACCGGGAGCGGTCCATTGGGGAAGGGAAGCCGTACCCAAACCGGACCGGATCCTGTCCGGGGCCTGCGCGTTTCCCGTCGAGGCGACGACAGTGAGAACGAGTAGAAATCCAGGCACCAGAGAACCGGGAAATTCGGGTAGGCGCATGACCAGGGCTCCTCCATACGCAGGACGAACGGGCGTGGATCCGACCGGAACCGGACTCGACGGACATCCCTATCTCACTACCCCAGGATGTGGTGATTATATCCTATTCTCGAAGGACGGGCAACCGGCGGTAGGGTCGGCGGCGACACGGCCGCCGGAAATGAAAAACCGCCCGGCCGGAGCCGGGCGGGAGATCGTTCAGTGTGATTCTCTGTGGGGTTACCTTCCGGTCAATACGACCGTCGCAGGTGCGGCCGGAACCGGAGTGGCCCGGCTGGTCCGGCTCTTTGCGAGAGCGACCCCCTGGAAGAAGAGGGGGAGCCGGAATCTGGCGGGGAGCCGGATCTTCGGGAACTGAAACCGGATGGTGGCCTGCAGCATGGTGGTGTTGCGCTGCACCACCCGCTTGAAGGTGGCCTTGCCGATGGGGATGAGCGGCATCACGAAGGGGAACCGCCGCGCGTTGTAGGAGAGCCCGACGAGGAAGATCGCGTCCCTGGAGGCCAGGGCCGGCGCCTTCTTCGCATCCAGGAAGACGGCCGAGATGGCCACGGTCTGGCCGGGTTTGATGACCTTGGAGCTGACCTTGGTGACGAAGTTCGGCCGCGTCTGCGCATCCACCGAGGCTGCGACGAGGCAGACCAGAATGAGAACCGTCAAGAGGGGGAGTATTTTTCTCATGTGTCGTGTACCTCTACTCTGGTGAATCAGGAAGATCGATGGGTTCAATAGCTATGATCTAGTGTCCATTATTCACCTCTCGAGGAGGTTCTCAAGCAAAATCGTTGGAAATCCAGATACGAGAATGGTCTGGAGTACGTATAAATCGGTGCCCCGCTACTTAGTTCCTGTTGCGGAACTGAGGGATCCCCTCATTTTTTGTTAACTTATTTTGCGTAACACATTGTCTTCCC
>CAZAKZ010000123.1:0-16556 GCA_964485695.1 uncultured Planctomycetota bacterium | reverse complement strand
ATACTCATTATGATTCGGAAGGAAACTCAATTCGTACCACCATGATTTGATTTATATCCCCATCCATTTCTGATCCCCTCCGGCACTGATGCGAGTAACATATTAAAATAAAAGGAGTTGTGTGGATTCTCTTCGCGCGTGCTCGTGGAGCTCCCTCCGACTTTTACATTTCTGTGACTTGACCCGGGGCCCCTGTCTGGCGAAGCATTCCCGGCCCTCCACCGGGATTCGGTCCGGGAATCCCGCCAATCCTGAGCCGGGATCGCGACGACAATTTAATATTCTCAACCCCCATTTGACTCGATCCGGTCGTGGCGTATCCTGGGCCGGGCTTCGGTGAATTCTCTCATCGAGGATAAGAGACTTTGATCTGCTGTAATCCTCCCTACACCTGACTTTCGTTCCACACGGGGGTCCTTTTGGCCCCTGAACCAGTACGGTTTCCGCGTGGAGCGATACGAGCCCTTGCGATCTTGATGGCCTGATCTCGATCCTCACCCCACGCTCCTGATACCGCTTCCCACACCCCGCACATGCTGCAACGGTGGGGTACCGTGGGCCTGCCCCATGGTACCAGAGGCCGGAAAGGGACGTCTTGAGCCTGGTCCCAACCAGATGATGGGTGAACGGGAATCCCAGTGCCGGGCAGGAATCGCTCTTCTGAAGACCATCACCGAAAATCTGGGAGGAATCATGATCAATGTGCTGAGAGGTTGGATTCACACCGCCGCAGGATGTTGGCTCCTGGCCCTGGTCTACCTGTCCGCATTCGCGTGCTCTAGCATGGGGACAACATCCTCGGTCAAATGGGCGTGGGCGAACGAACCCCCGCCGGTATCCGGGGGGCAGGAAACGCCGGAGGCCGTAGCCCCGTCTGAAGAGGAGGAGACCGGGAATGTCTCCGAGGGACCCTGCCTCCCCCTGCATACCATCGAGGGGTCGTCCGGCCATTTCTCGGTCATGTCGGCCTATCTGGCAAATCCAGCCCTGGGGGAGGGGGTTCTGGGAAAACCCTCCCTGGGCTACACCCACGTCCACCTTGGAAACGGGAAGAACCTGGAAGCCTTTACTCTCACCGAGACATTGTGGGACCGCATCGAGTTGGGGTACGGCCTGGATCTTCTGGACGTGGGGGACTCGTTCAGTTCCATGGGGCTGGGGGCAAGGGCCGGCCATTACTCAAAGCTCCACAACTTCAATGCCCGGGCCGTGGTCGTCAAGGATGGAGATTTCAACCAGTCCTGGATGCCCGCTGTCACCGCCGGCGTGCACTTCAAATACAACGAGAGCTTAGGCGACGTCAACGAGGCGTTGGGCGTGCCCAGGATGAATGCCGGGGTCAAGGGCCTGAAGGCCGTGGCCGGGATCCGGCGGGATTACGGACTCGACGTCTCGCTCTTCGCCAGCAAGATGTTCACTTTTCTGTCGAAGCCCTTAATCGCCACCGCCGGCCTGCGCCTCACGGATTCGGCACACTTAGGCCTTCTCGGCTTCACCGGCCACCAGAAGGTCGTCATGGAGGGCGCGATCTGCTTCCTGGCCACGGACCGGCTCGTCCTGGCGGCCGAGTATCGCCAGAAGCCGGACGAGTATCGCGAGGTCAAGGGGCTCATCAACGACGAAGACGACTGGTGGGTGCTGGCCGCCGGGTATCTCGTCAGCGACCAGGTCAGCCTGGCAGTGGGCTACGGCCACTTCGGACAGCTCCTGAATCACACGGCCAACAAATCCTGGGGCGTGGCGATCAAGTTCGAATTCTGAATCGACAATCCCGGGGGGCAAGGGCCGACCGGGCCCGAGGGCTTCCCCGGCGACGCAAAGGAGAACGGAACATGAAATCAACGACCGGAATCACGCTTGAAAACGTCAAGGACGTCTACAACGGCCCGGAGGGCGATCTCTGGGAGCTCGTCATGGGGGAGCAGATCCACATCGGCGGTTTCGCCTCCTCCATGGATCTGGCCGAAAAGGCCGGCATCGGTGAAGGAATGAAAGGCGTAGATCTTTGCTGCTGCAACGGCGCCGGTATGCGCTTCCTGGTCCGGTTCCGGAACGTGGCCTCCATGCATGGAGTGGACGCCACGGAAACGGTGGTGGACCGGGGACGCCGCCGTTGTGAGGCCGAGGGCCTCGGTGATCGGATCCAGTTCACCCTGGCGGACGTGTGTCGGAGTGGACTCCCGGACGCCGGTGCGGATTTCGTCTGGGGAGAGGACGCCTGGTGCTACGTGGAGGACAAGGCCCGGCTCATCGCCGAGGCCGCCCGCCTGGTCAAGCCGGACGGCACTCTCGCCTTCACGGACTGGATCGAGGGCCCGACCGGCCTCGGGGAGGAGGAGGCGGAGCGCTTCCTCAAGTTCATGAAGTTCCCCGGCGTTCAGGACCTGGACGGATACAGGAACCTGCTCGAGAAAAACGGATGCGAAATCATGGCATCCGAAGATACGGGACGATACTCGACCTGCGTGGACCTTTATCTGGACATGCTCAACAAGCAGCTCACCTACGACGCTCTGAAGGTCATCGGCTTCGATACGGACCTCATGGAGACTCTGGGAGGGGAGATGGTCTTCATGCAGGGCCTGGCCCACGAGGGCAAGATCGCCCAGGGGCTCTTCGTGGCACGGAAGCGCTGATCCGGGGGGGAAGGCCGCCGGCCTTGAAATAATAGAGGCGGGGAGGTACCTTTTCCATCAGGTCCGGCCCCGGGGGCGTCCTTCCCGGGGCCCACCTGAATGCGTTGGAGAAGACTGTCCCTGGCGTTCGACCCGCCTTGACGTGGCGGCCGGAGGTACGGCAATGCCGAAGATCAGGCTCAAGACCCGGATTCTCCCCGTGATGATCGGCACGGCCGGCCACGTCGACCATGGCAAGACCGCGCTGGTGAAGAACCTGACCGGGTGCGAGACCGATCACCTCGCCGAGGAAAAGCAGCGCGGTCTCAGTATCAATCTCGGCTTTGCCGCCTGTCACTTCCCGGGGCGCCGCCTCGCCGGCGTGGTGGATGTCCCAGGCCACGAGACGTTTATCCGGAACATGGTGGCGGGCGCTGCATCCATGGACATCGTCATGCTGGTGGTGGCCGCCGATGACGGCGTCATGCCCCAGACCCTAGAGCACATGCAGATCGTCAAGCTCCTGCGCACGCCCGAGGTTCTTGCCGTCATCACCAAGGTCGACCTGGTGGACCGGGAACTCGTGGAGCTGGTCAAGCAGGACCTGGAGGAGTTCCTGGCCCGGATGGGATTCCCCGATGCGCCCATCGTCTGCGCATCCAATAACACCCTGGACGGCCTCTCCGAGGTGCGGGAAGTGCTGGGCCAGATGGTGGAACGGGCCGAAAAGACCGGGGACGATTCCGCCGCGCAGCGGCCGTTCCGGATGAACGTGGAGCGGGCCTTCACCGCCAAGGGCTACGGCACCGTGGTCACGGGCATCCCGGTATCGGGCCACATCAACGTGGGGGATCAGGTGGAACTGCTGCCCACGGCCGAAAAGAGCGGTATCCGGTTCATCCAGTCCTACCAGATCCAGGCAGAGCGGGTGGAAGCCAGTGTCTGCGGCGCCCTCAACCTCCGGCACATCGATCTGGAGAGTGTCCGGCGCGGCATGACCGTCGCGCTTCCGGGCGTGTATCGCGCCACCACCTCCGTGGTGGTCCAGCTCGGCAACGTCAGTGAATCGTATACCCTGAAACGAAGAACCGAGGTGAAGCTCCACGCCGGCACCTCCGTGGTCCAGGCCACCTGCCGCCTCGTGGACCGGGACAGGCTGGAACCGGGTCAGGATGCGTCTGGCCAGGATGCGTCCGGCCAGGATGTAATTGCTCAGATCGTGCTCAGAGAGCCCCTCGTCCTGGCCGCCGGGGACCGCTACATCCTCAGGAGCCTCTCCCCGGTCACCACAGTGGGCGGCGGGGTGGTCCTGTCCGCCCGCGGGAAAGCGCGCCTGAACCTGAAATCGCCCCGGGTCAGAGAGCGGCTGGACCGGGCGCGTCGGGCCCTGGCGGAGGGCGATTTCTTCATGACCGAGGTGCTCCTCGGGCCGTCGGGCATCCTGGAAGTCGACGATCTCCAGCGGTTCACGCAGCGCGTTGTCGACAGTGCCCGGACCTTGATCGAGGAGAAGACCGCCGCGGGCGACCTCGTCGATCTCGGTGCAGGAGGGTGGCTGGTCAGCGCCCGTCGGCAAGAGGTCGCCGACATCATGAAGTCTGCACTCAGGACCTACCACGAAGAAAACCCGTATTCCTGGGGCATGGAGCCGACGTATGCGTGCAAGGCCTTCGGGCTGAGCTCCGGCAGTTTTTCCGCCCTCGCCGAGGCCCTGTGTGAGGACCCCGAGATCATTCTGAGAAACGGGCGCCTCGCCCTGGCCTCGTTTTCGCCCAACATCTCCAACCAGCAGATGCAGATGTGGAAGAAGATCCTCGGGCGCGTCGAAGCCGGCGGGGCTCGCCCGCCCGCCCGCGGGGACCTGATGCGGGACCTTGGAATTTCAGAACAGGACATGCGAATTCTCGTAAAACTCCTCGTCGAAGAGGGCACCGTCAAGGTTGTGCGATCCAACCTGATGTTGTATTCTCTATTCGAGGAATTCAGGCAGGAATTGCTCGACCTGTTCGGGCAGAAGGAAATCGTCACCATTGCCGATTTTCGCGAGAGGACGGACGTGAGCCGGAACATGGCCGAGGCGTTGCTGGAATCCTACGATGCCGAGGGCATGACGCGCCGCGTGGAGACCGGGCGCATCCTGATCAAGACCCCGGCCGGCCGGACCGAGGTACCTGAAGAAGCCCCGGAGAAGTGGAAGCCGGATGAGTCTGATGACTAGTCTTCGCGTCTTTTTTCTGCTTGCCTGCGCCGCCCTGGTGGTGTGCGCGGTCAAGTTTGAAAGCCACGAGGTGGCGTCCCTTGCTGGAACGAGTAAGTCTGATAAGTCTGAGAAAACCGAAAAGACCGAGAATCCCGCGAAACCCGGTAGGTCTGCGTTGCCTGTTTTCGAGACTGTCTCCATCAACGGACTCGAATTCACCGAGGCCTCCTCGGTGGACGGTTTTTTGCTGAAGGAAGGCGTCCTGTTTGACGTCTACAGCCTGAAACCGGTGTCTTCCCAGACCGACGCCAAGCTGGACGTGGAGAAAAAGTGCCCTACCTGATAGGGGCCACGTCCATCCGGGCGATGCGGAGCATCACCCATCCCACCCTTCACCCTCCATCGAAAGAGGTCTCAGGGGCCGACGGCAAAACCGGCCTTCCTCGTATGTTCCTGGATCCAAACGAACGGTAGTCGCCTTGGCAAAGAAGAAGATGTGGCAGAAGAAGGTTGGTTTCTTCTCCATGGTGAGGAGCTACACGGCCCTGATCTCGACCTGGCTGTTGAACCTCAACATGTTCGGCCTGTCCCTGAAGTCGGTGTGTTCCCCGGGTTTCAACTGCCATGGATGCCCCTGGGGGACGTGCGCCTGTCCCGTTGGCATTTTCACCTTCGGCTCCGCCATGCACGCGATCCCGGCCCTGGCCGTGGCTTCCATCCTGGCGGTGGGTGCAGTCCTGGGGCGGCTGGTCTGTGCCTTCGCGTGCCCCTTCGGACTGTTCCAGGAGCTGCTCCACAAGATTCCTAGCCCCAAGATCAAGCTCCCGGGATGGACGCGGCAGCTCAAGTATGTGGCTCTGGTGGCCCTGGTCCTCGTGTTGCCCTTCTGGCTGGGCTTTGAACAGGAGGGATACCTCCGCATCGACAAGGCCGAGTTCACGGCCGGCGATACGGGGGCCGAGGAATCCGAGGACGAGGAGGAAGACGATCTTCTGGACGACCTGGAAGACGAGGAGGCGTCCTCGGACGAGAAGGAAGACGAGGCATCCAAGCTGAAAATGACCTTGACCGTGATCAACCTCGGGGAGAAACCCGTCGTCGATCCCGAGGTGCACGTCATCTACCATGAAAAGCCCGAGAAGGAGGGCGGCCCTCCGGGCAAGGAGGTCAGTCGCGTCAAGCGCGTGCTCAAAGGGATGCGCATCGACCCGGGGGAGACGAAGACCTTGCCTCCGGTCACCGTGGAAGACACCCGCGAGAACCACCTCCTCTTCGTCGATTCCCCCCAGAGCCGGGTGGAGCAGACGCCCCGGCACGATCTCTACTACTGCAAGCTGTGCCCGGCCGGAGGCCTCACCGCCACGCTGCCGAGGCTCTTCTCCACGCCGGAAAAGACCTGGGGCCAGAAGCTCGGGGAAAACGCCCTGAAACTGGGCATCACCACGCTGTTCCTGGTGCTCATGGTGATGGTGTCGCGACCGTTCTGCCGCACCTTCTGCCCCCTGGGCGCCACCTACGCCCTGTGTTCCGGCCTGGCCGTCTCCAGCATGGTTTTCGACCGGGACAGTTGCTCCGAATGCGGTCTTTGCACCAAGGTCTGCCCCGTGGACATCGATCCGACCAGGGAACTGGGCGGCCGGAACTGCATCCTGTGCGGGGACTGCAAGAGGGTCTGCCCCACGGGATCCATCCGGCGCACTTTCGGATTCCGTCAGCCCGAACAGAAGTACCAGGCGTGACTCGAAGGACCCGACCCATGCATGTGTTGGACGATTTCTCCGGTGGGACGCCGGAGAAGATCCGGGAAAAAGGAATTCTCAACCGCCATGAAGGGAAGAAGCAGAAGATGCACCGACATCCCTGACTGGCGCCGGCACCTGGATGCTCTTGTCGAGGAGCGTCTCTCTACCCTCCATGACCGCGCCATCGGGGTGTTCGGTACGTACGTACCCCCCGAGGTGCTTCTCGCCCTCGATCTGGATTTCCTCTTCCTGACACCCGGAGGAACGGTCCAGACCATGCAGGCGGGCGAGGAATACATCCGCCAGGACGCCTGTCCCCTCTGCCGGAGTCAGGTCGGCGCCGCGATTCCCGCTGCTTCCTGGGTGCGGAAGCTCCCCCTGATCCTGGGATTCATCGGGTGCGACCAGAGGGGGAGGATGCTGGAGACCCTGGAGGCGTTTCATGGCCTTCCGCTCCTCGCCTCGACCGTGCCCCGGACACGGACGGAAAACGCTTTCCGGCGCTACCTCGAGGACCTGGAGCACCTGGTCGACGTCCTCGCACACCGCTTCAACACCCGGATGGAATCCGGCGCAATCCAGAGGAGCGTGCAGAAGGTCCAATACGTGAGAAGCCGTCTCACGGAACTCCGCGGACAGTTCTCCTTCGCCGACTTCGTCTCCCTGGCCTACGACTGCCTGCTTCTCGGCGTGGATCGGGCCGGAGCGTTCCTGGACGGCCTGGTGCCGGAAGGCCGGAAGCCGCCGGAGATCCGCCTCTTCCTGGCGGGGTCCTGCCTGGCCCGGGAGGATCGGGACTTCGCCCGGGAGCTGGTGAGGTTCGGGGCGGATGTGGTGGACGATGCCACCGCGCTGCTGGGTGGATTCCTGGACCTGTCCGTGCCGAAGGATGCGGCAATCCTGGAGGATCTGGCCGCGGCCTACTTCCACCAGCCCGATGTCGCGGCCCGGCCCAACGACGGCTACCACGACACACTCCGGCGCAAGGTCGGGGTAGTCGCTCCGGACGGGATTCTGTATCGCTGTCTCAAGTTCTGCGACGTGAATACGGGAGAACAGATGCGCCTGAGAAAGGCCTACGAGCCTCTGCCGGTCCTTTTCCTGGATGACGAGTACGACGCCGCAGCCAGGCCGCGACGCCTGACCCGGCTGGAAGCCTTCACGGAGATGATCCGATGCCGGAAGGCTTGACCGTCCAGGAGTGGGACCACGAGTTCCCGCTGCGTTGTAGCGCGGTCCTGCAGGACTATTCCGCCTGGTATGGACGCGCCGAGTGGCGGTCCTACCTGCGGCCGCCCTCGCACTGGGCCGGCCAGGGAGACCTGCGCCTGAAGCGGTTGCGGTACGACCCTGAACCGGCCTCCCTCGGTCTGTGCGCCTTCCTCGAGAGCCACACCGAGCGCCTCCACGCGCGCGCCCGCGGCGGAGCCCGGGTCATCGCTGCCATGAAGGACCTGTCCGTCATTCCGGTGCTCACCGCCTCGGCCCGAGATGTCGTCTGCTACTACGCCGACATGGCCTACATGCAGCCGTGCACCAGCGAGGACACGCGGTTCCTGGACCTGGCCCGGGAACACGGTTTCGACGACACCTTCTGCGACGTCCGTGCCGTGGTGGGCGCCCTGGAGGATGGGGAATACTGGCCGCGTCCGGACCTCTGCCTCGCCGCCGTGGGTGCCTGCTGCGACGACTTCTCCGCCTGCATGCAGCACGTCCGGACCCTGGGGCATCCTGTCTCCTTCTGGGAGATTCCCCACGTCGGCCACCGTGCCGCGCCCCGGGACACCGCCTTTGTGGTGCGCGAGCTGGACCGGGTGCGCCGGAACATCGAGGCCGTCCTGGGACGCGGGATTCCGGACGAGGACCTGGCGGAAAACATACGGCGGGTGAATGCACTTCGCCGCCGGGTCCGGTCCATCCGGGACCTGGCGTACGGCCCGGACGCCGCGCCGCTTCCGGCCCTGGAGTCGCTTCTGGTGGAGGCCATACCCGTGGACTTCTGCTCCGACCTGGACGCCGCCTTGGACCTCTATGCCCGGGTGGAGGCGATGTGCCGGCGCCGGGTGGAGTCGGGATGCCACGCCGTGGATCCCCGCGCCGTGCGCCTCACCCTGGTGACGCCGTCCATGGACCTGTGTCTCCAGAATGACCTGGAGGACATGGGCGCTCGGGTGGCGGGAACCGAGTACATGCTGGGCCACGCCTTCCTGGACCTGGACGAGTCGCTGCCGCCTCTGGAAGCCCTGGCCCGGAACGTCCTGGCCAATCCCATGGTCGGGAGCGCCGCTCGGCGGGCGGGATTCATCTGCGAGGAAGCAGAGCGATACGACGCCGAGGGGGTGGTGCTGGTGTCCTTCTTCGGGGCCAGCCACTGCGCCTACGAGAACAAGATCCTTGCCCGGGAGATCCGCTCCAGCCTCGGTCTGCCCACAATGGTCCTCGACTGCCAGACCGTGTGCCACGATCTCCCCGGGCCCGTACGCAGCCGCCTGGGGGCCTTCATCGAGGCGCTCCGGGACCGGCGCCGCGAGGCCGGCGCTCCCGGAGCCGTTCCCACGGGCAATAAATAATCTTGAAACCGGAACCGAAAGGAGGCGGCCATGACGGAGAGTCGAACCGAGACACCCCGGGCCCCCGAGGACGGAGCCATCTTCCAGCACCTGCTGAAGAGCCCCCTGGATGAGGTGGCCTACATCAAGGAGGAGAAAGAGAAGGGGCGCAAGGTGGTGGGCATCTACTGCGAGTATGCGCCCCGGGAGATCATCCTGGCGGCCGGCGCCCTGGCCACCTGCCTCTGCGCCGCGACCCAGGAAATGGCCATCCAGGCCGAGGCGGACCTCCCCGCCAACCTCTGCCCCATCATCAAGTCCATCTACGGCTTCATCAAGACCGGGAAATGCCCATTCTTCGAGGCTTCGGACGCCATCATCGCTGAGACCACCTGCGACGGCAAAAAGAAGATGTTCGAGATGATCACGCACCGGCATCCGACCTTCATCCTGGAGCTGACGCAGAAGCCCCACAGCGAGTCGGCCTTCCGGCACTGGCTCGGCGAGGTCCGGAAGATGAAGGCCTTTCTGGAGGAGACGTTTCAGGTTGAAATCACGGACGAGCGGCTCCGGGAAGCCATCCGGACCCTGAACCGCTGGCGGGACCGCTACCTGGGACTCAACGAGTATTCCCGGTCCGATCCGCCCTGGATCCGGGGTAGCGAGCGGATTCTCGTGAACCAGCGCGTGGCCGCGAGCCCGGTGGAAAGCCACCTCCTTGACGAGGTCTACGCCGAGCTGGACCGCCGCCGCGAGGCGGGCCGGGCCGTGGCCAGGCCGGGCGCGCCGCGCATCCTGCTCACCGGGACCCCCGTGTTCCTGACCGTGAGAAAGGTTTTCGACCTCATCGAGGACTGCGGCGCCGTGGTGGTGGTCCAGGAAGCCTGCAGCGGGGTGAAGCCCATGTACGAAAAGGTCTCCGAGGAGGGCGACCCCCTGGAGGCCATTGCCCGGAAGTACTTCAACCTGCCCTGCTCCTGCTTCACGCCCAACACCGAGCGTTTCCGCCTCCTCGATCAACTGGTGGACGAGTTCAAGGTGGATGCTGTGATGGACCTGGTCTGGCTGGCCTGCCACACCTACAATGTGGAGAGCTTCCAGGTGCGCGCCTGGGCCCGGGAAAGGGGTAAACCCTACCTGAAGGTGGAGACGGACTTCTCCCCCTCGGACACCGAACAGCTCAGAACCCGCATCGAGTCCTTTCTGGAGATGGTGGAGTCATGATCCCGGATCTGCGCCTCGGCATCGACATCGGATCCACCACGTCCAAGGCGGTGCTCCTGGACGAGGAGGGCCGGTTCCTCCATGCCGTGATCCGGCCCACGGGGGTGGGCGGCCGGGCCGTCGCCGGAGAACTGAAGGCGGAGATCTTGAAGGAGATCTGCGGAAAGGAGCCTGCGTCAGGATCCCTGTCCCTGCGCGTGGTGGCCACGGGCTACGGGCGCGCCCTGGTGGATGACGCCGACAGGACCGTCACCGAGATCACTTGCCACGCCTGCGGCGTTCGTTTCCTGCACCCGGATGCGTCCACGATCGTGGATATCGGCGGACAGGACTCCAAGGTCATCCGCCTGGACGACACGGGCCGGGTGGAGGATTTCGGCATGAATGACCGCTGTGCGGCGGGCACGGGCTCCTTTCTGGACGTCATGGCCAACCGGTTCGACCTCGACGTGGAAACCCTCGCTGACATTCACACCCTGAATCCCACGCCGTTCGAGATCAGCTCCACCTGCGTGGTGTTCGCCGAGACCGAAGTGATCAGCCTTCTCTCCCTGGGCCACGACCTGAACGACGTGCTGGCCGGCGTCCAGCGGGCCGTGGCCCGACGGGTCGTCACCCTGGTGAAGCACGTGGGTCTCAAGCCGCCCGTTTACTTTTCGGGGGGCGTGGCGCACAACGAGACCGTTCGCCGTGAGATCGAGTCAGCCCTCGAGGTTCCCTTTCCCAGGGCGCGGCGCGCCCAGTACACGGCCGCCTTCGGGGCGGCGATCCTGGCGGGAGATTGAGGGCGGGAATCGCCCTCAGGGCGTCAGGGTTTCAGGGCCTTCTTGATGGGCTCCACCATCTCGATGTCCTCGCCTTCGAGGAGGGTGCGTAGGTCCACGACCAGGCGATCGTCGCTGACGCGAACGATGATGCAGGGCTCTCCCATCCGGAGCCGTCTGGCCGCCTCGTCCACAGGTAGACCGGTCGGCCGGATGCCCACGCATACCGTGGGCATCTTCTGGTTGGACAGGGACCCGCCGCCGATCTCCGAGAATCCCTCGAAGACGTCGATATCTGCCTCGAGGCCCGTTTTCCGGAGGCGGGTTGCCAGGCGTCTTGCCCGGGGCCTGAGATCGCCGGCGGTCTGGCGAATCATCCGGAGGACTGGTACCTCCGCGTCCACGGTTTCCGGGTCCATGTAGAGCCGGAGCGTGGATTCCAGCAGCGCCAGGGTCACCTTGTCGGGGCGCATCATGCGATAGTAGGGACTCTTCCGGATGGCCTCGACCGCGCCTGACCGGCCCACGATGATGCCGGCCTGGGGGCCGCCCAGGAGCTTGTCGCCGCTGAAGCAGATCAGGTCCGGGCCCAGGGTGACACTGTCGCGCACCCGGTGCCCCTTGTATCCATACCTGGAGACGTCGATGAGTGCACCGCTCCCCAGGTCGTAGACCACGGGGATCCCGTGCTTTTTCCCGAGGGCCACCAGCTCCTCCAGGGAGGCGTATTTGGTGAAACCGACGATCTGGTAGTTGGACGTGTGCACCGAGAGGAGCATGCCGGTGTTCTCGTTGATGCCTTTCTCGTAGTCCGAGAGGAGGCAGTGGTTGGTGGCGCCCACGGTGCGCAGCGTGACATCCGCCTGGCGCATGCAGTCGGGAAGGCGGAAGGAGCCGCCGATGCCCACCAGGTGGGCATGAGAGCAGATCACCTCCTTTCCCGCGGCCAGGGTGTGGAGGATGAGGTGGGTGGCGGCGGCGTTGTTGTTCACCACCGTGGCGGCCTCGGCTCCGGTGATCTCGGTGATGAGGTCCGACACCAGCAGGTCGCGTTTGGTGCGCAATCCTGAATCCCGGTCCTTCTCGAGGAGGCTGTATCCCCGAACCCGACCGAACACGTCTTCGAGGACCTTTCTCGACAGCACGGCCCGTCCCAGGTTGGTGTGCAGCACCACGCCCGTGGCGTTGAGGACGCGGCACTGGATGGGCTTCAGGCGGATGACGGCCCGGGCGAGGACCCGGTCCGTAAGGTCCTCGAGCGAGGGAACGTCGGTCACCGTGCCTTCAAGCACGCCCTTACGGATCTCCTCGATCGCTTCCCGGGCGGTCTGAGCCAGGAGCCCTCTCGGAAGGTCAGGGCCGGGGCTGGATCCGGAGGCGTGGCCTTGAGCGGATCGGAGGACCTCGTCCACCTGGGGGAGTTTCTTGAGCTGGTCTTTCAAGTCGGGCATGGGGTTACAGCCCTCGGGGGTGAAGAAGATTGGCGGAAGCGGATGGGAATCGAACCCACCTGGGACGGGATTAACGCCCCACGCCGGATTTGAAGTCCGGAAGGCACACCAGCACCTAGCCGCTTCCGTTCATTTCGCGTTTCCGGGAACTATACGGCATGACCGGGCGTTCGTCAACCGCGGCGAGGCGGCTTCGATTACTCCAGCTTCCGGTACGAAAACGAGGCCCGCAAGTGGATGCGGGCCCCTGTATTGTTGCAGTTTTGGATTACTTTCGAGCTACGACCTTGCCGGTGCGCGGTCCGGGGGTATAGGCCTTCACCGCTTCGAGGAGCTTCTTCTCGGCGTCGAGCACTTTCTTCTCCTCCTGGGCCAGGCGCTTGGCTTCCGCATCGAGCTTTTTCTGCTTGGCCTTGGGGAGAACGACTTTCTTGCCCTTCTTGCCCTTGGTGATGCGGGTTTTCTTCTGGTTGAAGACCTTCTTCTTGCCCTCGATCTTGTCGAGGTTGTTCAGGAAGCTACGATACTTCTTGATGAAGGTCATGAGGGGCATTTTCCCGTGCCCCTTGGAGGCCTTCACCAGGCCCTTCATGAGCGTACTGGACCTGGCCTTGTAGCCCTTCAGGTAGACCGCGTCGACGCGCTGCCCCTTGGCGTTGAAGATCAAGAAGCAGGGAATTTTCTTGCCGAAGTGGTCCCTGGCAACCTTGTTCTTGGCGACGTCGAGCTTGAGGCACCGGAAGATCCGGATGGCCACGGAAAGGCTCTCGTTCTTGAACAGGGCAGTCTCGAAGGTCTTGTACTTCTTGCCCCCGTCCTTGGAGTTGAACACGTAGAGAAGGGAGAGCTCTCCCTTCCTGGCGCAGTCCTGGATCTCCTTGATGGCTTCGAAGTAGTTACCACTAATGGATTCCGCCGTCCCGGGGAACGTCGGGAGGGCAAAGGTCGGGGTGGTGCGAGCCTGTCCGGCTGCACTACGGCCACCGCCCGGGCTACGGGCAGCGCCACCTCCGCCGCATCAGCCCTTGGCAAAGGCACAGTCAGCGATGAGCAGGCTGAGGATGCCCACCGCTGCGACCATGAGGATTGCGTTTTTCTTCATCGCTCAAACTCCTTCAGACGAGAGTGATCTCCGTCGATCTTGGTCTTCACCGGGCATTCCGGGGCACCCGGCTCGTCCTGATTCTTCCACGAATTCTTCAACGATCTGAAAACAAGCCCGCGCGAACCGCGCGGGCAATGTGACTAGCTGTCTCAGCCGCCCTCCTCTTTCTTGGCGGCCTTGGCCTTGTTGACCTTTTCCTTGGAAGGCGACGACTTGTCGTAGGCCTTCACCGCGGCGAGGAGCTTCTTCTCGTTGTCGAGGAGCTTCTTCTCCTGCTTGGTGAGGACCTGTTCCTCCTTCTCGACCTTCCTGATCTTGGCTTGCACCTTCTTGCTTAGCTTATTCTTGGCTCCGGGTTTTGCGCCCTTGGCGGCGTTTCCGCCGGCCTGGAGGCGGGTCTTCTTCTTGGCGCAGGTGGCCTTCTTGTTCTCGAGCTTGTCGAGGTCGTTCAGAAAGCCGCGATACTTTTTCACGAAGGTGGTGAGCGGCATCGTGCCGTGGCCCTTGGAGGCCTTGCACAGGAGCTTCATGAGGGGGGTGGTCTTGGTCTTGTAGTCGGCCAGGTAGAGCTCATCCACGCGTTTGCCCTCGGCATTGAAAGCGATGAACCGCGGGACCTTACCGCCGTACAGATTCCTGGCCACCTTGTCCCTGGCCACGTCCAGCTTCAGGCACTTGAAGACCTTCAGGGCGATGCCGATGACTTCGTTCCTGAAAAGAACGTTCTCGAACTTGCCGACCTTGGCCTTGTCCTTGGAGCTGAAGAGGTAGAGGAGGGTCAGGTGCCCCTTCTTCGCAGCCTCCTTGAGTTCCTTGATGGACTCGAAGTAATTCGTGCCCTGGATGGATTCACCGCCGCCCGGCTCCCCGGTGCCCGGGAATGTGGGAGCGGTCCAGGTCGGAGTGACGCGAGCCGTAGCGGGCCCGCTGCGGCCACCGCCGCCTCACCCTTTTGCATAGGCGAAATCGGCAGCGATCAGGCAGAACACTCCTGCCACTGCCAGAGCAAGGAACAGGTTCTTGTTCATATTAGCAATTCCTTAAGGAGTCCGATGATCCAGCTCTTCAGTACCCAACCCACAACCTTGGTCCACGCAACACAATAGCACAATATGGACGCAGAGGGTCGCCTCAAGTCCATATCGGCGATCTCTTTGTTCAGGATCTATGGATTTCTTCCAAAAAGCAACCCCGAATAAGAGGAATTACATTCTTTTTACTCTTTCCTGCCGCTTCGGATACAGCCATTTGGAGACCCTCTGCGACCCGGCCGGAGCGAGATCCAGGAGCGCCCTGGTTGAATTGGCATAACCTACTTTTTAATAACGGTTTCAGGTTTGCCTTCAGGGTGAACGTTCGGGTCCGGTCCCGGGTTGTTTTTTCGGCCGGCTGGAATTCGCCGCTCCCGGGGATTCTCGATCAGAGCCTTTTGCCGGCGGAAACACGGGACCGCGGCGCCAGCCGGGATCAGGAGCATTTACCAGCCACCCTGTTTTGCGGTTATCCTGTATCCGGTCATTTATCCATTCATTCTCCACCGGGGTGTTTCGCGAGCTGTCTTTGGGAGTAATCGTCATGAATACCCGCCTGCCCCTGATACTCGTTGCGCTGCTGATCCCGGGTCTTCTGTCCGGCCTCGTCCTGCCGGGGATGGCTCAGTCGGATCCCGACGACCCACCCCAGTTCTCGGATCTGGACGAGGTGCTCCTCGGCGATCAACTCGTCGGCCCTACGCTGAGCTCCCACGACTTCAAGGGCCGCATCGTGATCTGCTACCACTGGTGCATCACCTGCCCCATCTCCACGGGTGCGTTTTCCTACATCAACCGGCTCCACGACCGATACCGGGATAGGGGGGTGAAGGTGGTCGGCTTCCAGGTGCGGCGCGATCCCGAAGTGAAGGAGGAGAACGTCGTCTACTACCTGGAACGTCTGAAGCCGAACTTCCCCGTGACCCGGCTCGGGTGGGTGTGCGAGTGGCCCGTGAAGTACCTGCCGTGGGCCGTGATCTTCGACCACACAGGCAAGAAGATCTTCGCCCACAACCTGCCCGGCATCGAAAAGGTCATCGAGGAGGCCCTGGCCAGGGCGCCCGACTACCAGGTGGGGGGGCCCTACAAGAAACTGAAGCGCCTTGCCGTTCGCATGGCCGGGGACCGGAACCACCTCGGCAAGCACATGGTGCACCTGCGGGAGATCCTCCACGGCAAAGATTCTGAAACGGTCCAGGAGGCCCGGGCCATGGTCGCTTCCCTGGAGCGCTACTACAGACACCGCGTGGCCAGGGCCGAGGAAGACGTCCAGGGCGTTGTGGAGAAAGCGGCAGTTTTCGAGGCCCTCGCCCGCAGGTTCCACTGGGACACGCTGGGCGTTCAGGCTGAAAAACGATGGAAGGCACTGACGTCCGTGCCAGGTTTTACAAGCGAAAAAAAGGCCCACGCCGCTTTGGTCCGGGCCCGCAGGGCCTTTCGAAAGCTGCCTCCGGCCGGACGCTACGCCTACAACATGGACTACTCCCTCATCAGGAACAAGGACCACCTGGCCCGGCGGGCCCGGATCCTGGCCGAGGTTCGCCTGGCCTTGAGCCGGATCGTGAAGAACCATCCGGATACCCGGGCCGCCTCGCTGGCCGAGGATCTCTTGTTCCAGCATGAAATGCCGGACCTCGACAGGGCCCGGGCCGAGGCGCAACTCCGGAAGGCCGACGAGCGGATCCGGAAGGCCACGACGCCCCTGGAGCTGTATGACGGCTACCTCCTGGTCTACGGTGTGGTGGAGGGCTACCTGGAGTCGGACACCCTGAGCCAGCGGGCCGCCGCGCTCCTGGAGACCCTGGAGAAAAACCCGGCCCTCGAGGCAATGCCGTTAAGCTCCAGGAGGCTGCGGACTGAAGCGCGTCCTGCTCG
>CAZAKZ010000122.1:0-16929 GCA_964485695.1 uncultured Planctomycetota bacterium | reverse complement strand
TCAAAGTTTTCGAATTTCTCTAAATTGAGGCAGTTATTTTTTTACATTTCCTTACTGAGAACTCGGGCCGGCGTCAACGGCTGGCCGGCCGGAGACATTTTCCGACCGGTTCACCGCTGCCGTTTCTATGGACACTGTCATGCCCCCGGCAAAGTCCGGATCCACAGGCTGCCAATACAGTCCAGCAGATTCTTGATAAATGCGTGATTTGATTCTAATCACTCATTGACCCGGAATTGACGTCAACACAAAGGTACCCCATGAATCCAGCAATCAAGATCTTCGTGACCGGCGGAACGTTCGACAAGGAATACAACGAGCTGAACGGAACCCTCTATTTCAAGAACACCCACCTCTATGACATGCTGGAAATGGGCCGATGCCGGCTGGACGTGAACATCGAAACCCTCATGATGGTGGACAGCCTGGAGATGACGGAGAGCCAGCGGGAATACCTCTTGAAACGGTGCAAGGAGGATCCGGCGGAGAAGATCGTCATCACCCACGGCACGGATCGCATGGTCGATACGGCTGCCCTCCTGGGTAACTCGGTGGAGCAAAAGACCATCGTCCTCACCGGTGCGATCATTCCCTACAAGTTCGGCAGCTCGGACGGGCTGTTCAACCTCGGCAGCACCCTCGCCCTGGTCCAGACGCTCCCCTGCGGCGTGTACATCGCCATGAACGGGTGCTATTTCTCCTGGAACAAGGTGAGGAAGAACTGCGACCTGGGCATCTTCGAGAGGACCGGATAATCGACCACTCTGATAGCGAGTGGTTTCAGGTCTCTTTCTCGAAGTGGATTTACGGTGCCCACCGCCGGGCCTCATGACAATCGCCGGATTTCATTGGCACTGAACGAGTCGAATCGGGCTCGTTCAGGCCGAATGAAGTGCTTCATGGCAGGTCAGTGAGTTCGTTTTGACTCATTCCCCCCCGATGAAACAGAAGATGCACGCCGGATCGGTCGAACCCCTTCGGGGCCACGCCAGGAGGACGGGGTATGATATTCGCATTCATTTCCCGGCCTTCCCCTTCTCTCGCCACTGTCGCGAGCGGCTGCCCCGCGAGCGACGCTCCTTGACCGGTTTGCCGGTGATGTTCTGCGGGCAGCTGGTCACGTAGCCGCGGAATCCGCCGGCAGCATCGTGGACCTCGACCATCCAGGCGTCGGGGGTGCGACCCCGCTCGTAGCCGACGTAGACGCCGTCCTTGTCGGGCCGCATGACCACCGGATACCAGACCAGATCGCGCCATAAGGGGACGTCGTCGCAGTAGGTGTACCAGGCCCGGACCTGGATGATCCGGTTGGGGCACTCCACCTTGGCCTTGAACCGGGTGCCCCTTGGGGTCTTCTCGTGGGTGACTTTGGAGATCCTGGCCAGGGGGCGACCGTCGAAGATGTGGGCCACCCACATGCGCCAGATCATAAACTGCTGCTCCGACTCGGCGGCGTGCCGGTAGTTGGGCACCATGGATACGGTCCAGCGCTTCTTCAGCATGGCCTGGTTGCGCGTCACGTTGAACATGCTGTAGCCGTCCTCGTTGGTGGCGCCGAGGTAGAGGGTGGGGCAGCGCACGAAGCGGCGCACGTAGAGCGGGTGGGTGGGCAGCCAGGGGGAATCGGGCCGCCAGCGCCAGCGGCCCTCCATGCCCATGAAGACAACGCCGGCCACCTGATCGGGCCGGATGGCGGCGGCGTTGTAGGCCGACGGCGCCCTCTTGCTGTGCCCGCCGATGACGGCTCGCAGCGCCTCCGGCTTTATACCCAGGACGCCGGCGAAGACATCCATGGCCCGCAGGTAGACCCCGGCCAGGCGGAAGAAGTACTTGTTGGTCGGCACCTTGGGCACGCCCTTGGCCCAGAGATTGCGGATGCTCCACTCCCGGTTGGGCCGGTCCGGGGTCGAGCCCGGATTGGGCAGGATCATCACGGGGTAGCGGTTGTGGGTGGCGATGGGGTGACCGTAGCTGCAGAGAAAGGACTGCTGCATGGCGCCGGCGATGCTGCCGACGATGACCACCTTGCCCCGGCGGCTCTTGTCGGCCTTGAACTCGGGGTCCGCGGGAAGGAAGATCACCGCCCGGTGCACCAGCTTCTTTCCAAAGACCATCTGGCTGACGAAGGAGACGTCGATGCGGCGCAGCCGCACCCGGCTGTCCACCTCGGACTTCACGATGCGATCCCCGGTCCGGCGGATGTCCAGAGGCGGCAGAGTCTTGCTGAATCCCTGCCAGAGTGCCTTTGGTGTGGGCACCGGCCGGGTCGGGGGGGGAAGATCTTCCTGCGCCCGCCCGGCTGCCGGGAGGATCAGTAGAAGGAGCAGCAGGGTTGCGCTACGCATGGGGGATCACCTCTTGTCTTCGGCCATCTTCTTCATCATCGCCTTCAGCCAGGCATCGATCCGGTCTGCCGGAAAGAGACGTAGCGAGAGCACGTCGGCGCAGAGGTTGTAGCCTGGCGTCTTGCCGCCCTGCTCCCTGGAAAGCGGGTTGGCGCCCACACAGACCAGGCGCAGGCGGTGCTCCCCGGGTTTGAAGCGGAAGAGCCCCAGCTTGCGCTCACGGCGCTGGCCATAGATGTAGTCCTCGTGCTCGTTCTTGCGGTAGAGGTTGTAAAAGTCCAGAGTCTTGTTGACCTTGGCCGGCGGGATCTGCCGGACCAGGCTGACCCGGTAGCCGCCGGCGATGTGCGAATCTCCCGCCAGGTGGATCGGTTTGCCGTCGATGAGCACCTTGTAGATGCCGCCGTCGTCGCGCAGGTGCTGGAAGAGGGACATGGACCAGCAGCCCTCCTCGGGGATGGTGAAGGGAATCTCGATCCATTCGCCCGGTCCCTTGACGGCGGCCCGGAACCAGTTCTTGAACCAGGTGGCCCGGTTGTAGGAGTGGACCTGCACCTCGACGCCGGGGGAGTGTTCGATCCGCTTGACGATGCGGTAGAGGTGGTAGAAGACCTCGGGGGCGATCCGCTCCTTGTAGGGTGGGAAGGGACACCAGGGCCTGGCCACCTTGTCCTGATACCAGAAGCTGACCGACGACCAGTAGTCCGGCCGATAGCCGAATCCGGTGAGCAGCTTGCCCGCCGAGTCCATGACGATGCCGGTCCGTTCGATCTCGAAACGCAGCGATTTTCTGAAAAGGACCGGGTCGGTGATGTGCCAGCGGTAGGCGGTGATCCGGGCGTCGGGGGCCCGGGGCTCAAAGACGGTGCAACCGGTGAACATGCCCGAGTGGACCCGCATGTTCCAGGCCTCGTTGAAGTAGTCCTCCGTGCCGGTGCCGTAGATCGAGGGCTCGGCCTCGCCGTCGATGTAGAAGAAGTCGTCCCCCTCACCGAACCAGTGGCCCACACCGTTCTGCGAGCTCAGCACCGTGCCCACGTAGTGGCCCCGACCGGTGGTCTTGAAGGCCGTGTAGGGCTTACATACCTCCGGCGGGTACTCCTGGTGGTAACGGGCGTGGAAATACATCATGTCGGCCGGAGCCTCCGGCAGGCGCCGCCAGTCCACCTGGCAGTAGAGGGTGGCCCGGTCCAGGTGGCTCTCGTTGGTCACCGTCACTTTGGCCGAGCGGCGAAAGGGCATCTGCCAGTAGCAGTTGTAACCCCGGCCGTAGGAGCTCACCTTGACCGGCAGGGAGTTGACGTTGGCCCGCATACCGTTGCCCACGGCGAAGAAATCGCCCAGCGGGGTCTCCACCGCCGGGTCGGCCGCGCCATCCCACCAGATGCGCAGCACCAGCGCCCGGGGGTGGCGGATGTCGCCGGAGTGGGTGGTCATCCAGATGTGGTTGATGACGCCCGGTCCCTCGAGGTCGGCCACGGTCAGGGAGGCGCCGGGCTTCAGATGGGCGGCGTCACTGTTGCCGAACAGACGGCCCGTCGAGGCGCGGGCCGAGGCGCCGGGCTGACTCCGGCTCAACCCTTCCAGGAGCTGAGCGGGCAGGGTGGTGATCCCCAGGCAGGAGAGAAGCAGGGTGGGGATGAGGATTGAGAACCGGGACCGCATGGAGTGTTGGCCTTTCTCGCCTTTGTCGGCGTCATATCGATCTCCTTCGGGATCGTGAGGAACTGATTCCGCCGGTGACCGGATCACCGACCTTGCGGATGCGCAACCGCCACTTGCCCTTGGGAAGCGGAGTCAGGTCGAGGGTATGCGCATTGTTGCGCCAGGGAATACCTCCGGCCACCTTCCTCGGCCTGCCCTTGGACGGTATCAGGTGGATCTCGAGGCGCGCCGGAGGGTCGAGGTGCCAGGGGCCTGAAGTCTGCCAGGTGATCCTGGTGCGCTTGGCCGGACCGCTGATGCGTATATCCGTGATCCGGCAGGGTGCGGTGACGAAGATCCGATGTCTCGCCAGGTGCCACAGCTCGGGTTTCTCGAAGCGCCCTTGCAGGTTGTAGCGCTGGTCGCCGCCGCAGTTGTTGTCCTTGGCCAGGCGGGCGTCGTATTCGAAGTCGCGGTAGAGCGGCTTGATGAACTGGGAACCGACGTTGAAGACCAGCCGGCGGGATTTGCGCAGGCCCCCGGCCGCCCGGTCCATGAAGCGCCACTGGTTCTTGGGGCGTGGCGGCGTGGAGTAGTCGGCGCCGGGAGCCCGGGACGGGGTGGCGTCGAAGATGATCCAGCCGTAGCCGGATCCCAGCCAGACCTGGGAGAGGCGGTGGCCGTTATCGCATCGGGCCCTTTCACCGGGATCCATGAGGCCGTTGCGGTTGCGGTCCCACTCCTTGGGCCCCTTCTCCACCCCGGTGCCGAGCCAGCGGGTGGGATAGCCCAGGTGGCGCATGGCGCCGGCGACCACCACGCTGGTGCCGGAGCAGGCGATGATCTGGGTGCGATCGTAGGGTCGCTCCGAAAGGGCGATCTTCAGGTTGCCTGGATTGGCATCGTAGTGCCTGTTGTCGTAGTCCACCGCCGCCGGGTAGCCAACCGATCGGTTGGGGTAGTAGTAGTGGTCCTGGATATACTCAACGATGTTCCGGGCCGCCCAGTAGGGGTTGTCCATGTCGGCCGGCTCGCCGTGGATCTTCTTGCAGTAGTCCTTGACCCGAATGATGAACCTCTCGTAGGTCCCCTTGTCCTTCAAGTTGTAGAGCACCGGGTCGTCGGCGGTGTAGTCGGTGCCCGGGGGAAAGACCCGGCCCCGGGTTGCCAGGTGCGGGTAGACGTAACGCCGGCACGCTCGGGTCCAGCAATCGATGTCGTATCGGGAGCGGTATTCGCGAGCGGGACCGCTGGGGTACTCGACCCCCTGCAGGAACTGCCGGCAGGATCGGTCGCCACCGGGGTCGATGGTATGCAGGCGGATCGTGGCCCCCTCGGATTGATCGATGACGCGCACCTTCTCCGTGTCCGTGAGAATGCCCTGGTTCTGCAGGGAGCCGGTGTCGTAGGGCCGGGAGAACCAGTGCCTGACCCAGCCCATGCCGGGGGTGTTCTTCTCCGGCCGTGTGTGGATGGTCATATGCAGGTGGCGGACATGCCTGGGGCCCAGGCGAGGCCGATAGGGATTGCGATAGACGTTGATTCCGTGGATGCGGGTCGCCCTTCCCGTGCCGGAGGAAACCCACAGGTCCTTGTCCCCGTAGGTCATGCCGGTGGGACCCTGCCGGTGCACTCTCTCGGGCAGGACGAAGTGGAAGAGCCCCCGACAGGTGCGGCCGGTGGCCAGGTAGGCCCGATCCTTCCCCACGGTGCCCCACAGATAATCGACTTTGGGCAGGGCCATCCAGGCGAGGCGGCGACAGGGAGAACGGCCCGAGTCGGGAAGGTGGCGCCGCGCTGCCAAGGCAATCTTACCCGGTCCGGTCCAGGTCAGGGCGAGGATGCCGCGGCGAACCCGAGCCGGTCCCTTGTCCGCGGCCACGTAGCTGACCCGGACATGCCCGCGGCCGGCGGCCACGCCCAGGATCTCGGCCTGTCCAAGGCCCTGGGGTTCTCCGCCGAGGTCGATAAAACCGGCCTGCTTGCGATTGAACCACCAGAGCCGGGAGAGGGTCCCCTTTGCACCGCGATGGTATTCGAGGGTGAGGAACCAGCCGTCAGCGGTCCGGGCCAGCCCTCGGGGCGGGGCAATGCGAGGCGAACCGGCGGTATCGGGAAAGGCGAACCGGTCCACGACGACCAGCCGACGTCCTTTCCCCTGCCGGGTCGACCTGAGCAGCTGAACCGTACCTGTGCGGTCGATGGCCCACAGTTCCACCCCCCCGGAGCCGGTCCGGCCCCGGTAGGCGAGGCCCACGATGCCCGGATCAGGCTGTTCGAGAGTAAAGGTGGCGGTCAGGTCACCGATGACTGCCTGCTGGTTGTTCTCCGGTTCCAGGGTGGAGATGGAGAACAGGATCAGAAACACAAGGGGCGCCATGCTGTCCTTCTCGTTGTCGGTCGCCGGCCAGAATCACCATTCGTCATTGACTCAGCAGGACCCGCTATCCTTATTTCGATTTCTCGCGTAGCAGAGGGTTCTCGAGAACAGGCCGCCTGGGGAGCTCCTGCTCGATCTTCATCAGTTCCAGTTCCTCGAAGATGACGGCCGGAGCGACGATGGAACTTCCCATGTTGTTGTCGACCGTCGGGGCCTTGCCGGCTGCGATGATATCCCTGAGATCCCTGAGCTTGAGCGGCGTGAACTCACAACCCCGGACCATTTCTTCCCGGCCGTCCTTCACGTAGACCTTGTAGATGAAAACCGGATCGCCGAGCGACTGTTCCCCGGCTCCTCCTGAACGGCGCATGTTCCGGAGCATGGACCGCATGTCCCGGCCGCCCCCACCCGGCCCAGAAGAGCGGATGGAGGCCACCCGGATGGCGAACTCCAGCCCATCGTCCCTGGCGAGTTCGATGAGCGCCGCCTTCAGCTCCTCGGGCGTCTTGCCGTCATCGGATTCGATGAACAGCGAACCGATGGCGGCTCGGGCCCTGCCGCCCCGCATCCGGCGGCCGTGGCCGGTGCTGCCGGACAGGGATTTGGTGGGCACCCGGGACAGGACCATGGTCTTGAGCCGTCCTTTTTCCACCAGGTCGACCCGCCGGACCTTGACGCCCTCGGCGTCGAATTCGTAGTGCCCGAACAACGGGGTTTCCGCGACCGATTCCACCGTCGGGTCGTCATACACCCGGAACGACCTGGGCAGGATCCGCTGCCCGAGCTTCTTCTCGAGGTTGTCCCTGCCGCGGAAACGTGAACGTCGCGTGCCGACAGGCTCCGTGGTGCCCGCCAGACCCCGCGCCAGCATGGAGCGAAACAGCCCGGCGGCGACCTCTCCTTCCAGCAATACCGGCCCCGTATAGCTGGTCAGATGCGGAGCATCCACGGCTGCGGTCAGCTTGCTCGCCAAGGTGCCGATCTCGCCGATGATCCGGTCGACCGGCGGAAGATTCGCCGGGGTCAGGGCAGAATAGGAGAGGCTGTCGGTCACCCTCATTCCATCTTTTCCCTGCACCGTGGCCCCGATGGACAGCTGCACCCGGGTATTCCCGGTCCTGAGGCGGGTGCCTTCCGAGTTGACCAGATAGCGATTCCCGACCGTGACCACGAGCCTGATATTCGAGTCCTGCACCCGGGGAAGCAGGCAGAAACAGCCAGACAGCTCCCTGAGCTTTGCTTCCCAGGCTTTCTTGTCAAAGACGAGCTTGACAGAGGGAGCCACGTGGGACACGGCAGGGACCTTGGAAAAATCGTCGGGCCTGTTCTCCAGATTCACCTCCTCCAGGTATGCTTTTTTCTGGGTTAATGTCTCCACGGCGGCCTTGTAGGCTCCATCGGTGGCCCACCAGAGGGCCTTCCGGATGGCCTTGTAGTCGGCTTCGAGGGGAAGGGACGATCCGCCTCGACCGCCGTCGCCACGCCGCCCTCGCCCGAATCCCCTCCCGAACCCGCCGCCGCCGCTGAAATTGGTGTTGTCCAGCTTGTAGGTGCCGACGCGAACCTGGGCGCCGAATGGACGCGACCGGCTGCTCGTCGAGATCACGATGGCCCCGAGCTTGGCTGAAACACGATGGGTGACGACGTCATCCACCGTGTACTGGACAAAATACGGTTTTCCCAGATCCTCCATCTGTAGTTCCATCGACCGGGCGAGTTCATCCTCCAGTGCCTGCATGAGCACTTTGCCGTCCGGAAGCGTGACCTCCTGGGCAAAAACGGGGCACGCCCCGACTACACAGAGAAGCAGACACAGAAAAAGGAATGGAAGCCTGACTGGAGTATTCACGGTTGTCCTCCTCTTGCCGTTTATCGCGAAATTCTGCCCGTCCACCTTGATCACCGGTTCTCTTTCTTATCACCGAGGGGTGACGGAAGGATCGGCGGTCTGTCCTGGGCGCGGGAACGCTTTTCGATTTCCACTTGAGAGACCAGGATACTCGGAGACACGGCCGACACGGGTACGCTCCCCGACTCGGCCCCGCAGGTTCCGTTGAAGACGGCCGGATCATCGCCGGCGTGAATGATCTTGGAAAAGCAGGTGAGCGGTGTTCCCACGATATCCACCCCGCGCACCAGCTCATCGGGCCGGCCGTCCGGGAAGATCCGGTAGACCACGATGGGCAGCACCTTGAAGGTCTGGCCGCGCCCCCTGCCGGTTCCGGTGAACCCGCCGGAGATGTCCTCGAAGAGCAGGCCGAATGGCTTCTTCTGTTTCTTGCACTCCTCGATGAGCAGCTCCCGCAGTCGCTTGAACGGGACCGCCTTCGAGGAGTAGATCATGGTGTTGCCCATCCTGCTGACGACCCTGGAGCCCGGGGCGCGACGGCCATGTCCGTTGGATCGGGGAAATCCCCTCACCGGCGACCTGGACATCAGGAACGTCCTGAGCACCCCCTTGTCCACCAGGACGGCATTCTGGGCCGGCACGCCCTCGTCGTCGAACCGGTAGAATCCCCGCAGGTCCTCCCCCCCGAATCGGGAAAGGGTCGGATTGTCGTGAACACTCAAGAAATCGGGGAGAATGGGCTTTCCGACCTTCTTGGTGAAGGTCTGCCCCTCATCGACACTCTTCTGACGATGCCCCTCGATGCGGTGCCCGAAGATCTCGTGGAAGAACACGCCGCTGGCCCGGTTGACCAGGATGGCCGGTCCGATGAAGGGCTCCACGATCGGCGCCTTGCGCAGTTCCAGCACCTTGTCGATGACCTTCTGAAAGGCCCGGGTGATCTCCTCCTCCGAGGGCAGCCTGTCGGCGCTGGCGGCATTGAAGATGAAACTCTGGGAAAGGGCCATGCCGTCCTCCGCCTTGGTGCCGGCTCCGACATGAACTCTGAGGTAGATGTTCCCGGTCTGGATCTTCGAGCCTTCACTGTTGACGAAGTACCGGTTGAACACCTGACCCGCCAGCGAGACGCTGGAGCTGTGGATCAAGGGATATTTCCTGGCGAGGCTGGAGACCCTGCGCAGGCGCTGGATCCAGGATTCCCGGTCGATGGCCGGGGCCGCCTCGGGTTCGGAATACACGTGCGCCTCTTCCCGCGAGAAATCCGCCGACGAATCCTCCTCTTCGACCATGGTCTTCATGTTGACCAGGACGCGGTGGTAGCGGCTGGCCGCGGCCTTGAACTCCCGGTCGGTGGCCTGCCAGAGAGCGTGTTTGACGGCCATGGGATTGTCGTCGACGCTCACCGAAACGGCTCCGCCACCCCGCCGGCCGCGAAAACCACCGCGACCCCCGCGAATCTGATGGGAGCTATCCAGCTTGTAATCGCCGATCCGCAGGTCGACACCGAGGACACGCTGGTGACTGTCGTCGGTTCCTGTGACCGCTCCCAGCTCCGTCCTGATGATCAGGTTCTTGACGTCCGTAATGGTGTAGGCAAGAAAGTACGGTTTCGTGCCGTCAGGAAGGGCCAGGTTCTTCATGGAATAGTCCAGCTCTTCCGACATCGTCTGGATGAGGACGTGCGGGGGGCTGGACGGACCGGATTGCGCTCCGGCCAGACAGGGAAGCAGAAAAATCAGGGAAAGGAACAACGGTATTCTCGGCATGATCTTCATCTCCCAAAAACGGTGAAAGCCGGTTTCAATGACGGCATGAAAATAGCAAATATCAGGCCTTGCCACTACCCGGACTTCTCGCTTGCAGCCTGGAGTTTCTTGAGTTCCGCCTCGAGGCGTTCGGGATCACCGCGCTCGACCACTTTGCCGGCCGGGTCGACCAGCATGAAGGTGGGAAACATGCTCACCCCGTATTCGGTATAGGTGAGACTGTCGTCGTCGAGGAGAAGGGGGAACGGGAGCGGCTTGCCGCCCCAGAAACGGGCGCGGGCGGCCGCGGTGCGGCGGTCCAGCTCGGCGAGGGTCTTGACCTCAGCGTTGTGGATGGCCACGATGGCAAAACGATCGTGAAGCGCGCGGTATCGTTCATGGAGCCGGATCAGGCGCGGCAAACTGCCGCGGTGGCACGGAGGTCACCACCAGGCCCAGTAGATGACGAGGAGCCACTTCCCCCGGAAATCCCCCGCCTCCACGTTTCCCTTAACACCGCGGGTTTCCTTCACCCACCAGTCGGGCGGCGCCTTGCCGTAGGCGCGGGCAATGCCCGAGGCCTCCAGGTTCACCGTGCCGAGATCGTGGTCGGGCTCGTCCGCGTTGAGTACCAGGTCCACGGGCAGCAGCTCGACCTCCTCCCCGAAGCAGTTCTGTCGATACTGCCCCGGCGGGAGCTTCAGCTTGAACTTGCCGTCGGTGGTCGGACTGGCGGCGATGCGTACGCTTGCCTTGCCGTCGGCGGTGAAAGCAAACACGTAGCCGTTCGCCCACCGAGGGAGCCGCTTCAACCCCGGACAGTAAAAGCGACCGTGAACCGTGACGACGGGCTCGAGGTTCAAGGTGACCGATTTCTTCAAGCCCTTGGTCTTCACGACCGCCAGGGCTGCATGCTTCTGCGCCGCGTCGTAGGTGAGAAACGAGACCACCGCCGATCCCGACACGTAGGGGCCGCGGCGGCCGCGAACCGGGACCTTCACGGACCCGTCCGGGCCGGTCTTCCACCGGGGTCCGACCGGAATCATCTTCTCCCGGTCGCCATCGCCCCGATAGCCGCCCGCGGCCCAGAGGCCGGCAATTGTGATTCCGGAAGCGGGCTTGCCGGACGCGTCGACCACGTTCACGGCGATGGTGCCGGCGGCCTTGTCGTCCGTCATGACCTGAGCCGTAGCAACGCCAGAGGCTACGATCCAGAAAACGAGGGCAAATCGGAGTGAAGTCATGGGGAGATCTCCTGCTGTCGGGATGTATCAGTTTGCCGCCGGCAACCATACCAGAAGCGGTGGACATAGTACATGCCTGATCTTCAGGCTGTTCGCATCCTCAGGAGTGCCCCCAAAACCGGCGATCATCCGACCCGGACGGAATCCTCGACCTCCTAAATCTCCAAAATAGATAGCTTTACGTACTTTTCCCTCATGTGTCCCCAGAAATCCCTGCGTGATTTCGCCAGGTCACGTTTGGTGAGTAAACGTTTACTAACCACGGAGTCGACCATGAAGAACACCCAGGAAAACCTGCTGAACAGCGCAATCCGGGTCGTGGCCGAGGGTGGCGCCGGCGCGGCGCGCACGCGAGCCATCGCCCGGGCGGCCGGGGTCACCGAGGCGGCGATCTACAAGCACTACCCGAGCAAGGACGCCCTGCTTCGTGCCGCGTACCACCGCGTCGTCGATCAGATGGTGGCTGAGAAGCAACAGTTGGCATCGCGGCGCCTGCCGTTCCGGCAAACCGTGGAGATGTGGGTGAGCCTCACGTTCGAGTCCTTCGACACGAGCCCCGACGCATTTCGCTACGTTCTTCTCACGCCGGAAACCCGTCCGGAAGAGGACGATGAACTCGCAGGTGGTCAGGGTCAGATCATTCTCGACCTGGTCCGTCGAGCGATTGACGCGAATGAGATCCCGGAAGTCGAACCTCGGCTCGCTCTCAGTCACTTCACGGGCCTGATGCTGAACGTCCCACGGATGATCACCGAAGGCGCCCTCCAGGGCCCCGCCGCCGATTACACGGCAGCCGTGGTCGAAGCCATTTGGCGCGTGCTCGGCCCCCCACCGAGCTCAGACGCGCCCCCCGAAACAACATGAAGTGGCCTATTACGTGGGCAGCTCCTTCGGTGCAGGCCCCATTCCCGTCGACACGCGGCAGATCAACCTCTCCCCGGACTCCCTCCTGGTGCTATCCACCGGCGGGCTGTTGCCTGCCGTCTTCGATTCGTTCAACGGCATGCTGGACGGAGCCGGCAAGGCAAAGGCCAAGCTGAACATCCCCGGTGCAGCTGTCCTGGCCGGCCTCAAGATACACAATGCCTTCATCACGCTCGACCTCACCGCGCCGAGCGGCATTCTGACTATTTCCAACACATACGCTTTCACCATCCAGCCGTGAAAGCACGACACAGGACCGTCAATTCCGACGGTCCTGTGTCCCCCTGACCTTCCCCAGATCACACCCCATCGCGGGTCAAGTACGCCAGGCATGGCGTACACATAAAAACAGGCCTGATCCCGGTGTCGGGATCAGGCCGATCGAAATAATCCACCTCAGACAAATCGAGTTATCGGGTCAGTTCCGTTTTCACGGTGTTGGTGCAGGCGGTGACTCCGCCCTTGTTGAAGGCAACCGCGGCGTGGAACACGTCAAGTCCGACCAGGGCCGGAAGGGCCGGAGGCGAGAACTTGCCTTGTCCGGCTCCACCGACGAGTGTGCCGCTATAGCCGTTGAAGTAAGGCGAGCCGAACATGATGGAATAGTACAGAACTCCATCCGGATCCAGATACACCGAGCATTTTCCCAGGTCGATCTTGACCTTGTTGCCCATGGATGCGGCAATCTGGAATAAGTCGGTTGCCGGGCCGCTCGAGAGGCTGATGGCGCCGCTGGTGCCCACCGACTGCTTGGCAGACGCATTGCAGGTAAAGGGTGCAGGCGCGACGGTGAGACGATGTTTCGGACCCATCATCTCGCCTGGTATCGGAGTGTACCAGTTCACTGCATTGAAGGGATCCGCAACGTACCGGGCATGAGTATAGGCACGGGCAATGCTGGGATCGGTCAGGGTAACCGTTCCACCGGAAGTGGTGTGGTTGTACCGGATCTCGACGCAGACGTTATCGATCCCGTTGTAGAGGAAGGGGCTGGTGAGTCCGATGTCGCTCCAGACGTGATAAGTGCAGAGCCACTTGATCGCCCCCCTCTTGTAGACCTCGGTGGGGGCGGGGCCGATCATGTCGTCGAACTTCGTGGTTCCTGCACCAGAGAAGTTCTTGTGGGTGGTGTGGCCCATCCTCATCTGGAAGTCGGACACCGCAAAGGTTCTCGAGGGGGAATAGGATCCCGAGAAGGCAATGTCCGTGATGAGGAGAGGCTTTGTCCCCAGGATCGCCTTGTCGACGATGAACTGGAAGCGCCACTTGGTGTAGAGGTTGAAGGGCCAGGAATTGCCTCCACCAGTGGCCGGGGTATTGGATGGGTTGTATACGAACTGGGCCGTCAAGCCCGCACATATACAGAGCAAGAGAGCAACACAAATCAGGCTTTTTTTCATCTCGATAGACCTCCTTGAATAAAATGAAACGACTGAAGTGGATGAAAAGTCGGCTAGGTTAATGGTGGGAAATTCTCCATTTCTACAGATCTTCGCTGTCAGGCGCGGACACAGGAAAAACGAATCGTGATCTGGGAGTCCTGGCAACCTGAACAGGTCGTATTCAGATCTCTCAACCAATATCCGATCATAAGGCCTGGGACTGGATTATGCAATACCACATCCGAGATATGTGTTTATTGGCCGTAACCCGGGTGTTCGGTTTCAAATCGAGACATGGCTCTCTGTACTTGTTCAGGCGATAAGGACCGATTGGGGTCTGTGAGAGTTTATCCACAGGCTGCTAGACGTCCATGACGGCGTACCGAGAATGGCGCCCGCCGCCCTCTTTCCAGGTCGCCTGCCGTTTCGCATCCGCGTGGTAGACCATCTCGAACACGCCGGCTTTCAGATTCAGGTGCACGGACGGCCCGCCGATGTGGTCGGGCGTGATCTTCCGGCCGTTTCGTAGTTCCATCCTCACCTCGCTCACCCTGATGACCATTCGCGGCCTGGTCCAGTGGACGTAGTCGAGAGTGAACGCGTGGGCGATCCCTTTCCGGTGCTTGGGTGTATTGCCGGACAGCGCGAAGAAGACGTGCATGCCGCCGCGAGGATCCATGACCGTGCAAGAATGGGAGATCGAGTTGTCTGGTGAGTTTGCCGGCATCAAAACGGTTTTTCGTTTCCTGGGGGCAGACAGCCCGGAGCGAGGCGATGAGCAAAGCGATGCAGACCAGGCCCATCACGCGCAGGCCCGGGCAGACTCCGTGTATGAACTGCTCACATAGGGGTTGGCAACTCGGGAACTTCCGGCCTCGATCAGCCATTTCTCCTCCTCGTCGGTGTTCATTTCTTCTGCAGCCTTTCGATCCGGTAGATGCTGCCCGACTCAGCATCCGCGAACTTCACGTGCCACCGGTTTCCCAGCCCCACATAGTAGCGGCCCTTCAGAAGCTCGAAGGAAAAGGGCAGGGCCTTCACGGTGAACGTCACGGCCTCGGTCCAGTCCTTGAGATCCGGCGACGTGTGGATGCGCCCCCGAAAACAGTCGTCGCCCTCCCGGGAGGCTGTCAGCACGTGGCAGGTCTTGTCCCGCACGAGGACATCGAAGACGCTCTCGCTCTCGAACCTCTTGACGAGCACCGCTCCCTTCTGGAAGTCATCGAGGAAATAGAGGGGGCAAGGGGAAATGTCCGTCGAGTAGCGGTTTGCCCGTGCGGTGAAGAGGATTCCCTTACGGTACCGCACGATCCTGCTGGGGAAAATGTGCTTCGTCCCGGACGCGTAGAGGGGAGTGGACAGGGGTTCCAGCTCGCCCTTTCCTCGGTACCGGAAGGCGCAGGGACTCGCCTTGCGGTAGCCCGCCTTGAGGTTCCTGCAGCCCCAGACGAGCAGGAAGTCGTCAAAGACAGCCATCCCGACGAGACTGAGGTTGTGCTCACTCTTCGAGTGTCGGAGTATGTAGGACCACGACTTTCCGCCGTTCGCTGACTTCACCAGGTCCTGCCCCGTCTGGGAGTATCCGAAGGGCGATTTGATGACGTAGAGATCTCCCTTGAAAAGGGCCACGTCGCCGCACTTGTGGACGTTGGGGATGCAAGGATACTTCTTCCTCCATTTCCGGCCGTCAAACAGGAAGAGCGTCCCCGTCTTGCCCATGGGATCGCCACCCGTGAACACCAGCTTCCGGTCGTAGACGTGGAACGATCCCACCGGGGAAGGCACCTGTTCGTCGCTCACCGAGAAGTGCTTCTTGAAAACCTCTTTGACTCCGAAGGACCAGAGATAGGTGGAACCCTTCTGCGCTCCAATCCACCCGCTACCGACGTAGATCCGCCCCCGGAACGTGTGAAGGTCGCATACGGACCGGAACCAGCAATCGGGCCCGGTGTCGGCGGGGTACTTCTCACGGCTCGGCTGGCCGATCTTCATGGCCCTGGCGTTCGGTGCGTCCTGAGCGGGAATCGAGGTCGGAAGGAGTCCGACTTCGAGGACAACCAGCGTCCAGACCATCCAAACGAGTTTCATCTCAATCCCCTACAGGGCCGGGCCAGCCCGGCGGAAATCCGGGGTCCGTTTTCAGACCGGGCGCGCCTGTCCCGGTGCAAATTTCACGGCCATCTTGTCGAAATCGACGGACAGATATCAAGGACGACTTGCGACTGGTGTCTCAGGTTGCGAAATAAGGCCGGAATGCCCCCAGAAATAGCGATCAGATCTCGAGTTCGATCCATCCCCATATTTGTCCAAGGTAGCCAGGCATACTCGTTCAAATCAGCTTGGCTGAAGACCTTTTAACATGAATGCTCATTAGGATTTATGCCCTGGATTGAATCGCCTCGAGGTCAATGGCCCGGCTCCCCAGATCCTTGGGAATTGATAACGATGGAATCCGGGCGCGAGGACTCTGCCCCAAATCCTGATGGATCCATGGATTAGATAGGGTATAATTTATATAAGCAATATAAAGTATAGCAAAAAATGATCAGAGGAGATGGGATGAAAACATTCCTTGCACAAGCCAACCACTCCGGCCCAAGGCTGTCTCCTGGTTCCGATGCCTGTTGCGGATTCTCGGCAGTCGAGATACTCATCGCCATATCGATCCTGGCAATCGGCCTCATGGCCCAGGCCTCCCTGGCTCTCTCACACTCGAACCAGACCCGCTTGAATCGGGAGTTCCGCGCTGCACTCGAAGGAGCGCGGGCCAAGATCGAGGTTCTCAAAGAACACGATTTCAAAACGGTATTCGCTGCTTTCGACGCATCGACCAGGAACGATCCTCCCGATGCTCCTGGACCCGGTTTTGCCCTCCATGGATTGAGCCCCGTCCACAGAGACCCGGATGGACTGGTCGGCAAGGTCCGCTTTCCTGTGGGATCACCACCGGCAAACTGGACGCATCAGGATCCGGTTCTTCGGGAAGACTTGGATGACGACCTGTTCGGCCTGCCTCGAGATCTCGATGGTGACGGCGCGGTCGACTCCCACCCCAAGGACGAGCGATATATCCATTTGCCCGTGGTCGTAGAGGTGCGCTGGCGAGGCGTATCCGGGAATCAGATACTGAGACTGACCACGTGGCTCACGCCGAGGGAGGATAGCCAATGATCCAGTCAGGTCGCAAGCCTCTGCAAAACGGAATCTCATTCATCGAGGTCACCATCGTGATATCGATTCTGGCAACCACGTTCCTTTGTGTCCACAACTTGTTCCTCAGTGCCATGCACACCCAGCAGGAGCTGACGACCCAGGACCTGCTGGGGGAACAGGTCCGTCGTACCCTGAAACAGGTTGTATTCCCAATGCCGTTAAGCTCCAGGAGGCTGCGGACTGAAGCGCGTCCTGCTCGTTTT
>CAZAKZ010000121.1:0-17090 GCA_964485695.1 uncultured Planctomycetota bacterium | reverse complement strand
GAAGATAGGCTGCCGTCAGGCTACCGCGAAGCGGTTTAGTTCAAGTGCTTCATGGTGGGTGAATGAGCCCGTTCTGGCTCATTCACCCCCAGTGAAATCGAACAGGAGATGGACGCCGGATCGGTAGAACCTCTTTGGGTCCACGCCCGGAGAACGTGGTATGATTCTCGCAATACCCCCCCTGTGGACGGGTTATTCATACGATTCCGTTTGATCCGCGAGCGTGTCTTCACCGTTGTAGCAAATTTGTTGGCCTGCTCATAATAATGCCGGAGTTCCACAGCGTTCAGACCTACGTACAGATCAAGGATCAAAACCTCCGTCCGTACATGGAGAGGTACCTGTCCGCCATTGGGCGTTTCGGTTTCAATTCTTCTGCGCTCGACCGTTGGGCTTCCAAGATCGCCTCGGAGCCCCCTGACAACGAACTCGACTACATCAGTATTGACTGTACGTGGGGGATGATCGCCTGCCACGGCCTGACGCTTCGAGCAGCGCCGTTGACTTCTGTCTGGAGCTCGTCAGAGTTCCCGGAGCTGGGGACCGACTGGCTCGAGCTCGAGCTGCTCTTTCATTCTGATGAGATCATGGAATTCATAGACGACGACTGTCGCTACATCGAAGGGGTGTCGTCCGCCCTCTGGACTGTCGTCGAGGCATTCGGCCGACTCACTGTAGACGCTGGATCATTCCTCACGAACGAGGTCCAGGACGGGCAACCCTGGGAGGGTCAGTTCGACAGATCGGACAAGCGCTGGAAATTTGATATGGCCTGGCTCCCGGATGAAGTGACACAGCTCTACGAGGGCATTCCCAACGACTTTTTCGTCTCCCAGAGGCATGGCGGGCTTGCCCTGGCGGCCGGGTATCTGGGGAATACACCACCATGGATCAAGGAGGCTGACACATGACGACTCCGGCCGGGAAGGCCGTTCACGTGGTCACGGGCGCCTTCGGCTACTCGGGCAAATACATCGCCGCACGGCTCCTGGAGCAGGGACACCAACTGCGGACGCTGACGAACTCGGTGGACCGGGAGAATCCGTTCGGCGACGCGGTGGAGATCCACCCCTACAACTTCGATAACCCCGACGCGCTGGCGGCCTCGCTGGAGGGAACTGACGTCCTCTATAACACCTACTGGGTGCGGTTCGATCACACGGATTTCAACCACAGCCAGGCGGTCAAGAATACCCTGACGTTGCTCGAGGCGGCGAAGCGGGCCGGCGTGAAGCGCGTGGTCCACGTGAGCATCACGAATCCGTCGGAAGACTCGGACCTGCCCTACTTCAGGGGAAAGGCGAGGCTGGAGACGGCGGTGAGAGAGTCCGGGATTTCGTACGGAATCCTGCGTCCCACGGTGCTGTTCGGAAGAGAGGATATCCTCGTGAACAACATCGCCTGGATGCTGCGGCGGTTTCCGGTGTTCGGTCTCTTCGGGGACGGGAAATACAGGATCCAGCCGATCTACGTGGATGACCTTGCCGCCCTGGCGGTGGAGCTGGGTGCGCGCCTGGACGACGTCACGGTCGATGCCATCGGGCCCGAGACCTTCGCGTTCAAGGAGCTCGTCCAGGCCGTCGGACGCGCCATCGGGAAGCGGAGGCCGACGATCCGCGTTCCCCCCTGGCTGGGCCTCCTGGTCGGCAAGGCAGTGGGGCGAGTCGTGGGCGACGTCGTGATCACGCCCGAGGAAATTCGAGGCCTGATGGAGAACCGCCTGTTCACGGACTCTCCGCCGGCCGGGAATACCCGACTCACGCAGTGGATGAACGACCACGCAGACGACCTCGGCAGGCGGTACTCGAGCGAGCTCGCTCGACGCCGGGATCGCCGGACGAGTTACGATTCGCTACGGGGTAGTGGGTAAGGAAACGCCCGATCATGGCCTTTCTTCTCCTGGCCGTGCTGTGCAGCGCCGCCATCGCTCTGGTCTTCAAGCACAGCGAGACCGCGGGCATGAATCGTTACGCCGTGACCAGCGCCAACTACCTGGTCGCGTGCGTGGTGGGCGCGCTCCTCGTGTCGGTCCAGGATGCGTCGGGGCCGGGCGAGGGGTCCCTCTCCGCGGGCCTGGACGAAATCGGGCGGGCCCTGGCGGGCTCAGGGAGTCGCCTCTCCCCTGCGGCGAGCCGGATCTGGGCCGTGGCCGTGGGCCTGGGGGCCGGGGTCTTCTTCTTCCTCTCCTTCATCTACTACCAGATCAGCGTCCGGAACCACGGTGTCGGCCTGGCCGGAGCCTTCATCAAACTGGGCATCCTGGTGCCCATGTCCCTGTCCCTGGTCCTGTGGCGGGAGCATCCCACCCTCGTCCAGTGGTGCGGTATGGCCCTGGCTGTCGGCTCCATCGCCCTGGTCAACTGGCCGACCCGAGGGACTCTCGGAACCGCGGTCCGGCCAGCGCTGCTCCTGCTGTTTGTCCTCGGCGGCCTGGCGGAGTTCAGTAACAAGGGATACCAGAAGTACGGGCTGCAGGACTCCAAGTCCCTGTTCCTCCTCATCACCTTTTCTGTTGCCCTGGTCCTCAGCCTGGCTGTGACCCTGCGGAAGAAGCTTCCGGTCCGACGCCGCGACCTGGTCACGGGCCTGGCGGTGGGAGTGCCCAATTTCTTCTGCTCCTACTTCCTGATCCTGGCCCTGGACTCCGTTCCCGCCGCCGTCGCCTTTCCGGCGTACGGCGCCGGCACCATCGTCATCCTCAACGCCGCCGGCCTGATTTTCTTCAAGGAGAAACTCACTCCGAAAGAACTGGCGGCGGTGATCGCCACCGTGGCGGCCCTGGTGCTGATCAACCTCTCGTAGCAGCTATTGGAATCGGTCCACTCCGGTTTGAATGGACGAGACATGGCAGGACAGACGTTTCATATCATCGGACACGGTCGATTCGGCCGGCTGGCGGCAGCGCGCCTGGCAAGCCTCCCGGAATCCGAGGTGGTCGTCGTGGACGCGGATCCGGACCGGGTGAGAACCGTTGAGGCCCGCGCTGTCGTGGGAGATGGAGTCGAACACGTGGTGGCCCTGATGCAGAAGCGCGGCAGGGAAAAAACCTGGATCGTTCCCACGGTGCCCCTCCACCTCGCGAGCGAGGTGCTGCAGCGCCTGACGGGCCGGGCGCAAGGGCAGTGGCGGGTATTGCCCGACCTCCCGGGCCGGACGGTCGGCAAGACCGGCGACGTCCTCTCCAGCCTGGCCGACTTCATCTGCCCCTCCGACTGTCCGGGGCCGGAAGCCCTGACTTGCACCCATGCGGGACAACAGCGGGACCGACACCTGCACGAAATCCTGGAATCCATGGATTTCCAGGGCCTGCCCTCCCTGGTCCTCGTAAGCCGGCAGCTGGCGCCCGGTGTGGGCGGATTCACTGCCGGAGCCCTCCTGGACCTGAATAGGCGCGCGGTTAGCGCCCGGGAGAGTGCCGTCATCGTGAGTACCGCGTCCTGCTGCCACGGGATCAGTTCGATCCTGGTGTGAGAATCCGGATCGACCTCTTCTGCATCTCCGCCATTCGAGGTATACTGCACTATCCGGGACGCCAATCACGAAGATACAGGGTAGTCATGCCATGCCATCGCATTCCCACATGCACCTCTTTTCAGGTCTGCTTCTGATCCTGGCCCTCACCGTTGCCGCCCTCGGCAGCGCGGATGCGCAACCCCCGCCGCCGCCCCTGCACTCCCTGTGGATCTACAAGGGAGGCGCCATCGGAGAGGTGACGAGCATCGCGGTCTCCATGAACATCGCCCCCTTCAAGGCCTATGTCATTGCCTTCTCCCACGGCGTCCATTCCACGATCCGGAAACCACAGCTCCTCCACCCCATTCACATCCTGGCTTCGGGCCCGTTCACAACGATCAACACGGCCATCCACAAGGTCGCCCTGCCCGATGAGAAATCCCTGGTAGGGCTCCCTATCCACCTCCAGGGCGCCGTGAGCGACGGGAGCACCTGGTTGTTCACCGACGTGTGCACCTGGCTCATCGCCCCCAGGATACCGCGACAGTTCACCCTGGCGAATGCCCGGAAGGACTTCCCTGTGCAGCCGTGGGACGGCAATGCCCGCGTAACCCTGGCCGACAGCACCGTGCTGATTTCCGGAGGCCGGGATCCATCCATCCCCTCCATCTATTACAGGCGCTCTGCCTATGCGTATGACCCCGTGAGGAGCGTATCCACCTTGGTGGGAACGATGAACACGGGACGCGGCGGACACGTCATGGAACCCCTATCCGACGGCACCTACCTGGTGGTGGGCGGCGACTCGATCACAACCAATCCCCTGGCCGAGATCTATAATCCGCAAACACGGAAATTCCAGGCCATCGGCGCCGTTCCCTACTTCCTGAAGAATCCGGTGTCCGCCGTGATCAAGGCCCCCGGAACGGGCAGGGAATACGTCCTCCTTGCCGGCGGAAGCCAGGACCATTCCGACAGCCCCACGGCCCGGGCCATGCTCTACGACGCGAAGAACCGGACCTTCGTGAAGCTGCCCGATATGGCCCGGCAGCGACAGTACGCCGCGGGCCTGGCCATGGCCGGGGGTGCGGTGCTCATCACCGGCGGCAGGGATGCCAACCTGGCCGTTCGCGACGACGCCGAGCTCTTCCTGCTCTCCACCCGCAAGTTCTACCCCTGGGGCAAGATGACCCGTCCCCGGTGCGGCCATGCCATGATCGGCCTCGATGCGTACCGGGCCCTGATTCTGAGCGGCGCCGACCAGAACGGAAACTTGCGCGACATGGAATTCTTCGACGGCCTCCAGCTCCGGTCGTATCCCCTGCCCCATCGTCTCCACATCGGCCGCTTTCGCTTCAATCCCGTGGTGTTGGCCGACGGTTCCATCCTCGTGGCCGGGGGCCGGTTCTCCGGACCCCCGATCATGAGCCGGATAGCGGAGGTGTTGACAGCCACGGGCTCCACCCTGCTCAGACCCATTGGCGAGCTGCACCCGAAGGTGGAGGTTCAGGCCCTGAAGGGTGGTAGTGCCATGGCGTACGGGCTCAGCACGGTCCACCACCTGAAGTGATGTGGATTCTACTCCAAGGGTACGACGATCCAGAGTTCATGCGTACGGCCTTCCGGACTCCGGTGGAGCCTGGCTCCCTCGGGCAAGATCAGGACGTACGTGCTGAGGGTGCGGCGCGTGGGATCTCCCCAGTCCCGATAGTAGATATTATCCCGGGATTCGGGGTCCGCCTCGTCGTCCACGATGTCCAGGGCCACGTTCAGCGTACCCGCCGGCTTCACGAAGACCACGCCCCGGGTCTTTTTCCCCGTGGGGATCAGGCCGAGCTTCAGGTGCGCGTTCCTGACCCGGAACCGCATGCGCTGGGCCGGGCCGCATCGCTTCAGGCCGTCCGCCAGGGCAAGGGACAGGTCCTCGACGTTCTCCGGCAGGACCACGGGCTCCTGGGAGGCGCTCTGCAGAAACCGTGGATTCTCGTACTTCAGACGGTTGAAAAAGGCGGACAGGACTTCCGGGGCCACCGAGGCGGGGTGCGAGAATCCGGCGTCCTTGGGCTCTCCCTCGAAGGTCCACTGTTCGACCTCCGCCACGATGCGGGTTTCCTTCACCACCACGTCGGTCCGTTTCCAGTACGTGGTCGAGCATCCCCAGACCAGCGGTAATAGAATCAGAAGCACCGAGATCCGCCAGGTCACGCGTCACCTGCCTTCCTGGTTCATGGGACCGGATCAGCATGTTGACAAGTGGAAAAACGCATTCTACCCTGAAAATAGTGGGCAAGCTGATTAATACTCCAGCACCGTCAATCAAGAGAGATACCAGGCCATGGAAGCCGATTCAAGGGCGAGGATCAAGCTCACATACGAGGATTACAAGCGCATTCCAGAGGACGGGCGGCGCCACGAGATCATCGATGGAGAGCACAGCGTGAATCCTGTGCCTGGGACCTACCATCAGACCCTGTCCCGCAGGATCAAGTTCCAGCTCTACGTCCAGGTCGAGGAACCGGGCCAGGGGAGATTTCAATGCACCAGTGGACCTTCAGCTCTCCGACTCGGACATCGTACAGCCCGACCTCGTCCTGGTTCTGACGAAGAACCGGAACATCATCACTCCGGCCAAGATCAAGGGCGTTCCCGACCTCGTGGTCGAGATCCTCTCGGAGTCCACGGCGACCCTAGACCGACGGATCAAGAAGAGGCTGTATCAGACCTTCCGCATTCCCGAATACTGGCTGGTCGACCCGGACGAGCACACCCTCGAGCAATATTGCTTGAAGGGTGACCGCTACGCCCTGAAAGGCAAGCAGACGGAAACCGTGATCTTCACGCGTCTCCCGGACGTTTCAGTGGATCTCGGAAAGGTGTGGTGACTGCGACTGTGACTTCCGGAGCGCCCGCGCCAGGGGCAGATTCAGAACCTCGAGCGGGTTGCGGTCGTCGGTGAGCACCTCGCCCAACTCCGGCCGGGACCGGAATTCCTCGTCGCCCATCCACCCCCACCGGATCAGGTCCGGGTGCGCCGGCACCTCGAGGGGCGCGTCGGAGGCGAAAAGGTAGAGGTCCTGTAGTTCCCGGTCGAAACCGCTCCGGACGAAGAAGGTCTCGGGAAACGTTTCTCCGAGAGTACGCGCCACCGAGGCGGTGGCCCTGGAGTCCGGGGTGCCGATAAGGTGCACGCACGCCACGCCGCCCGGCAGGAGCCGCTGCCTCACCTCGCTGAAGGCCTCGAAGGTCATGAGGTGCACGGCCGGGCTCTCGCCATGGAACACGTCCAGGAGGATGAAGTCGTACCGGCGCTTCAGACCGCGGAGGATGCGCCGGCCGTCGCCGACGAGGACTGGATCCCGGAAATCCAGGTTTCGCCTCACCAGGGCGGCCAGGGCCGGATTCACCTCCACGTTCTCGATCCGGAGGCCGCGGAGGGCAAGACACCGGGACACCAGGCCGGCGCCGAGGCCGACGTGAAGGGTGCGCCACCGGCCCGGACGCAGGTAGGGCAGGAGCTCGAAGTAGTTCCGGTTCGAGAGGAGATATCCTTCCTGCACCCGGGCCGGCTCGTACCGGGACTGAACGATCCCGTTGACTCTCAGAGTCACCTTGTTGTACGAGCAGTCCAGCTCGATGAGGCCGTAGGGAGACTCGACAACGGCGCGGGTTCCCGGTGTCGAGGAAGGACGCGGACCGATTCCGGCGACCCAGCCCAGGGCCAGGATTGCGAGAAGGGCAGCTCCACGCAGGCCCCCTCCCCGGAGAAGGAGAATTGCACCAGCCACCACGAGGAGGCCGCCGACCGCCAGGGCCGAGGCCCGCACACCCAGCCACGGGATCAGCCACAGACCGGGCACCACAGTGCCGGCCAGGCTCCCGAGGGTCGAGAAGGCCGCCAGCCTCCCGACTCGGCGTCCCACCCACCGGCCGTCCCGGCCGAGGTGCACCACCAGGGGAAACACCATGCTCACCAGAAGGACGGGCGGGCCGACGATCAACGCCGTGGAGAGCGCGAGGCCGAGCGCATCGGGAAGAAGGGCCAGGTGCGGGCCGACACGGGGATACGCCAGACCGCACCCTGCCAGGCACAGGCCTGCAGCAAGAAAGCACGCGCCCACGGCCTTCCACGACTGCACGCGCGGGCAGACCCCGCCTCCCATCCAGGCGCCCAGGCTGCCGCAGACCAGGGTCATCGAGATGAGAACAGTCCAGGTGGTGAGGGTGAAGCCCCAGACAGGCGCGAGCCACCGGCTGGCCAGGAGCTCCACCGCCATGACGGTGACGCCAGCGAGGATGGCGCAGAGAGGGGAAGCGATCTTGCCGGAGGACTGCATGGGCCTGCGGTTCACCTCAGCGGCCGTCTTTCATGATCTCCCGGGTCACGGCCCGGTGGCGGTCGTACGTCTCCTCGGTCCACCTCTCCTGCACGTCATCCAGCGTGACGCTCTTCAGGGTGGTGGAGTTTCCGATGCGGTGATAGTAGGGCATCTTCAACTCGGACAGGTCGCCCTTGAAGTAGGCCCGGACCCGGGCGAAGAAGGCTGTCTTGTTCTTCTCCGCGCGGAACCACTTCTGGAGATCCCACCTTCTCGGCGGCACGGAGCCCAGGGCGTCGAGGCCTTCCAGCTCGAGGCCGTGCTCAAGGCGCATCTTGACCAGCCACCGGTGGGCGGTGTTCTCCATGCTCTTCTTGTAGTGGGAAACAGCCCGGGCTCCAGGATCCACCGCCGCCACCTTTTTCCGGGTCTCGGGCGAGATCCGGGAGATCCGCTTCATGCGGGTGAGAACCGCGAGGACCTTTCCGGCCAGAATGCGGATCTTCTCGCGATCCTTCTCGAGGGCCTTTTCCGGTTGCTTCCAGTACGGATTGAAGTCGAGGGCAACCAGCTCCTGCCAGGTCCGGAGCCACGACTCAGGAAGAAACTCCAGGGTGAGGATCTTCCCCTCCACCATGGTGCGGCTGCCCGAGCCGGTGAAATCGAAGGGATCTCTGTGCTTGTTGCCTGAATCACTTCGCACCACCCGGCCCCGCAGCCTCACCATCACCCGCGGCACCCTGTCCACGGACGTATCCGGGAGTCCCTTCTTGCTCGCCTGGCCGATCCAGCTGTAGTTCCAGAAGAAGTAATCGCCCTTCACGTTGCTCACGAAGGGCTCGAGCTTCCGGGCCAGGTCCTTTCCCAGAACGTGGGCATCCTGGGCCAGAACACCCATGGCGATGACCGGCCAGCCCAGCTGGATGCGGCCCCGGCGCTTGAACAGATAGCCCTCCCACACCCTTTCCCGGCTGGCCTCTTTTGCTTGCTTCTTGACCTGACCGGGCGGCCCGGCCGTTTGCTGCAACTCTCCAGGAGTTCCGAGGAAGAGAAGAATCCCGAGGGTGCAGACCCAGTATCCTGAACGCATGAAAATAATCCCTTCTTGACGCAGTGGGCCGGTTCCAAAGGATCATATTCCATCCGGCCGGGGAAGTATGCAAAAGGAATGAAAAACGTGCTTGCCGGGATTCACCGGCCGGACCCGGCGGATATCCGGGTACGCTGTATGGTAGAATCCCACCGGAGGACCCCATGAACCTCGACCTCAACGGCCTCGCTTCAGGCATCCGCGACCGCGTTCTGGCCTGGCAAAGAGCCATTCACGCCGATCCCGAGATCGGCTTTGACACCGTGCGCACGGCCGCTCTGGTGGCCCGGGAGCTGCGCGCCGCCGGTCTCGACGTCCGGGAGGGGGTCGGCCGCACGGGGGTGACCGCGGACCTGGAAGTGCCCGGGGCCGCGCGGCGCCTGGCACTGCGCGCCGACATGGACGCCCTGCCCATGGACGAGGAGTCCGACCTGCCCCACCGGAGCAAGAATCCGGGGGCGGCGCACATGTGCGGCCATGACGCGCACACGGCCATGCTGCTCGGCGCCGCCCGGGTTCTGGCCGGGATGAAGGACGTGGTTCCCTGCTCGCTCCGGTTCCTCTTCCAGCCCAGTGAGGAAGCCATGCCCGGGGGCGCCCCGGCCATGATCGAGGACGGGTGCCTGGACGGCGTGGACCGCATCTTCGGCATCCATGTCTGGCCCCTCATTGACACCGGCCAGGTCGGTCTCGTGGTCGGCCCCACCATGGCTCGGCCCGACATCTGGGGCGTCACTCTCACTGGAAAGGGCGGCCACGCGGCGACGCCCCACAAGACTCGCGATCCCGTCATCGCGGCGGCGCAACTCGTCACCGCCTTGCAAACGGTGGTGTCCCGGAACGTGGATCCCCTGGACGCCGCGGTCCTGAGCGTCACCCAGGTCCACGCCGGGAGCGCCGACAACGTCATACCGAAACAGGCCGTGGTGCGCGGGACAATCCGGTCCTTTCGCCGGGAGGTGGGAGACGTCGTCCGCGGGCGTCTCCGGGAAGTGACACAGCGCATGGCGTACGCCTTTGCCATGGAGGCTGAGGTGGAAATCGTCGACGGGTATCCGGTGCTCGTGAACGACGCCGAGACATGTGACATCGTGAAAGGGGCCCTCGCCGGACGGGTACCTGTGACCCACGACGTTCAGCCTTCCCTGGGCGGCGAGGACTTCGCCTACTACCTGGATAAGATACCGGGGGCCTTTCTCTTCCTGGGGAACCGGAACCCGGACAAGGGCATCGAACACCTCTGCCACCATCCCCGGTTCCGCGTGGACGAGGACGCCCTGGACATCGGCGTCAAGGTCTGGTTGTGCCTGGCATTCGGCGGGTGAACAGGGATCCGCGACACGCCGGCCAAGGTGATTTGACCGGCGTTTTTTTACCCAAACAGGGTCTTGACATTCTCCTGGGACCTCGTTCCTCGGTTCCGAAATTTCCTGAAAAAATATGTGGGTTGATTCTTCCCATCCGGGCCGGTTGTTGATAAAGTGCTAGGTGAAGATTTCGAGCACAATCGAAGTAGGAAAAGAGACGAATTCAAGCGAATCCCTCATGCTGAACGAACGTCCGTCATTACTTTCGATTCGGACGGATCGTTTCAACTGAGTGCCTGTGCATGTGCTGGGCGCTTGTCACCCGGCACATGCACATCAGTGAGGGATGACGCAGAATATACGTAGAGAGTACGCAGAAAGAACATTGTGGAAAGACGGATGCCCTGTCAGGCATCCGTCTTTTTTTCATTCCCGCCCGGTTAATCTTCCTGCAAGGGGAGGGAAACTACAGGATCGCGAGGGACCGGGCCCAGAAAAACCAGACGATCAACAGGGGCACGAGGAAAACCCACCCCGCGATCACGATGATCAAGCGTGTTCCGCTGAAATGGGATAGGTCTCCATCGCTCATCTTCACCGGGCTTTCCGCCGGACTCTTCTTCTCTTGCGCTTCCATCGTGCTGCCTTCAATCAGGGCCGCGGGTTATGCTGTGATGATTTTCATTCATGGTATCGGACCCGGGTCGAAGGTCAAGGACACGGATGCGACTCCTTCTCATGAACCCGGATTCGCCTGTCACCCGGGCAGGCCCTGGGAGGCGCTCCTCTCTTCTTCTATAGTATTCCCGTGGAGACCGGCTGTTTTCGACACGACGATCCTGCAGGAACTGGAAAGACTGTCTCATGACCTGGAATGTATACGTCACGAGGAAGATTCCGGATGCCGGCCTGGACCTCCTGGAGGCCCAGGGCTACGCAGTGGAAGTGAACCCGGCGGACCGGGTGCTGGACCCCGGGGAGCTCCTGGACAAGGTCCGGGGCCGGGACGCGGTGCTGTGTCTGTTGAACGACACCGTGGACGTGGGGGTCGTCGAGGCCGCGGCCGGGTGCAAGGTGTTCTCGAACTACGCCGTCGGATACAACAACATCGACATCGAGGCCTGCCGGGCGCGGGGCATCATCGTCACCAACACCCCGGGTGTCCTCACCGACGCCACCGCCGACCACGCGTGGGCCCTGCTCTTTGCCGCTGCCCGCCGCATGGTGGAGTCCGACGCCTGTCTTCGCGCCGGCCGGTGGTCGGGCTGGGGGCCGCTCCAGTTCCTGGGCTCAGACGTCACCGGGGCGACCCTGGGCATCGTGGGCGCGGGACGCATCGGTACCGCCTTCGGCCTCAAATCCGCAGGCTTCGGCATGAAGGTGCTCTACACTGCCCGGAAGGAGAACGAGGCCCTGAACTCGACCGTCGGGGCCCGACGGGTGGACCTCGACACCCTGCTGGCCGAAAGTGATTATCTCTCCCTCCACGTGCCGCTCAACGAATCAACCCGCCACCTCATCGGCGCAGCCGAGCTCACGAAGATGAAGTCCACTGCCGTCCTGATCAACACGAGCCGGGGCCCGGTGGTGGACGAGAAGGCCCTGGTGGCGGCCCTGAGAGAAGGGGAGATCGGGGGAGCCGGCCTCGACGTCTACGAGAACGAGCCCGCGGTGGAGCCGGAACTCCTCGATCTGCCCAACACCGTGCTCACCCCGCACACCGGAAGCGCCACCACCACGGCCCGTTCCAAGATGGCCGAGATCGCGGCCGGGAACCTCGTGGCTGTGCTTAATGGAAAGGCGCCGCTTCACAGAGTGGTTTGACCGGACGGAGATATAATGGCGGATACCGGAGACCTGACCTTCATCTTCTGCACCGATTTCCACGGGAACGAAGACAAGTACGACCGGACCCTGGAGGAAGCCGCCGGCCGGGGTGTGAGCCTCATCCTGAACGGTGGCGACATGTGCCCCCACCGCGGCGGCAAGGCATTCCTCGAGGCGTTCTTCCCCCCCTGGCTGAAGAGGGCCGGGGACCTGGGCATCCGGGTGGCGGGCATGTTCGGCAATGACGACCTGAAGGCCTACCTCCACTACCTGGACGGGCTCGAGGCCGCGGGTCTCTTCACGCGCATCGACGGCCGGACCGTGGACATCGAGGGATGGAAGTTCTGGGGATACAACTTCGTGCCCGAGTATCCGTTCGGATTGAAGGATTGGGTGAAGCTGGACCACGAGGGAGCCACGCGGCCGCCGCAATTCTCCGATCCGGTCCTGTCCACCGGGGACGGCTACATCGCCATCGAGGACATCGAGAAATTCCTCCATGACCGAGGTACCATCGAGGAAGAGCTCCGGAACGTCACGTTCGAAGACCCCGCCCGAACCCTCGCGGTCATACACTCGCCCCCCCTCGGCAAGGGCCTCGACGTATGTATGGACGGCAGGGAAGTGGGCAGCCGGGCCATCCTGGAATTCCTCGAACGGGAACAGCCGCGGGTGTCGCTCCACGGACACATCCACGAATCCCCGCAGGTGTCCGGCGCGTGGAAGGTGGACATCGGGGGAACCCTGGCCCTCCAGCCCGGCCAGGAACCGATCCGGGTCACTCTGAGCAACAACGGAGTCGAGGCGGATTACCTCTGGTAGGGACTCACGCATAAACAAGGCGCGAGGGCCCGCCTACGGGCCCCCGCGCCGGGGATAATCTGCGATCGAATCCGGCTACGGCCGGGACTGGATCCTGAATCCCCTGGTCGAGGAAACCGTGCGGACCCCCAGGGGCTTCGAGGCGTCCAGGGAGACAAAGGCCATGTAGAACCTGAGGCCCACGATGGCCGGGATGTTGGGGAGAATCACCGTGCAAACGCCCTGGCCCGAAGCGTTCAGGACACCCTGGAGATTCCTGAAGAGGGTGGGAACCTGGTTTTTCACCGTCAAGAAGAACAGGATGTCGGGACTCAGATATAGCGGATTGTGCGGAGACAGGAGGAGGGGACCGGTGCCGAAGCTGGCGGCCCCGACGTAGGTCCTGCCCCCGTCTACGGGGGCGCTGAAGGTGACCGGGTAGGGCGTGGCCAGTCGCGGATCCCCGCTCGCAACGACGCTCGCGCCCACGTAGGTGTAGCCGCGCGTCAGCTTGTCGGAGACGCTTCCCACCACCACCTGGACGTCCACGCTCCCTCCGGAGAGACGGCGCGGTGTCCGGCAGGTGATGCGGGTCGAGGAGTACACCTTAACGGCGGCGGCACTCGCACCGCCGAAGTAGACCCGGGCGCCCGAAGCGAATCCGGCACCGGTGAGGGTGACCGTGTCCTCGCCGATGAGGGTGCCGCGGTTCGGCGACACCGAGGTGATGTCCAGGGGACTGTAGGTGATGGTGTCCAGGGCCGCCAAGGAGACGTTGCCGGCCCGGTCCTGGTACTGGACGTAGACGCGCTTGAGGCCGGGAATGCTGCCGCCGCCGTAGGACGCCAGGTTCCACCCGGTCCGGGAGGTGGCGTAGGTCTGCCACGAGGACCAGGTGGAGCCGTTGCCGGAAAAGCGCATCCGGTAGAGGCCGCTTCCGGTCTCGGTGGCTCCGAGGCTGCTCAGGGTCACGGTGAGGCTCCGGGTGGTGGAGGCGCCGCTGTTGATGGAAATCTTCCCGCTCGTCGGCGCCACCGTATCGATGCGGTAGGGACCGACACAGGTGCTCGATGACGCGTTGCCCACCTGGTCGTAGGAACGGATGTTCAGATACCAGTTCGATCCTGCGGAGGCCGGCAGGGTCGTCGAATAGGTGGTGACGTTGCCCAGGTTCCGGATCGTGGGCGAGCTGCAGCCGGAGCTCATCTTGAGGCCATACCCCATCATGCCGGCACAGCCGTTGTCCGAGGCCGCCGTCCAGTTCGCGGTGAAGCTCCTCCGGTTGGTCCAGGCACCGGTGGCGTGCGTGGTGCTCCGGACGTTGGACGGCCTGTTCGGCGCCAGGCCGTCCACGCACACCGTGGTGTAGCCCGAGGTCGAGGCCGTCGAGTCCCCGCGGGCGTAGGCCCGGATGGTGCGGCTGCCGCTGGAAGAGGGCGCGCGGAGCGTCCAGGTCAGGCGGCGGTGCGTGGTCGACCACCAGTATCCCGCCTCGCCCAGCGTCCAGTTCATTTTCGAGTCTCGCGCGCTGGAGACCACGGTATCGGTGGTGAGGGTACGGCTATCCCGGGTCGTGTGTCTCAGGGTGGTGGCCGTGAAGCCCGACCCGCTGGCCAGATACATGTAGAGGTTGTTGGCGCGGTAGTCCTTGAGGGCGGCTGTGGCCGTGGCGGTGACGGTCGCCCCGGGCTTCACCTTGGTCGGGCTGGCGGTCACGGTCACCGAGGCCGAGGGGGTGTAGTCGCCGCGCGGGATGTGGTAGCCGACCCCCACGCGTACGACCTCGCTCGACGAGGTGGGCTTCTTCAAGAAGGGGATCTTCACCCGCACCTTCTTGCCCCGGAGGGCAGAGATGGATGAAATGTTTCCGTACCAGTCGTAGTTCTCGACGGAATTCCGCGAATAGTACTCGCCCTTGTTGATGTCCGGATTGAAGGGATACACGTCGAGGATGAGGTCCAGGTTGTAGAGCACCGCCTTGGTGGCGTTCAGCGCCGGCGCCTTCTCGTCCCAGCTCATGACGAAGAAGGTGCGCTTGGCGTCGGAAGGGATAGTAATGTCGAAATAGAATCCGCTACTGGAACGGGTGAGGGTCCGGTAGGCGTACCCGGACGTCCATCCCTGGGCGGTGTTGTTCGAGAAGATGCTGGCGTACGCGTCCACCTGTCCCATGCCCCGGCGGTTGTAGTAGCTCTCCGAGGACGAGGACCAGGAGTGGATACCCGCATAGGGAGCCGCGGCGGCCATCATCTTGGCGCGCGACAGGCAGGGATAGGTCCGGTAGGCCGAGCTGGCGTCGTGCATCATGGCGGCGACGCCGGACACGTGGGGCGTCGACATGCTGGTGCCGGACTTGGCCGTGTAGGACGTGGTGGTGTTGGTCTTGGCCGACACGATCATGTGGCCGGGAGCCGAGATCTGCGGTTTCATCCGGCCGTCGCGGGTCGGCCCCTTGGAGCTCGAGAACCGGTGGGCGCCGGGATAGCGGTTTCCGGAGGCCCCGGAGGTGTCGTCCCAGTCCAGAATGCTTCCCACGGCAAAGGCCGACTTGGCCACGTTCGGCGGCCGGGTGGACTTGAAGTACTGGGTGGACGAACTTCCGCCCGAGTTGCCGGTCGACATCACGTAGAGCTGCCGGTGGGTGTGGGTGTTGGTATCGCAGGCACGCGACAGGGTATCGGTGCCGTAGTAGCCGGTGGAGAGGCGGTTGCCGCTGCCCCAGCTGTTCTGCACCACGGTGCTCTTGAGGGTCAGGGTGCTCCAGGAAGAGTACCCCTTGGTGGTGACGGTCCAGGCGGTGGGACAGTAGTTCGGGTAGTTGGTGCCGCCGTTGCAGTCGCCCTTGAAGACCTTCAGCTTGTAGACGGCGTGGTTCGCCAGGGTACCGGTCTTGGGGGCCGACCCGCGGTAGCGCCTGTCGGACCGGGCCGAACCGTCGCCGAAGACGGTAGCGGCAACGTGGGTGCCGTGTCCGCAGTTGTCCACGGTCGGCTTGGCCTCGCCCGAGTAATCCCAGCTCAGGGTGTAGGTCTGGGAGAGGTCAGAGTGGGCGTGGTGAAAGCCGCTGTCCACGATGGCCACAGAGGTGTCCTTGCCGCAGTAAGAGGTCAGGTTGCCCACGTAGTCGGCCGATGTCACGCGGATGCTGCGGTCGTGGTCCGGGGTGGGCTCGAGGGCCATGTCCAGACCGGCCACGAAATCCAGCCCCACGATGCGTCGGATTGTCGGGGGCGTGGCCCACACGTAGAAAGTGCGGATGGAGTCTTCGTACCCCATGACGCGGCCGCCCTCGGCTTCAATAGCGCGGTGGAAGGGACCGTTGGACATGGTCACCATGGCCCGCATGGCCACCTCTTTGGGATCGACGGAGACCTGCGGGGGCACCTCGTCGATGGATCTCTCCTCGGACCAGGGGCCGAGATCGCTGTCGAAGACGTTGACGAACACCGGGACGGGTCGGGTCGGGTCGTTGACCGGGTTGTTCATCGCCTCGAGAACGAGCGGGTCCGCCTTCTGCTCGGACCGGGCGTACCCAACCCATCGAACGAATGGGTGCACCCGCAGAGCGGCCAGCGCCCTGCCGGGGATCCAGGCCTGGAGGCAGTTGAAGGTATGAGGGCTCCCGAACACCAGGCCGAGGCCCTCGAGGGTCTTGACCTTGTGCGCCTGGACAGCGCCCCGGAACATGACGTAGCCGTAGGTATGGTCCCGGCCGAAGCGACCCAGGCCCTCGACGAGGCGGGGATCGACGCGCTCGTGTTGCGGAGGATAGTAGTCGCCGCTCACGAAGGAGAGGCGATACGGCTCGCCCTTCAGGTAATCGGGGATCGGCCGGTTCGCCGATTCATCCCCCGGCAGGCCCGGCTCCGGATCCTCGTAGGTCACAGCCGGTGCGTCGGGGTTCTCCGGTGCCGCGGGCACGAGGACGGTCTCATGATTGGTGGCCGGAACGAGGCCGGGTGGAAGGGGTTCCTTCTCCCCGCCGTCTCCGCCCAGCACCATGCCGGAAAGGACAAGGGGGAAGAAGACCAGGCCCAGGACCATGGCGCCGCCCAGCAGGAGTTTCGTGCGTCTGATGTGGGATTTCATCTCGATTCCTCCATCCAGGGTTTCAAGAAAGCAGAGCTTGAGACGGGGCCTTTCGGGCCCCGGAGGGGATCGAAGGTCGATGCCCTCACCCCTCAGTCAGGCCCGGGCCGAAGTGGACCCCGGAAATTTGAAAAAATCTGAAATCCCGGGGAAATCGGGATAGGGGGAAACCTCACGGTTCCCCCCTCCCACACCACCGGGCATACG